>JBOGZL010000101.1:0-5561 GCA_050697195.1 Solirubrobacterales bacterium
CCCCGCGGCCTCCCTCGGCCTTCGAGGATCGCGCTCGCTGCGCGAACTTCAGCCCCGAGCGAGGCTCATACCCGGACCCTGTAGGTGGTTCCGTCCCTGCGCTCGGCGGTATGAGGCTCGCTCGCTACAGATAGGGGCCGGGGCCCGGGCGCGTGCGCAGGCAGCACAACTTGAGTCCGGCTGCACTCCGCGGACGGCTGGCACCCGCTTGAGGGGTTTGTGCGACACCCTCGCGTGAAAGCCAGCACTTCGACGGCACAGGTTTCTTGTCCCGAACTTTGTCGCCACCGGTGACGATCGAGGTGAACTGAGACGACCTCAGCCGCGCCGTGCGTGCCTAAGTGACCCTGGAGGAGCCGTAAACGGCTGCCTGCGAAGCCGTTTACGCCGGTTCGATTCCGGCAGGCGCCTCTAGGAAGCCCGAGGCTCGTACCGCATCGCCACCGCCCCTGAGCCGAATTCCAGCCGGCCCACGAGCCTCAAGTCGACACGCTTCGATAGCCCCGCGAACAACGTCGGCCCGTGGCCCACCAGCCTGGGCTGCACCACGAACTCGAACTCATCGATCAACCCCAGCTCCGCCAACGCCAGCGGAAGCTTCACGCCTCCCACGAACAGTCCCTTACCCGACTCCCGCTTCAGCTCCTGAACGGCTTTTCCCAGATCCCCGCGCACGAGCTCCGCGTTCCAATCGACCCGGTCCAGGGTGCTCGACACGACGTACTTCTTTGCCGCGTCGATCGTCCGGCCGAAAGGCGCCATCCAATCAGGCATCGCTTCCGTCTGCCCCGGCGGCCGCCAGGCTGACTCCATCATCTCGTAAGTCACCCGGCCGAAGAGGAGAGCGTCGGCCTGGTCGAGATTCTTCGTCGCGTGACGATGTGTCTCTTCGTCCGCGGACATTGCACGGTGATCGCAGCATCCGTCCAATGTGACGTTGATGGAATATCGAAGAGGTCGCACTACGTAAACATACGATCCCCGGCGGCGCTAGGCCGGGGAGCTGCGACGGGCCGGCGCGAGGGCCTCCCAACCGCCGTGCCACGAGTCCCGCGGTGTCGCCGGGACAGCATGTGTGCGGCCACTCGCCTCGCAACCGGGCCCGTCTTCGGGCAGCTCCTCGAGCCCGTACTCGCCGAGCGTGGCGAAGTCGATCACCAGGTCGAGCGCGTCGTAAAGGCGGGCGCGCAGCGGTGTCGTCAGCGGGCTCATGCGGGCGAAGGTACGGGTGGGGGAGGACAGAACACGTGTTCTGCAACCGATCTTGCACAGCGCGCCCGGCGCACGCCTGAGGCACGCGTGAAGGAGCGAGCGCTCACCGCCCGCGCTTCCCGAAGCTGTGCGCGACGGGGAGCGCCGCCGCGAGATCCGCGACCGCCGCGGCGCGGCCCGTCTCGCGGTCTGCGGGGGGCTCGATGTGGCGCACGTCCGCCGCCGGCAGGTCGGGCCGCGACAGCGACGCGAGCCTGCCCGCGACCACGTTGAGCGTCTCCTCGCGGCGTTCCACCCGCCCGCCGATGCGCACGAACGACGCCGTCCGAACCACCAGCCGGTGGCGCTCGTACACGGGCGGGGGAACGATCACGTTGATCGTCCCGAGCTCGTCCTCGAGCAGCATGAACACCACCCCGCGCGCCGTCGCGGGGCGCTGGCGCGCCACCACCATCCCCGCCACCTCGATCGCCGAGCCGTCCCGCGCGCTCGCCGCCTCCGCGCTCGACGCGACCGAGTCCGCGAGCTCTCCCCGCAGGAGCGCCATCGGATGCTCCGCCAGCGCGATCCCGATCGCGTCGTAGTCGGCGACCACGTCCTCCCACGGGGTCTGCTCGCGAAGCGAGGGCGCCGCCGGCACCGACAGGGGCAGCGATAGCTGGACGTCGCCCCCCGCATGGATCCCCCCGGCCGGCACGCCGAATCGCCACAGCGCCTCCCGGCGCGAACCCCCCATCTCTCCGCACGCGCGCGCCCAGGCGAGGCGCCCGAGCGCATCCCGGCCCACCCCCGAGCGCGAGGCGAGCTCGCCGGCGCCGCCGTAGGCGCCCCCGCAATCGCGCTCCTCGACCACCGCTCCCGCGTCGTCCTCGCGCAGGCCCGTGACGTAGCCGAGCCCGATTCGGACTGTCCGCTGTCTGCCGTCTGCTGTCTCGACCGTGCACTCCACCCGACTCCGGTTCACGTCCGGCCCCAGCACCTCGATCCCCCGCCGCTGGGCCTCGTGGACGAGCGCGTCGGGCGGATAGAAGCCCATCGGCTGCTCGTTGAGCAGCGAGCACAGGAACTCCGGCCCGTAATGGACCCGCAACCACGTCGACTGGTAGGCCAGAAGCGCGAACGCCGCCGCGTGCGCCTTCGGAAACCCGAACCCCGAGAACCCCAGGATCCCCTCGAACGTCCGCACCGCGACCTCCTCCGGCACCCCGCGCCCGATCGCTCCCTCGATGAACCGCTCCCTGTGGGCCCGCAAGGCCGCGTCGGAGCGCTTCCGGCTCATCGCCCTGCGCAGGCCCTCCGCCTCCCCGGGGGTGAACCCCGCGAGCGCCATCGCCACCTGGATCACCTGGTCCTGGAAGACGATCGCCCCGAGCGTGTCGCGCAGGATCGGCTCCAGCGAGGGGTCATCGTATGGAACCTCGAACGAGGGATCCTCCCGCAAGCGCTTTCGCCGCTCCAGGTACGGATGGACCGCCCCTCCCTGGATCGGGCCGGGCCGCACCAGCGCGACCTGGACCGTGAGGTCGTCGAGGTTCTCGGGCCGCGTCCGGCGCAACATCTGCATCTGCGCCCTGCTCTCGATCTGGAAGACGCCGGTCGTGTCCGCGCTCTGGATCGTCGCGTACACCTCCGGGTCGTCGAGCGGGATCCGCGAGAGATCGATCCGCTCTCCCCGCACACGCGCGACCTCCTCCACGCACCGCTCGACCGCCGACAGCATCCCGAGCCCGAGCAGGTCGATCTTCAAAAAGCCCGCGTCCGCGCACGAGTCCTTGTCCCACTGCACCGCCTGGCGCCCCTCCATCGCCACCGGCTGCACCGGGCACAGATCGACCAGCGGTCGGGTCGAGAGCACCATCCCGCCCGGGTGCTGGGAGAGGTGGCGGGGAAGTCCCCACATCTCCCTGGCCAACCTCACCAGCGTTCGCCACCGCACCGACTCCGCCCTCCGGGGGCCGATCGCCTCAGCCAGGTCGCGCTCCAGCGCATCGGGACGCCCGTGCATGTCTACCGATCGCGCCACCCGCTCGATCTCACCCGGGGGCAGTCCGAGCGCCTTGCCGAGGTCGCGCACCGCACCCCGCGAGCGATAGGTCGCAAAGGCGGCGACCAGCGCGGAGCGATCCGGCCCATAGCGCTCGTGCACGCGCGGGATCAGCGTCTCCCGCACGTCGCGCGGAAAGTCGAGGTCGATGTCCGGCGCCTCGGCGATCTCCTCGTTCAGGAATCGCCCCAGGAACAGGCCGCAGCGCACGGGGTCGACGTGCGAGAGCCCGGTCAGGTAGCACACGATCGAGCTCACGCTGGACCCCCGACCGCGCCCCGGGGGGAGCAGGGCCCGCGCCGTGTCCGCACCCCGCACCTCCCGCGCCACCTCCCGGGCCATCTCGAGCAGGTCGCGATGCAGCAGGAAGAACCCCGACAGGCGCAGCGCCCGGATCACCCGCAGCTCCTCCTCGAGTCGCGCTTCTGCCTCCGTCCGCTCAGCGCCGCCGGGATAGCGCTTCCCGAGCGCCGCCCGGCACAGCTCCGCCAACCGCCGGTCCGCCGTCGGGTCCTCGGAGCCGGGATATCGGTACCCGAGATCGCTCGTGAGGTCGAACCGCAAACGGTCCGCCACCCGACCGCTCTCCGCGACCGCCTCCGGATGGTCCCGAAAGCGCGCCTCCACTTCCTCAGCCGGCGCCATCGCCGCCGCCCCGTTGCCCCTCCTGCGCGGCTCGGTCTCCTCCAGGGTCGCGCCGAGGCGCACCGCGACGAGCGCGTCCTGGAGCGGGGCACGCTCGGCGGCGTGCGCGTGCACGTCGCCGGTCGCCACGCACGCCGAACCCAGCCGCCCTGCGAGCTCCGCGAGCCACCGGTTGCGCGCCCGATCGCGTCGCCACAGCGGACGCTGGAGCTCGACCCTGAAGCGCTCCCGCCCGTATGCGGCGATCAACCGCCGCCCCAGCGCCTCCGCGCCACAGCGGTCGTCGCGCGCCCACCTGCTCGCAAGCGCTCCCTCCCGCGCGCATCCCGAGAGGCACACCAACCCCTCCGACCGCCGTTCAAGCTCGGCGATCGGAACGGTGGGAGGGAGGGGATCTCGATCCGGCCGCGGCCGGGTTCCCCGGTGCGACTCGGTGATCAGCCGGCTGAGGTTGCTGTAGCCGTCCGCGTCCTCGACCAGCAACGTGACGTGGAACACCTCAGCTCCGCCTGGATCCTCGACCGCCACCTCCGCCCCCGTGATCGGGCGGACCCCCACCGCCTTGCAGGCGTGCGCGTGCTCCATCGCCCCCCAGAGCCCGTCGTGGTCGGTGAGCGCGAGCGCCGGGTCACCCCTCTCCGCAGTCGCCGCCGCGAGCTCGACCGGCGTGGACGCGCCGTCGAGGAAGGAATACGCGGAGTGGCAGTGGAGCTCGACGTAGGACATCACGACCTCTGCGTGAACCAGCGGCCGCCCTCCAGCTCCCGGAACACGACCACGCACCGCCCGTCGACCAGGGCGAGCTCGAAGTAGCGCCGGCGGAGCGGGGTGGAGGTCCACCACCGATCCTCGACCACCCACTCCTCCCGCACCGCGTCCACGCCGACTGCCCCGACGGCTCGCGGGGTGCCGTCATCCCCCGCCAGAACATCGGCCGGTGAGGCCGCATAAACGCTCATTCGGGTTCGAAGGGGGTCAGCATCACGCGCCGCTCGGGCACCCGCGAGCCGGGATCGACGTCAAGCACGCGCAGCACCGCGTCGCGACCGCCCGCCGCCCTCGCCTGGCGGACCGCCTCGCCGAGCCGCTCCCGGCGGCGCTCGGTCGCCGTCCGTGCCAGCACGGGCTGGTCGTGGCCGGGCGACCCGAGGTCGAGCGCGCGCAACCCGATGCGGGCGGCCGGTCCCGGCAGCTCGGCGAGCTTCGGGAGCAGCACGAGGCGAAGCCGTTCCGGGTCGGCGCTCGCCCTGCGCAGGGTCGCATCGGAGCGCCACCCACCCCCCGCGGCGAGGCGCGCCGTCACGCGCACGCGGCGCAGGCTGCGCCCCCGGCGCGCGGGATGGGCGAGCAGGCGCCCGATCAACAGCGAGAGAGCGCGCTCGAGCTGCGTTCCCGACGCCGCCTCGGGCAGCTCGAGCGACTCGGACACCTCCTCGTGAGGGCGGCGCGGGCGCAGGGGGTCGTCCTCGCCGGCGGCCAGCCGGTGCGCCTCCAGGCCGGCCGGGCCGAAGCGGTCCGCGACCGCCTCGCGCGGCAGCGCCGCCAGCTCCCCGAGGGTCCGCACGCCGAGCCGCTCCATGGCATCAATGCCCGCGACGTGCTCCGCTTCGCGTCCGCCGTCACGGGGTTTTCTGTCAACTCCCACCCGACCGTGCAGGAG
>JBOGZL010000102.1:0-1725 GCA_050697195.1 Solirubrobacterales bacterium
GAGCAGGGGCTCGACGGCGCCCGCAATGCGCTCCGCCTCTTCGGGCGACGCCTGCGAGTGGCCCTCATGCTCGACCGGGAGCCAACGCAGTCCAGTAGCAGTCAGCTCGCCATCGGCGATGACCCGATGCCGCTCGCACCCCTCCGCCGAATACAGGCGCCCGTCGTACATCAACTCGGAGACGAACCCGCACACGTCGGGGTGCATCCGCCACGTGCGCTCGAGGAACACCCCGCGGTCGGGCGGGATCGTCTGACGGTCACCGAGTAGGTGCTCGAGCACCGAGAGCGATGATCCCTCGGGATGGGCGGCTTGGGCGACCTGGGGAAGCTGCTGCGGGTCGCCCAAGAGGACGATGCTGCGCGCAGCGGTGCTGAGGGCGAGCGCGTCGGCGAGCGACACCTGCCCGCCCTCGTCGATGAACAGGTAGTCGAGTGTGCCGTCGACCTCCTCGCGGCAGTGGTGCCACGCGGTGCCCGCCGCGAGACTCACATCGGGATTTGTCAGCGCCGAGTTGTCCTCGACCGAGGAGATGCGGGTTCCGTCGAACACCGACTCGGGATTGTCTGGCGAGCACTTCTTGAGACCGCGGAAGTCCACCCTCTCCGCCTCAGCCACGCGCTCGATCTCCTCGAGCATCGTGTGGATCGCCTTGTGACTGTTCGAGGTGACGCCGACGCGCTTGCCGCGCTCGATCAGATCGACGATCAACCGCGCCCCGCTCCACGTCTTGCCCGACCCGGGCGGTCCCTGGATGAACAGGTAGCTGCGATCAAGCGCAGCGACGATCCCCTTCAGCTCCTCGATGTTCATGCCCTCGTGGTCCGCGGGCTTGCCCTCGGTGCGGTTGTTGAGCCGCGGGCGCGAACGGCACAGCATCTGGCGGGCCGCCGGATAGGTGCCGTCCAGGCCCGGGCCGTTGTCGACGATGTCCCGCGCGAGCCGGCGCAGCGCCTCGCGTTGCTGGTCTGTGTTGTAGGGGCCTCCGGGGATCAGAGCCTCGGGAAGGGGGATCCCTTCCAGCGACGGGCCGCGCTTCAGCTCGAGCCAACCGCGCTCCGGATCAATGGTCAGGACGGTGCCTGCAGGGGCCTCCGTCGCAGGATCCTTCATGCCGCCGTCGCCTGATCTGACCTTCGTCTCCTGGGGTTCGAAGAGGAGTCGGTGTGCGGTCGAGTGCTTCACCGGCCGAGGCGTTGCATCGGGATCGGGCCGCAGCCCCCCGACGCAGTCGGCATCGTCGATGAGCTGCTCGGGGTCGGCCTCGAAGCGGTCGAACATCAGCCACCACACCGGTCTTGCCTCGCGGTGGTGGTACTCGAGCAACTTCGCCATCAGCCACCGGGCCCGTTCCTCCTCGCTCCGTTGCTCGGGCTCCTCCGGCACGGCCTCCAGCAGGCGAGCCATCAGGGCCTCGTTCTCCTCGAGCTCGGCGAGCGCCTGCTCCGAGCGTTCGACCGCCTCCGGCCGGAACCACTCGATGTCAACGCCGAACTCCGCATTGGCCTCCCCGCGCAGGCCGAGCAGCCACTCGCGCAGCCGCCAGGTCGATTCGCAGTCGTCGCGGTTGTACTCCGCGATCGCATCGAGAATCCCCTGCTCGCGGGTCTCCAGCCAGCGCTCGAACTCCACCACCGAGTCGTTTCCGTCGGTGACGGCGGTGTCGCGGCGGCGCATGTAGAAGCCCTCGACCTTCTTCAGGCCGTAGCTCGGCTCGGAGATTCT
>JBOGZL010000103.1:0-9969 GCA_050697195.1 Solirubrobacterales bacterium
GGTCCTGCGGCGGGTGGCGCTCGCCGAGTCGCCGCGGCACCTCTCCCTGGCGTCCGGAGGGCGCGTGCTCGTGCCGGCCGAGCGGTCGAACGAGCTGATCGAGGTGCGGTTGCCGGGCGGCGCCACACGCTCGGTCGAGGTGGGCGAGTTCCCCCACGACGCCGCGGCGTCGAGTGGACGGGTGTTCGTCGGCAACGAGTTCGGGGACACGATCACGGTCCTCGAGGACGGCGAGGTGGCGGGGTTGCTGGAAGCCCCGGCGCAGCCCGGCGGGCTCGCGACCCCCTCGGACGGAGAGCTCGTGGTGGTTGCCGTCGCCGAGCGCGTCGTGCGCTCCTACGACGCGAGCACGCTCGAGCAGCACGGGACGGTCTCTGGAGGTGTCGGGCCCACCCACGCCGTCTCGGGTTGCGACCGGCGGGCGTACGTCGCCGACACCGGGGGGGAGGCGGTGCTGGTCTACGAGGTCGAGCCCGAGCTGCGTCGCGTCGACCGGGTCGAGCTCTCGGGTGGCCCCTACGGCATCGCGCTGGACTGCCGCCGCGGGGTGCTTTGGGTCACCCTTCCGGGGGAGAACCGGCTCGTGGCGCTGCGCCTTCCCGGTCGAGCGGGCGCTGTGCGCGAGCTCGCCTCGTTCGCGACCGTCCGCCAGCCGAACTCGGTCGCAGCCGACCCTCGCTCGGGGCGTGTCTTCGTCGCCGGCCGCGACAGCGGCACGCTGCAGATCCTGAATCCGCGGCCGGGTGAGCGATGAGGTTCCCGCAGCCACCGGAGGTGGGGCCGTTCCGGCGCGAGGCATGGCGCAGCCCGGTGCGCGGCCCGTGGCTGACCTCGGTCCTCGGGTCCGCGCTGCTGCCGCTGATCGTGATCTGCGCGGTGACCGGGTTCCTCTCCCACCTCGCGTACGACCCCGCGCTGGGGGCGAACTCGCCGCTCGGCCCCGGCGCCGGCCTCGACCTGCGGCTGTTCGAGTGGCCGACCTCGCCGGCGTGGCTCTACGCGGTGGTGCAGGGGCTCCACGTCGGCTCGGGGCTGGTCGCAATCCCGATCCTGGTGGCGAAGCTGTGGTCGGTGATCCCGAAGCTGTGGGAGCGCCCCGCGGTCAGATCGCCGGCCCACGCGCTGGAGCGGTTGAGCCTCGCGCTGCTCGTCGGCGGCGCCCTGTTCGTGTTCGCCACCGGGGTCCTCAACATCCAGGTGTGGCGCCCGTGGAGCTTCTCCTTCATCCCCGCCCACTACTACGCCGCGTTCATCTTCCTCGCGGCGCTGGCCCTGCACCTGGTGCTGAAGCTGCCGGTCGTCCTGCGCACGTTTCGTCGCGAGGGAGTGGTCGCACCGGCCCGGCAGAGCCGCGCCGCAACACGCCCCGAGCCCGCCGACGCGGGGCTGACCGCCCCGACCTCGCCCGGCCCGACGACGATCTCGCGCCGCGGGCTGCTCGGTACGGTCGGCGCCGGGTCCGCCGCGCTCGGCGTGATGGCGGCGGGCCAGTCGATCGGCGGGCCGCTGCGCCCGCTGGCGCTGCTGGCGCCGCGGGGGGGAGAGTACGGCGACGGCCCCAACGACTTCCCGATCAACAAGACGGCGAACGCGGCCGGGATCACCCGCGACAGGGTCGGTCCGGGGTGGCGCCTGCGGCTCGAGGGGGCACGCCGTCGCTCCCTGTCGCGCGCGCAGCTCGCCGCGATGCCGCAGCGGGCGGCGCGGCTGCCGATCGCGTGCGTCGAGGGGTGGTCGACGACGCAGGAGTGGGAGGGGGTGCCGCTGCGCGACCTCGCCGCGATGGTCGGGGTGGGGGACGACGACGAGGAGCTGCTGGTCGAGTCGCTGCAGAAGGGGGGCGCGTTCAGCTCCGTCGTCCTGGCGCCCAACCAGGTGGCGAACCCCGACTCGCTGCTCGCGCTGCGGGTGAACGGCGCCGACCTCACGCTCGACCACGGCTTCCCGGCCCGGATCGTCGTCCCCGCGGCGCCGGGAGTGCATTGCACGAAGTGGGTGGAGCGAATGACCTTCGGGCGGGCGTGATGCTCCGCGACGCCTACGGGGCCAACCCCCTGCACCTGCTGGCGACGATCGCCAGCCTCGCGTTCGCAGGCCTCGTCCTGGTCCAGGTCTTCGACGGGCTCAGCCCGTGGAACTTCGTCCTGTGGTTGGTCGGCGCGTCGATCGCCCACGACCTGATCGCGTACCCGCTGTACACACTCGCCGACCGGATCGCGCAGCGCACGACGGGGACCGATCGCGCGCGCGCGGTGGCGGTTCCGGGGATCAACTACGTGCGCGTGCCGGCGATCGTCTCCGGGGTGCTGTTCGTGGTCTGGTTCCCGCTCATCCTCGGGCTGAGCGAGGACAACTACATCGCGGCGAGCGGCCGCGATACGGGGGCCTTCCTCCCCCGGTGGCTCGCGATCACGGCGGCGCTGTTCGCCGCCTCGGCGCTGTTGTACGCGGTGCGGCTGCGGCGGGCGCGGCGGGCGCCAGCTTGAGTGGCTTATCGCTCTGCCTATGCAATGCTTAGGCAGATGGCCGACCTCAGCCTGGGTGACGCGGCGCGGGCGCTGGGCGTCAGCACCGACACGCTGCGGCGCTGGGACCGCGCCGGCCGCCTGAAGACGACGCGCGACGTGCGCAACCGGCGCCGCGTGCCCGCCGCCGAGGTCGAGCGGCTGAGTGACTCGCCGGCCCGCCACCGCACGGGCGACTCGTTCTCGGCCCGCAACCGCTTCCCCGGCAAGGTCGTCTCGGTCGAGATCGGGGACGTGATGGCGCTGGTGGAGATCGAGGCGGGACCGCACCGGATCACCGCGGCGATCACCAAGGATGCGGTCGACGAGCTGGGCCTGGTCGAGGGCGTTCCCGCGGCTGCGACCGTGAAGGCGACCTCGGTGATGGTCGAGCGCCGGTGAGACCTCGCCGGCGGGCCCCGTGCCTCCCGCTTTCCGCGCTGTTGCTCGCCGGGCTGGGCACCGGCCTGGTGGGCTGCGGCGGTGACGGCGGCGATGACGAGCTGGTCGTCTCCGCCGCCGCTTCGCTGAGCGAGGCGCTTCCCGCCTATGCGGAGAGCGGCGGGTACGAGGGTGCCCGCTTCTCGTTCGCCGGCTCGGACGAGCTGGCTGCTCAGATCCGGCAGGGTGCGGCGCCCGACGTCTACGCCGCCGCGAACACGTCGCTGCCCGAGGAGCTCCACGCCGAGGGGCGGCTGGAGCGTCCCGTGGCCTTCGCCACGAACCGCCTGGTGCTCGCCGTGCCGGCAGGGTCGGACTCGGTGCGCTCGCTCACCGACCTGAGCGAACCGGACGTCCGCATCGCGATCGGAGACGAGAACGTGCCGGTGGGGATCTATACGCGCGAAGTGCTCGGCCGCCTCGGCGCGGCGGAGTCGGAAGCGATCCTCGCCAACACCCGCTCGAACGAGCCCGACGTGCTCGGCATAGTGGCGAAGCTGACGCAGGGAGCGGTCGACGCCGGCTTCGTGTACCGGTCCGACGTGAGCGCGACCGAGGACAGGCTCGAGGCGATCGCCCTCCCCGCCCGGCTGCGCCCCGAGGTCGCGTACGGCGCGGGGGTGGTGACGGACGCCGAGCATCCCGCGGAGGCCGCCGAGTTCGTGGACGGGCTTCTCTCGGCCGATGGCCAGCGGGCGCTGCGCGAGGCGGGCTTCCTTCCGCCGCCGTGAGCAATCGAGCGTTCCGGACCGGCGCCGCGCTCGCGCTCCTCGCGACGCTCGGCTTCCTCGCGGTGCCGCTCGCGGCGCTGTTCACGGAGGCGGGCCCGGGCGATCTGATCGCAAGCCTCGGCGAGCCCCAGGCCACCGACGCCCTGTGGCTCAGCCTCCGGACCTCAGTCGCCGCCGTCGTGATCATCGTTCTCGCCGGCACGCCGGCCGCGTACCTGCTGGCCATGCGTTCGTTCCGCGGTCGTTCGCTCGTGCTTACGCTGATCGAGCTGCCGCTCGTGCTGCCTCCCGCCGCCGCCGGCATCGCCCTGCTCGCGGCCTTCGGGCCGCGCGGCCTGCTGGGCGGCGCGATCGAGGACCTGGGGATCCGGCTCGTGCTGGAGACGGTGGGGGTGATCGTCGCCCTGACCTTCGTCTCGGCTCCCTTCTACGTGCGTGGGGCGATCGCGGCCTTCGAGGCAGTCGACCGCGATCTCCTCGACGCTTCGCGAACGCTCGGCGTCGGCGAGGCCGGGACCTTCGCGCGGGTCGCCGTGCCCGGCGCGGTCGCCGGTCTCGGTGCCGGTCTCGCGCTCGCGTGGGGCCGGGCGCTGGGCGAGTTCGGCGCGACCTTGATGTTCGCCGGCTCGCTCCAGGGGATCACCCAGACCGCTCCGCTTGCGATCTTCGAGTTCCTGAGCAGCGACTTCACGGCCTCGATCGCGCTCTCGGCGGTGCTCGTCGTCGTCTCCGCCGCCCTGCTGCTTGCGGTGAAGCTGCTCGTCCGGCGACCCGGCGATGCTCGCGGCTAGCGCCACCAAGGCCCTGCGCGACCTGCGGCTGGGCGTCGACCTGGAGGTGCGACCGGGCTCACCGCTGGCGCTCGCCGGACCATCGGGTGCGGGCAAGACGAGCGTGCTGCGGATCGTGGCGGGACTCCTCCACCCGGATGTCGGGCGGGTGACGTGCGCGGGTGAGCGGTGGCTGGACACGGCACGGGACGTCGACCTGCCGCCGGAGCGCCGAGGCTGCGGGTTCCTCTTTCAGGGCTACGCGCTGTTTCCCCACCTGCGGGCATGGGAGAACGTCGCATACGGCCTTCCGGGCTCGCGCCGGGCGCGTCGGCCACGAGCGGTCGCGTTGCTCGAGCGCTTCGGGGCCGCGCGGCTCGCCGATGCACGGCCCGGTGAGCTGTCCGGAGGCGAGCGCCAGCGGGTTGCCCTCGCCCGCGCGCTGGCCCGCAGTCCGCGGGCGCTGCTGCTCGACGAGCCGTTGTCCGCGCTGGACACCCAGACGCGCGCCGCGGCGGCACGGGAGCTCGCCGCAGCGATCGCGGCGGCCGGCGTCCCCACCCTTCTCGTCACCCACGACTTCACCGAGGCGTCGCTGCTGGCCGACGAGGTCGCGATCATGGACGCTGGCCGCGTGGCGCAGCACGGCACCGCCGCCGAGCTGGCCGATTCGCCCGCGTCCCCGTTCGTCGCTGACTTCACGGGGGCGATCGTGCTCACGGGCGGCGCCCGCCGCACCACGGGCGGCCTGACCGCGGTCGCCCTCGACGGGGGCGGGGAGATCCGAAGCACCGACGTCGCCGCGGGCGCGGTCGCGGCGAGCGTCTTCCCGTGGGAGATCGCCCTCGAGCCGGCCGGGGAGCCGCGCGGCGGCTCCGCGCTCAACCGGCTCGACGCCGAGGTCCTCAGCGTGACCGAGGTGGGAAACCGCGCCCGGATCGGGCTCCTGGCAGGGCAGCACCTGACCGCGGAGATCACCGCTGAGTCGGCGTCGCGACTGGGCCTCGCGCGGGGCAGCCGGGTGGCGGCCACGTGGAAGGCGACGGCGACGCGCCTCATCCCGCGCTGAGCGCGGGCGCCTCGATCCGCCGCGGGACCATCCTCCCAGCTACCCTCGCCCCGAGGAGGCGTGGCGGCGAAGCTGATCGAGATCGACGACGCGAGGCGCCTTGTCGTGAAGCGAGCCTCGCTCCTTTCCGCTGAGCAGGTGGCGCTGCGCGATGCGCTCGGCAGGGTCCTCGCAGCCGATGCAGCAGCGTCCGATCCGGTCCCGGGGTTCGACAACTCCGCGATGGACGGCTTCGCGGTCCGAGCCACCGACACGGCCGCCGCGAGCGCGGAGGCTCCGGTGCGCCTCAGCGTCGTGGGGGAGTCGCGTGCGGGCCGCCCCGCGCGCGGCGGTGTGGGCCCGGGAGAGGCGATCCTGATCTCGACCGGGGCGCTGGTTCCCGACGGCGCGGATGCGGTCGTTAGGGTCGAGGACACCAGCTCGCGCGACGGCCGCGTCGAGGTCACCGTCGCGGTCGAGGCGGGGCGCAACGTGCGCAGGGCGGGAGAGGACATCGGCCCGGATGAGGAGGTGCTCAGGCGGGGTACCCGGCTGGGACCGTCCGAGCTCGGCGTGCTTGCGTCGATCGGCAGCGCCCGCCTCGAATGCGTGCGGCGGCCACGCGCGTTCGTGCTTGCGACGGGAGACGAGCTATACGAGCCGGACGAGCCGCTCGGGCCCGGCGGGGTGCGAAACTCGAACGCGTACACGGTACCGGCGCTGATCGAAGGCGCGGGGGCCGAGGTGGCGGGGACGTACACGGTGCCCGACGAGCCGCGCCCCACCCGGGCGGCGATCGAGCGCGCGCTGGGCGCCGACGTGGTCGTGATCTGCGGCGGGGTGTCCGTCGGGGAGCACGACCACGTGCGTTCCGCGCTCTCGTACCTCGGAGCGGAGGAGGTCTTCTGGGGAGTGGCCCTGAGGCCGGGCAAGCCGACCTGGTTCGGGACCCATCCCGGCGGGGCGCTCGTCTTCGGGCTGCCGGGGAACCCGGTCTCGGCCATGGTCACGTTCCTGCTCCTCGCCCGGCCGGCGATCGAGGCGCAGCTCGGGTTGAGCCCGGACCGCGAGCGGGCCACGGCGATCCTGGACGAGGAGTACGCGAAGAGCCCCGGGCGCGCCCACGCCGTTCGCTGTCGCCTCGAGCTGCGAGACGACGGGTGGCATGCCCGCACGACCGGCGAGCAGGGCTCGCATGTGCTCACCTCGATGCTGGGCGCCGACGCCCTCGCGATCATCCCCACCGACACCGCGACGGTGAGCGCGGGGACCAGGGTGGAGATCGAGCTCCTACGATTGGGTCGATGACCGTCACCGTGCGGCTCTTCGCGATGCTCCGCGAGCGTGCGGGCCGCGACGAGATCGAGCTCGAGCTCGCGGACGGGGCCCGGGTCGAGGACGCGCTCGAGGCGCTGCGCGACGGGACACCCCTCGGCGAGGCGCTCGAGCGGATGCCGGTCCGGGCCGCAGTCAACCGCGAGTACGTGGGCTCCGATGCGGCGCTCGCAGAGGGCGACGAGCTGGCGTTGATCCCGCCCGTGAGCGGTGGCGACGACGGACCGGGTACCCGGCCGGCGATCCACGTCCGAATCGCGAGCGAGCCGCTCTCTCCCGACGCCGTCTCGCGCGCCGTCGGACGCCCGCGCGCCGGAGCGATCGTGACCTTTCAGGGGACCACCCGCGACGTGGTGAGGCTCGAGTACGAAGCCTACGCGGAGATGGCCGAGCAGCGAATCGCCGCGATCCTCCGCGACTGCGTCGAGCGACACGGGCTCGAGGCGGCGGCCGCGGAGCACCGGGTCGGCACCGTTCCGATCGGTGAGCCGAGCGTCGTCGTCGCGGTCTCTGCGGCGCACCGCCGGGAGGCGTTCGCGGCGGCGAGGGAAGCCATCGACCGGATCAAGGCGGAGGCCCCGATCTGGAAGCAGGAGGTTGACAGCGGCGGGTCGCGCCAGTGGGTGGAGGGCAGCGCGGCGGGAAGCCCGGAGCCCGCCGAGCGGTCGGGGCGAGCGCGATGAGCGACTCCGAGCTCACCCATCTCGACGCCGAGGGAGCCGCACGGATGGTCGACGTGAGCGACAAGCCCGAGACCCGCCGGCGCGCCCGGGCCGAGGCGTGGGTGCGGATGAGCCCCGAGGCGGCGAGAGCGGTGGAGCGAGGCGACGCCGCGAAGGGGGACGTGCTCGGGACGGCGCGGATCGGGGGGATCCAGGCGGCGAAGCGAACCGCGGAGCTCATCCCGCTCGCCCACCCGATCGCCCTCGATCGCATCGATGTCGATGCGAGCGTTCAGGCGGACGAGGGGCTCGTCGTGATCACGGCCGATGCGGGCGTCACAGCGAGGACCGGCGTCGAGATGGAGGCGATGACTGCGTGCTGCGCCGCCGCCCTGACCGTGTACGACATGGTCAAGGGCATGGACCGAGGGGCGACGATCGAGCGCGTGGCGCTGGTGCACAAGAGCGGGGGGCGCAGCGGCGAGTGGCGCCGCGCCGGGTGACGCGATGCGGGCCGCGGTGATCACCGTGTCGACGTCTAGGGCCCGCGGCGAGGGCGAGGACGAGAGCGGAAGGAGGTTGAGCGAGCTGGCGGCTCGGATCGGCGCCGAGGTGACATCGACCGAGGTGATCCCCGACGACCGCGAGCTGATAGCGGGGCGGCTGCGCTACCTCGCCGACGAGGAAGGATGCGACCTGGTAATGACCACCGGAGGCACCGGGTTCGCGCCCTCCGACGTCACGCCCGAGGCGACGCTCGCGGTAGTGGAGCGCGAGGCGCCCGGCATCCCGGAAGCGATGCGGGCCGCGTCGCGCGAGCACACCCGCCACTGGATGCTGTCGCGCGCCGCCGCCGGGGTCCGCGGCTCGACGCTGATCGTCAACTTTCCCGGCAGCCCCCCGAGCATCGAGCAGGCCGGTGGCGCGATCGCCGAGGCGCTACCCCACGCGCTGGATCTCATCGCTGGGCGCCGGACGCATCACTAGGACCACTGAAAGGGGCGCTGCACTGGTCGGACACGGCGCGTGGATGAGACTATGAGAGCGATGAGCGCAGTCTCGACCCCGCGGCAGATCGCCGGCGAGTGGCTCGCCGACGGCCACCGGGTGGTGGCCGCCACCCTCGTCGAGAGGATCGGCTCGGCACCGCTCGATCCGGGCGCGGAGATGCTGATCGATGACCGCGGTCGAGTCGAGGGAACGGTGACCGGCGGGTGTGTGGAGAGCGCGCTGGTCTCCGAGGCGCGGGAGATCCTTCGTGGCGGCGAGCCGAGGTTGGTGACGTACGGAATCACCGACGATCAGGCCGCGGGGGTCGGCCTGATGTGCGGCGGCAACGTCTCAGTCTTCGTCCACGAGGTGGCCCCGCGCGACCGTCCGGCCCTCCTCGCCGTCAGCGAGGCCGTCTCCGCCGGGCGGCCGGCGGCGCTGGCGACCGTGCTCGACGGCGTCCGGGCCGGAACGAAGATGGCGATCCTCCGGCACGCGACCGTCGGCAACCTCGGTGTCACCCCGCTCCTCGACGCCACCGTCGAGCGCGAGGCGCGCGGCTTCCTGGACGAGGGAGTCTCGCGAGCGCGACGCTACGGCGCGGCGGGCGAGGTGATGGGCGCGGAGCTGCCCGTCTACATCCAGGCCTTCGCGAGCGCTCCCGAGATGCTGATCTACGGCGCGATCGACTTCTCCGTGGCGATCGCGAAGCTCGCGCGCGAGCTCGGCTACCGAGTGACGATCTGCGACGCTCGAGCACCCTTCGCCGAGGGGAAACGGTTCGCGCAGGTGGCGGACGTCGTCGTCGAGTGGCCCGACGAACATCTCGCGGGCCGCGAGCTCGGCCCGCGCGACGTCGTGCTCGTGTTCACGCACGACCCGAAGTTCGATCAGCCGGCGCTGATGGCCGCCCTGCGCAGTGAGGCGGGATACGTGGGCGCGCTGGGCAGCCGGCGGACGCAGGCGGGGCGCATCGAGCGCCTCCATGAGGCCGGGCTCCAGAGCAGCGAGATCGCCCGTCTGCATGCGCCGTGCGGCCTCGACCTGGGGGCCCGCACGCCCGAGGAAACCGCGATCTCGATCCTCGCCGAGGTCGTCGCCGCGCGGACCGGCCGGGGCGGCAAAAGCCTCACCCGGACGACGGGGCCGATTCATCAAGACCCCGACCGAGGCCCACCGGACCGAGCTTGACCTCGGCGAGGCGCAGGTCGGCCGGTGAATCGACGTCCAGCGGATCGGCCACGTCCTCACACGGGACCCCCGCGACGTCGGCGCGCTCGAGCAAGTTGCGTGCCCCGGCGTCGCCGCGCAGCTCGACGATCGATTGGAACAGCGAGCGCTCCAAGACGACCGGGTGTCCTGGGTGACCCCCGTAGGTCGCCCGCACCGCCACCCTGCCCGCTCCACGCTCAGAGATCAGCCGCTCGATCGCGGCCGGCGAGATCAGCGGTTGGTCTCCGAGCAGCACCGCCGCAGCTTCGACGTCGC
>JBOGZL010000104.1:0-17256 GCA_050697195.1 Solirubrobacterales bacterium
CGCCCGCGCCGGTGAGACACTTAAATCCGATCGAGCCGCTCCGATGACTGGGTTGACACCCGACATAACCGCGGTCGCCGTCCCTCGCCACGGTGTGCTTCGTCTTACCTTCGCCGACGGACTGACCGGCGAGGTCGAGGTCCTTGAAAGGATGCGCGGACCCGTGTTCGATGACGCCCGCACCCCCGATGGCTTCGCGAGGGTCACGGTCGACGACGAGACAGGCACGGTGGTCTGGCCGGGCGGCGCCGACTTGGCGCCCGACACGCTGTACGAGCGCGTCCGCACCGGTGCTTGGCCAGAGCACGGCGTGGCGGCCTGACGTCTTCCTCTCTGCCATCCCGCCTCAGCGCCCCGGCGCGATCGGGCGCCAGAACGTTGTCGAGCCAAGTACGTCCAGTTGGATAGAGTTAGCTCAGGTCGATTCAGCGCAAGTGGTCGCTGAGCGACTGGACGAGCGGGTGCGGCGTAGACGTGCCAGTACGGTGGGACCCGTGCGAACCGCGACCTGGAACGTCAACTCGGTCACGCAGCGTGTGTCGCGGCTGCTGCCGTGGCTGGATGAGCGGCAGCCAGACATCGTCTGCCTGCAGGAGACCAAGCTCACCGACGATGCGTTCCTCGACCTGCTCGGCGACGAGCTCCGCGACCGCAAGTATGCCGTCGCGGTCCACGGCGAGGCGACGTGGAACGGGGTCGCCATCCTCTCGCGGGTGGGACTCGATGACGTGGTGGCCGGGCTCCCTGGCGCGCCGGGCTTCCCGGATCCGGAGTCGCGCGCCGTCTCGGCGACGTGTGGTGGGATCCGCGTGGTCTCGGTGTACGTGCCGAACGGGCGCGTGCCGGACTCCGACCACTACCGGTACAAGCTCGCCTGGCTGGCATCGCTGCGCGAAATGGTTGCCGCCGACCCCGAGTCGACCGTAGTGTGCGGCGACATGAACATCGCACCGACCGACGACGACGTGTACGACCCCGATGCCTACGTGGGACAGACCCACGTGACCGCGCCCGAGCGGGCGGCCCTCTCGGGGGTACTGGAGCTCGGCCTACGCGACGTGGTGCGCGATCGGTGGCCGAAGGAGCGCGTGTTCACCTACTGGGACTACCGGGCGGGAATGTTCCATCAGGACCTCGGGATGCGGATCGATCTGGTGCTGGCCGGCGAGCCGGTCGCCGGCCGCGTCCGTGCCGCCTGGGTGGACCGGCAGGCGCGCAAAGGCAGCGGGCCGAGCGACCACGCGCCGGTTATCGTCGACCTCGACGAGGCGTCGGACGGCGACATCGGGCCGGTCGTGCCGCCGCCCTCGGCTCCGGTGACTAAGCGCGGCGCGAAGAAGCTGCCGCAGGCGCCGTAGTCAGTTCCGCTTGCGGTCGCGATCGCGCGAGGGCTGCACCCGCTTCGGCTCTCCCGGCATCTTGGGATAGTCGGGCGGGTACGGCATGTCCCCCGCCTCGTCCCTCTCGTACACGTCCAGCAGCGGCTGCAGCGAGTGGGCGGCGTCGTCGATCGCGGCGTGGCGATCGCCCACCTCGGAGAAGCGCGCGGGCATGGTCGCGACCGTGAAGTCCTCCGGTGCGACCTCGGGCAGCTCGTCCCACGTGACCGGTGCCGAGACCGGGGCACCCGGCTTCGGTCGCACGCTGTATGCCGAGGCGATCGTGCGGTCGCGGGCGTTCTGGTTGTAGTCGATGAAGATGCGCTCGCCGCGCTCCTCCTTCCACCACTTGGTCGTCACCTGGCCCGGCAGACGCCGTTCGAGCTCGCGCCCGAACGCGATCGCGGCGTGGCGAACGTCCGTGAACGTCCACCGGCGCTCGATCCGGACGTATATGTGGACACCTCGTCCTCCCGAGGTCTTGGGAAAGCCGACGTAGCCGAGCTCGTCCAGCAGCACGCGTGCCTCCGCTGCCACGCCCACGGCGTCCGCGAAGTCCGTGCCCGGCTGTGGGTCGAGGTCGATGCGCAGCTCGTCCGGGTGGTCGACGTCGTCGCTGCGAACCGGCCACGGATGAAACGTGATCGTGCCCATCTGCGCCGCCCAGCCGACGACGGCAACCTCCGTGGGGCAGATCTCATCCGCGTGGCGACCCGAGGGGAACTTGATCCGGGCGGTCTCCACGTAGTCAGGGGCTCCCCTTGGAATCCGCTTCTGGTAGAAGGCATCGCCGCCGCCCTTCTCCCGCGTCGAGACGACGATGCCGGGGTGGACGCCCTTCGGCCAGCGCTCGAGCGTAGTGGGCCGCCGCTCGAGCGCGCGCAGGATGCCGTCGCCGACGGCGAGGTAGTAGTTGACCACGTCGAGCTTGGTGACCGCCCCCGAACGCCGGGTCTTCGGAAAGATCACGCGATCGGGGTTGGACACGCGCAGGTCGCGGCCACCGGCGTCTACGGTCGTGGCGCTCGATGCGGCCATCCCGGGAGTTCTACGGCACCCGGGGGCCGGCGCATACCGCTCAGCGCGAGTAGTCGCTCACCGAGTGGAAGAGCGGATACGCCCGCCGCTCCTCGTGCGGCGTGCCGGTCACCGTGAGCGTGCCGCGGCGGCGAGCGCCGCGAGGAGGCACGCCACTCGGACCTGGGGGGTGACGGAGGCAGGCTATTGCGAGCTGCGCACGGCAAGCAGCGAGACTGACCGCACGCCGTACTTAGTGCTGGCGTCGCGCGCGCGGTCGGAGATGAACTCGTACGGGTTGTCCCGCATGTCCTCGATCCTGAAACCGGCTGCCTCGATCGCGTCGCGGTAGGCGTCCTGCTGGGCGGCGCCGCCGATGCACGATGCCCACAGGTCGGCGTCGCACACGATCGAGTCCTTCAGCTGCTTCTCGCTGACGATGTCGGCGATCGCCAGGCGCCCGCCCGGCTTCAACACCCGCGCCGCCTCGGTGAACACGCGCACCTTGTCCGGGGCGAGGTTGATGACGCCGTTGGAGATCACGCAGTCGAACGCGCCGTCCTCAGCGGGCACGCTCTCGATCCGGCCCTCGCGAAGCTCGACCTGGTGGAAGCCATTCTGCGCGGCGAGCCGCCGGCACTTGTGGAGCTGCTCGGTGGTGAAGTCCACCCCAACGACGACGCCGCTCTCGCCGACCTGCAGCGCGGTGAAGAAGACGTCCATCCCCGAGCCGCTGCCGAGGTCGATCGCACGCTCGCCCGGGCTCAGCGCCGCGAGGTCGAAGAAGTAGCCGACCCCGGCGAACGACTCGATCGCCCCGGCGGGAATCCGGTCCAGCGCCTCCGTCGGGTAACCGAGCCGCTCCGCAAGCGGCCGCCCGATCTCGAAGTGGTACGCGCCGTGCGGCTCCTCCGCGACGTGGCGGTACATGTCCTTGACCTTGGATTCCAGCTCCAGCGCATCGACCGTGGTCGGCATATCGGCTCCTTCCTGCTCTCTCCCTCGCTGCATTGTGCCCCACCGCAATGAAACTCCCGCACGGGTTATTCTCCTAGGCCAACCTTCGTATATATGCCTTTCCCAACCGGCATAGTTGACGCTCTCGATCCCTCCCGCCTGCGGCTGCTCGTCGAGGTGGATCGTCGCGGCTCGATCTCGGCCGCCGCGGAGACGTGCGGGGTGAGCCAGCCCTCGGCGACCAAGCAGCTGAAGACGCTGGAGAGTGCGCTCGGGGAGAAGCTGGTCGAGCGCAACGGGCGCGCCAGTCGGCTCACCGAAGCCGGCGACATCGTGGTCTCGCACGCTGCACGCGTGCTCGACACGCTGCAGGGCCTCGAGGAGGAGCTCGACGCGCTGCGCGGCGCCGAGAAGGGAACCCTGACGCTGGCGGCTTCGACCACCTCGGGCAGCTACGTGCTGCCGGCGATCCTTCAGTGCTTCGCCGAAAAGCACCCCGGCGTCGACGTAGACATCGCGATCGGCCCCAGCACCTGGGTCGCCGAGCGAGTGGCGAAGCGCGAGTTTTCGCTCGGGATCGCGGGCGAGGTCGAGATGCCGGACGGCGTGCGCGCCGAGCCATTCCTCGACGACGAGCTGATTGGGATCGCCGCTCCCAACGGCATCAAGCTGCGGCGCGGGAAGGCGACCGTGGAGGAGCTCGGACGGTGGACGCTGCTCGTCCGAGAACCGGGATCGAGCACCCGCGCGGTAGCCGAGCGGTATCTGGCGCACGCCGGCTACCACCCGACCAACCGCTGGGAGCTGGACTCCAACGAGGCGATCAAGCGCTCGGTGCAGGCCGGCCTCGGCGTCGGCTTCGTGAGCAAGCTGGTCGTGCGCGACGAGGTCGAGCGCGGCGAGCTGATCGAGTTTCGCATCGACGGCTCCGAGCCGATGCGACGCTCCATCCATCTGCTTCTCCCGGCGGACCGGGATTCGACGCCGTCGGAACGCGCCTTCATCTCCAGCCTGAGCGACTGTTGCGCCGTCACGATCGCGGGCTGCACGGTGGACGGCTCGAATGGGAAGCGCTGAGGAGCACAAAGCCACCGCGCGGCGGGCGCTGGAGCGCGTGTGCACCGGCGGCGAGCCGGACGACGCCTCGCGGTGCTATCGCGAGGACTTCGTGGATCACGTCAACGGGCTCGAGTTCTCGGGACTCGAGGGGGTGGAGGAATCTGTCTCGCTGTACCGGCAGATGTTCCCGCGACTGGAGATCGCGGTCGAGGACCAGATCGCGGAAGGTGATCGTGTGGCGACGCGGTGGACGATGAGGGGCGCCACGGCAGAAGGACATGAAGTCGAGCTGCCCGGAATCACGATCAGTCGCTTCGAGGACGGGCGCATCGAGGAGGATTGGACCCACTTCGACAGCGCCGAGTTGACCCGTCAGCTCGAGGCGACAAGCGCGTAGCGCACGAATTCCCGAGACGAATACGAGCCATGGCCGATCTCGCCTTGGAGGCGAGTGAGCGCTCGTCTACCGTCCCGGCATGGTCTTTCGCCAGTTCCTGAACGACGAGACCGCCTGTGCCTCATACCTCTTCGGCTGCAACACGGCGGGCGAGCTCGCGGTCGTCGACGCGCACGTCGACCTCGTCGACGAGTACATCTCCACGGCCGAGGCCCAGGGCTCGCGCATCGCGGCGGTGCTGGAGACCCACGTGCAGGCCGACCACGTCTCCGGATTGCCCGAGCTGGTCGAGCGGACGGGCGCGACGGCGTACATGCCGAGCGGCGCCGGTGTCGACTTCGAGCACCGCCCGATTGACGACGGCGAGTTGGTGAGGCTCGGCAACACGGTGATTCAGGCCGTTGCGACGCCTGGCCACGCCGCCGCCCATCACGCCTATCTGGTCACCGACCACCGACGAGGCGAAGAGCCGTGGGTGGTGCTCACCGGCGACGCGCTGCTGGTCGGGGACGCCGGCCGGCCGGATCTGCACGCACATGGGGACCAGACAGCCGAGGAGATGGCGCGGTTGCTCTTCCGATCGCTGACCGATCGCCTGCTCGGCCTGCCCGACCACCTGCTGCTCTACCCGGCGCACTACTCGGGCTCGGTCTGCGGGCGAGCTCTCTCGGGCAATCCGGCTTCGACGATCGGCTTCGAGCGTCGCCACAACCGAGCACTTGGCTTCGACTCCGAGGACGCGTTCGTCGCCGCCCTGATCGCGGACATCCCGGCGGCGCCCGAGCACCAGGCCGAGATAGTGGCCGCGAACCGCTCCGGGAATCGCCCCGCCAGGATCGCTTGAACGCGCCCCGGGTCGAGCTCGGGCTTAGACAGAACGCGCCCCAGTTCGAGCTACTGGTGGGCATCAACGCGCTGGTCGGCTCGATGGTGGGGCTCGAGCGCTCGACCCTGCCGCTGATCGGGGAGGACGAGTTCGGGCTCAGCTCGAGCGTGGCGGTGCTCTCGTTCATCGTTGCGTTCGGGCTTGCCAAGTCGGTTACGAACCTGGGGGCTGGCGCGCTCGCGGAGCGGGTTGGCAGGCGCCGCTTGCTGATCCTCGGCTGGGCGATCGCGCTTCCGGTGCCGCTGCTGGTCGCGGTCGCGCCGAGCTGGGCCTGGATCGTCGCCGCCAACGTCTTCCTCGGCGTCAACCAGGGCCTCGCCTGGTCGATGACCGTGGTGATGAAGATCGACCTCGTCGGCCCCAGGCGGCGTGGGCTCGCGCTCGGGCTCAACGAGGCCGCCGGCTACGGCGGCGTCGCTGCCACCGCCGCGCTGAGCGGCTGGCTCGCGGCCGAGTTCGTCGCCCGGGACGTGCTCATCGTCGGCGCCCTCGGGGTCGCCGCCGCGGGGCTGTTGATCTCGGCGCTCTTCGTTCGCGACACCGGCTCCCACGTCGCCGTCGAGCAGGCACGCGATCACGCCGACGAGGAGGCGACGCCGCCGCGGTTGCGCGATGCGTTTCCGGACGCCACCTACCGGGTGCGGGCGCTGCGGGCATGCTCGCAGGCTGGGCTGGTCAACAACCTCAACGACGCGCTCGCCTGGGGCGTCATCCCGCTGTTCCTCGCCGCCGGGGGGGCGAGCATCGGCCAGATCGGGCTGATCGCGGGTCTCTATCCGGCCGTGTGGGGGCTCGGTCAGATCTGGACCGGGCACTGGTCGGACAGCGTGGGTCGCAAGCCGCTGATCGTCGCCGGCATGCTCGTCCAGTCCGCCGCGCTGGCGTTGCTCGCAGCCTCGGGCGGCGGGGCGGAGGTGGCTGCAGTCGCGACCGCCGGTCTGGGAATTGGCACGGCGCTCGTCTATCCGACCCTGATCGCGGCGATCTCGGACGCGGTGGCGCCGGTGGCGCGTCCGGCGAGCGTGGGCGTGTATCGCTTCTGGCGCGACATGGGCTACGTCGTCGGCGGCCTGCTGGCCGGGGCTCTCGCCGACGCCATCGACTTCAGCGGCGCGATCGCAGTCGTCGCGGCCCTGACCATGCTGTCGGGGCTGTGGGTTGCGCTCGACCTGCGACAGGGCGCGCCGGGCCAGACGGCTCCGGGGGAAGTGGGCGGCGCGTCGGCCACAGGGGCGATCGGAAGGGCCCGGCCATGAGCGCTCTGGGTCCAGGTGAGGCGCATGACCGTCACGTCGGTCGCTACGGGAAGCAGCTCTCGTCCGCGTTCGTGCGCTTCGCCGGTGTTCGTCCCGCATGCGAGCGCTCGACGTCGGCGGCCCGGGCGCCCTGACCGAGGCGTTGGCCGAGGCTGGGGGGCCGGAGCGGGTGGCGGCGTTGGACCCCTCTGAGGACTATGTGGAGGCTTGTAGGCACCGCGTGCCGGGGCCATGGTGCGTGTCGGCTTCGGGGAGGCCCTGCCGCTCGAGGACGACGTGTTCGACTGCGTCCTTTCCCAGCTCGTCATCCAGGCGCTCGACGACCCGCCGCTCGCCGCCCGGGAGATGGCGCGTGTGCTCGCTCCGGGAGGCGTGATGGCAACGTGCGTGTGGGACTTCCGAGACGGCATGCCGCTGCTTGGCGCGTACTGGGCGGCCGCCAGGGCGGTCGACCCGGAGGGAGCGCGGCGAGCCGGTGGGGACGTCACGAACCGATGGTGCACCCCGGAGGGCCTCCGTCGCCTGTGGGGCGGGGCCGGCGCGAGCGACATCGAGGCCGGCGAGCTCTCGGCCAGCGCCGAGTACGAGGGGTGCGACGACGCATGGTGGCCCTTCGCGGCGGGCGACAGCGCCAGCCTACTGCCGGTCACTCGACGAGCAGCGCCGCTCGGCGCTGCGCGAGGAGTTCTGCCGGCGGCTCGGACCGCACGACGGACCGCTTCGGCTCAGCGCCCGCGCGTGGTCGATTCGAGGTCGCACCGGTGCCAGGGGGGAGCCGGCGTTGATCCGGGCCGCCTCAAGTGTTTCCCGGGGGCGTGGAAAGACCTCGAAGCGAGGGTGTCATCGCGCCGAGCCGGTGCCCGGTCGGGAGGACGGCTTCGGCGAGGGACGGTCCCGCTCGTCGCGATCAGCACCGAGCGGATTCCCAGCCAGTACGAGCCGCAGGCGCCGAGCAGCGTCGTGGCGAACCCAACCGTGAGGTTGTTCACGCCGGCGATGCAGCTTCCCGGAATCACGAAACCGAACCCGATCACCAGTGTGGGAACCATGAAGCCCACTAGGGGACTGAAGTATCGAGGCTTCATGCTCGACTCGCCACGCCGATGACGTGAGGCGCCACAGGCGTCATCACGATCGAGGGTCGGAAGGGGAGGTGCTCGCAGCGCTCGATCTCGAACCCGGCCCGCTCGATCGTCGCCAGGGTGTCGCGGTTGGGATGGCAGCCACCCCCCACGACGGGCCAGAACCAGCCGACGGCGTTCTGTAGCCGCGCCAGCCCTCGTTCGTCCGAGAGCACGTGCTCGTAGAAGCGCAGCTCACCGGCCGGGCGCAGGACCCGGCGGATCTCGGCGAGCGCATCGGCCTGGTCGGGAACGCTGCACAGGACGAGCGAGGCGACGGCCGCGTCGAAGCCCGTGTCCTCGGAGGGAAGTCGATCCGCGAGGCCGTCCACCACCGTGATCGGGATCGGCGCGGTCTCGGCGACCTGCTCGGCCTTGGCGCGCAGATAGTCCTCGGGCTCGACCGCGAGGACCTCGTTGACCGAGGCCGGGTAGTGAGAGAAGTTGAGGCCGTTCCCGGCCCCCACCTCGATGACACTGCCGCTCAGTCCGGCGAGCAGTAGGTCGCGGTGCTCGGCGGCCCCCTGATCCTCGGTCTTCGCTGCCATCCGGTTGAACAGCCGCGCGAACAGCGGGTGGTGGACCTCGCGACTCACGCGCGACCACGCTCATCGCGCTCCGACGGAAGCGGGCAGCTTCGCCCGCGGCGCAGGCGGCAGACGGCCCTGGACACGACACGGACGACGCGATTCTTGCTGCTGCGCAGTTGAGAAACGAACATAGTGCGTTATCATAACAAACGTTGTGATAAGGAGCACCACGGCCCGGCGAGACACCGCTTCCACGTCCGAGCGAATCCTCGACGCGGCGATGCGCCTGTTCGCCGAGCGCGGCTATCGCGGAACCAGCGTCGGCGAGATCGAGGCGGCGGCGGGGCTCGCTCCGCGCTCCGGCGCCCTGTACCAGCACTTCGAGGGCAAGGAGGACGTGTTGGAGAAGGCGATCGAGCGCCATCTCGAGGCGATCGACGACCTCGGCTCGGCGATCGAGATGCTTCCGCTGGGGGACATGCGCGCCGAGCTGACGCTGCTGGCGCGCTGGAACCTGGCGTCGCTAGATCGGCGGGCGCCGCTGGCTCGATTCGTCTACCGGGAGGGCGACCGCCTTCCGGCGAGGCTGCGCAACAAGCTGTACGACCGCCTCGTCGAGCGGCCCTACTCCCAGGTCGTTTCCTGGCTGCGCAGCCGCGTCGACGACGCCGGCGTCCCGGAACCGGACCTTCACGCACTAGCCCTGATCGTGGTCGAGCCGATGTCCTCCTATCGGTCGATTCAGCAGCTCTTCGGCCGGGTCCCCGGCGACGTCGACGACGAGCGGTTCATCGACACCTGGGTCGACGTCTGCCTCGCCTCCGCGGAGAGGTTGGGCCTCAACCAGCGCGAGTCCTTCCGTCGGTGAAACGTGGCGCTCAGGCGGCGAGTCGCTCGGCGTATCGCCGCAGGTACAGCGGCCAGCCGACCTCGGATCCGACCGCGTCGCGCTCCGGCTCCCAGCCGTCGCCGTGGCGATCGAGGTTGCGGTGCTCGAGCTCGACGCGCGTGCGGTCCGGCGCCTCCGAGATGAACCGCACCTCGACCTCGCTCGTCTTCTCGAGCTCGGTCTCGATCTGCCATTGGGGGCTGATGTCCCAGCTGATCACCACCCGGTCGGGTGGCTCGAAGGCGAGCACGCGCGCCCAGCGGCACTCGCTCCCATCCACACCGCGGTCGTAGACGTGGCCACCCTCGCGCGTCTCGAACACCGTCTCGGCGATCTCGACCTCGAGCAGGTTGTGCTCGGGCGGCTTGAAGCTGCCGAAGTCCTCGGTAAAGACCGAGAACGCTCGCTCGATCGGCGCCTCGACGACGATCTGGGTCCGCACGGACGTCTCTGCTGCCTGGGTGCTCATGGGGCCTCCTCGGGTTGTTGCTCGACGGCGGCCTTGTAGGCCGCCAGCGCCTTGCTCCAGAACCGATCGAGATCGGAGCGAAGCGCGCCGACTCCGTCGGGGTCGAGCTGATAGATGCGGCGGTTTCCCGCCCGCCGGTCAGCCACGAGCCGCGCGTCCTTCAGCACCCTGAGATGCTGCGACACGGCGGGGCGGCTGACCGGCAGCTCGCTCGCGAGCTCGCCGACCGCCCGCGGGTGATCCGCGAGGCGCTCGAAGATCTCGCGCCTCGTCGCGTCCCCGAGGGCGGCCCATCCATCAACTCGGTAAGTCCGCACGAACGGTAAGTCTACACTAACTAGATGCGGCCCGGGCATGGTATCGACAACCCGGTCGATCCCGGTGCACCTGGACCGAACCCTGAGGTTCAGTCCCAGCCGAGCTTCTCGATCCGCATCCGCTCGATTTGATCCGGGGCGCGCATGCCCACAGCGTCGATATGGGGGTGTAGCCGCTGACCGAATGCCCTGTGCGCAGCCGCGGTCTGCCAGACGTTGACGATGGCGATCCCTCGGTCCGTCCCACATGCCGCATAGAAGACCGGGCGCTCGTAGTCGCCGTCCTGCGCCTCGATCCACATACCGCGCGCCCGCTCGAAGCGCTCGAAGAGGTCGCCCGGGTCGCCGCCGAAGCGAATTATCACCGCGATTCGATCAGCCATTCGGTCTCCAGCTCAGGGCGCCCCGCCGCCCCCATGAAGTGCGTTGAAGCACGCGTCACCGTCCGGCGAATGGATCTGGTCGGGTATCGACTCGGGATCGATCCCCTGATCTTCCATGCACTCGACGAACTCCGGCGGCAACGCGTCCACGCTCGGTGGCGCGTCGCCCCCGCTAGGAGCCTCTGCTGGCGCCGGCGTCGTGTTCGTTCCTTCGTCATCGTCGCCGCAGGCGCCGAGTAGTAGCGCCAGGACGAGAGCCCCCAGGGCGAGCGCGATGAGCGTCCAGGGGCGCCTCACCGTGCCACCTCCTCGGTCATGTGACCCGCCGAGTCGTCCACCAACCGCCCGTCGGCGAGGCGCAATACGCGGTCGGCGCGGTCGGCGATCCACTCGTCGTGGGTGACGAGCACCAGCGTGATCTCGAACTCGCTGTGCAGGCGGGCGAGCAGCTCCATCACCATCCCGCCGTTGCGGGTGTCGAGGTTGCCGGTGGGCTCGTCGGCGAGCACGACGCGAGGCGAGCGCGCCAGGGCGCGCGCGATAGCCACCCGCTGCTGCTCGCCACCGGAGAGCTGGGTCGGCAAGTGCTGAGCGCGCGGGGCGAGGCCGACTGCCTCGAGGTGCTTCTCGGTCGCCTCCTTGCGCTCGAGCCGCGGCATGGCCAAGGGGGCGAGCGCCGCCTCGACGTTCTCGGCGGCGCTCAGCGTCGGGATCAGGTTGAACTGCTGGAAGACGAAGCCCATCGCGCGCAGCCGGAGCCCGGACAGCGCCGAATCCGCGAGCGGCCCCAGAGGTTGGCCCTCGAAGTGGATCGAGCCGTCGCTCGGGCGATCCAGGGCCCCGAGGAGCTGCAGCAGCGTCGTCTTCCCCGACCCCGAGGGCCCGAAGACGGCGGCGAACTCGCCCCGGTTGATCGTAAGGTCGAGCCCGTCCAGGGCCACTATCAGGGTCGAGTCCCGGCCATAGGACCGGGTAGCGCCCTCGAGCTCGTAGGTCGGGGTGATGTCGTTTGGCGTGCTCATGCTCTCCTCTCTGGTTGTGGGCGGCCGACGGTCACTCCGCGCTCCGAAGCGCCTCGGCCGGGCGGAGCCGCGCCGCGCGCAGCCCTCCGGCCGCGCCCGCGAGCACGCCGCCTACGATCGCCAGGCCGACCGCGAGCACCAGAAGCCCTGGGTCCACCGGGGCCCCGAGGACGACCTCGGTACTCCCGGCGACCACGTCCCCCTGACCGGCGGCCTGGGCGAAGGGATCCAACCCGCCTGTCGACTGCTGCTCGACGGACGCCTCAAGCGTGGGGCCGATCGCGTCGATGGTCGCGGCGCCGGCGATCCCGATCGCGGCGCCTAGCACTCCGCCGAGCGCTCCCTGCGCCAGCGACTCGCCGGTGACCTGACGGACCACGAGCCGCTGGCTCCAGCCGAGCGCCTTCAGGGTGCCGAGCTCGCGGATGCGCTTCTGGATGCTCGCGAGGGTGAGCAGGGTGGCTATGAGGAACGCCGCCGCGAGGGCGACGATCGCCAGCGCCGTGCCGAGCTTCGAGGAGAGATCGTCGGCGTCTTCGAGGGACCCGCCGACGCGATCGGCCATGTCGGCGGCGGTAACCACGTCCGCGCCCGGGACCTGCCCGGCGATCTCCTCGGCTACCCCAGCCACCGCCTCAGGGGAGTCGGCGCGGACCTGGACCCGATTCACCCGACCCACGCGGTCCGCGAGCTCCTGGAGTCGCCCCAGCTCTACGTACGCCACCGAAGCGTCGCCCCCCAGGGGGGCGCTGGTGAGGCCGACGACCTCGAACTCCGCGCCAGCGATCTCGGTCTCGTCGCCGACCTCGACCTCGTTCTGGCGCGCGAAGGCCAGGTCGAACACTCCTTCGCCGATCGCACCCTTGGGGGACTCGGAGAGGTAGCGGCCCCTGGTGACCTGGTCGGGCGTGACCACCGCCAGATCGGGCTTTCGCACGTCCACCCCGGACACGCGATCGGCGGAGAACTCGAAGCCCGATTCGCCGCCGGGTCCCCCATGGGGGTCGAGCGGTTCTTCGCCGCCCTCCGGCACCTCGCCCTCGACGAGGAGCGCTTTCAGGGTGAGGCTCGCGGCGGCGTCCTCGACGCCATCGAGATCTCGGATCTTCGCCACCGTCGAGGTCGGGAAGCTGAGCTCGCTCGTGAGGAGCGAGACCTCCGAGAAGGGCTCTCCCGGCTCCCCGAGATCCGAGTAGTCGAAGCTCTGCGTGTGGCCCTTGTTCTCGCGTTGTAGCTGACGCTGCTCGCGCTCCGAGAGCTGACCGAACGGGTCGCCCGGCGCGGCTTGTGCCGAGCCGTCGTCGTCGGGCACCGCGATCGGACGGCTGACCGAGAGCTCGGTCCCGACCCCGGTGAGCGGCTCGAGGACCTCGTCCTGGGCGTCGTCGAGGCCCGCGGAAAGGGCGCCGACGATCACCACCAGGCCGATGCCCACCGCGAGGCCGAGCGCGGTAAGCGCGGTGCGCCCCGGTCGCCTGCGGAGCTCTGCGCTAAGGAAGCGGATGTAGAACACGACGTCCCTTCTCCTTTCGGTGGCTAGACGACGTCCCTGCGGGAGGTTGCGAGCGAACCGGCGACGGCGGCGGCCGCGGCGTACACGGCGAGCAGCACGAGGCCCGCCGCCGGCGCGAGCAGCGCGTCCGGGTCCTGCCCGCTGATCGCCTCCGCGGCGGCGCCCGGCGCGAAGCGGCCGACATCGGTGACGCCGGCGACGTCGCCGAGCAGCAGGCCCTCGACGAACAGCAGCCAGGCGCAGATGCCGATCAGCGTCGGTACCTGGTTGCGAACGACCGCGCCGAGACCGACGCCGATCGCGGCCCAGAGCGCGGCAGCCGCCGCGCCCCCCGCGAGCAGGAGCGTGTAGTCGCCCGCGTCGAGCCGGACGTCGATCCCGCGCGCCCGAAGAGCCACCGTGCCGGCCCCCGCCGCGAGCGCACAGGCCGCGAGCCCGAACCCGGCCCCGATCAGCGCGCTCACCCAGACCTTCGCCGCGACGACTTGGTCGCGCCTGGGCGAAACGAGGAACGTCGGCCGGATCGTCCCGTGGCGAATCTCGCCCGTGATCGACATCGCGCCGAGCAACCCCGCGAAGAGGACGCCGAGGAACTCCCCCCGGCCGAACAGCATCGTCACCTGCTCCGAGGTGCTGTCGGCTTGCTCGGCGGCGAGCCCGAAGCCGTGCAGGAGCACCGCGAACAGAACGAGGCCGAGCATGGCGGCGAAGAGGCCAAGGCCGGTCCCGGTCGAGCGCTGCTTGAACAACTCGGCGCGAAACTGGGCCCTCACGATGCGCCTCCGGTGAGCTCGAGGTAGACGTCCTCGAGCGTTCGGCCGCGCACGGTGAGCTCATCGAGCCGCCCGCTCGCCACTCGGCGGCCGCGGTCGACGATCACGACTTGATCGACGGTCTGCGCGGCCTCGGCGAGCATATGGCTCGAGACGAGGACGGTCCGGCCCTCGTCAGCGAACCGGCGCAGGAAGCGCCGCAGCCAGTGGACTCCCGCGGGATCGAGCCCGTTCGCGGGCTCGTCGAGGACGAGCAGCTGGGGGTCGCCGAGCAGTGCCGCCGCGAGCCCGAGCCGCTGGCGCATCCCCAGCGAGTATGTCTTCACGCGCCTGGCGGCGACCGGCTCGAGCTCGACCAGCGCCAGCACCTCCGCGACGCGGCCAGCCGGGAGTTCCGCCGCGAGCGCAAGCGCTCGGAGGTGGTCGCGGCCGGAGCGGCCGGGATGGAAGTCGTTCGACTCGAGCACCGCGCCGACGCGGCGCGCCGGCTCGTCGAGCTCGCGGTACCGGCGGCCGAAGACGAGCGCCTCGCCAGCGGTCGGCGCGGCGAGTCCGAGCAGCAGCCGCAGCGTGGTCGTCTTACCGGAGCCGTTCGGGCCGAGGAGGCCGGTGACGGTGCCCGAGCGGAGCGAGAACGTCAGCTCGTTGACCGCGACGACGTCGCCGTAGCGCTTCGTCAGCGAGCTTGCTGTGACCACGGGATCGCGGGCGTCGGCGCCGGAGTGGACGAGCACGGCTCGCCTCCGATCGGCGACGCCCCTCGCAGCGGTGGGCCGCGTTGCGCTCACGCCTCGGGGTCCCGGTCGCTTTCGGGGTTGGAGCTCTTCCGCGCCTCTCTCCGCGCCTTGGCAATCAGAAAGACCACTCCGCCGACGATTGCGATCCCCACCAGGACCAGCGGCAGTACGCCCCCATGCATGCCCGGGCCGTGCTCCACCTGGGCGATTAGCAGCCCGGGATCCACGTTCGGCGCCGCTGGTGGCAGGTCCCGGTCACGGCCGCCACGCTACGGCTACCGCGGCCGTCGCGAAACGCCCTGCCGGGGGAACTCCTCCATCCCCATTTCGTGGACGCGGATCATCCGCAGGGGGGATTTACCGCCGAGTGCGCACGGCTATTCTCGCTGCGTTGGCGTCGAAAACGGCCACGACACATCGGCCGTTTGGGGCCCGGCCGAGATCGGGCGTGCTCATCGACGCGGCGATCGTGGCCACGGTCCTCGCCGGCTCGCTGGCACAGCTGTCCCATGGCGGCATCGCCGGCTCGCAAAGCGGGCCGGGAGAGCTCGACTGGACCGGCGGATTGCTCGCAGCGTGCTCGACGGTGCCGCTCGTTGCCTGGCGCCGCGCCCCGCGCGCCGTCTTCGCGCTTACGGCGTCGGCGACCGTGCTGCTGGGCGCCCTGGGCTATTCGATCGCGCTGCCGCTTGGGCCCACCGCCGCGCTCTACCTGTTCGCCGCGAGCCGCGATGGCGATGATCCCTGGACGCGACTGAGCACCGGCACGGTGGTCGCGCTGTTCGCCGCATACCTCGGCGCGTCCGCGCTGGGCGACGGGGGCTTCCCGGGGGGCGAGCTGTTGCACGCTGGGCTCGCTTGGGCTGTCGCGTGGTTCGCCGGCGAGCGGACCCGTCTGCGGCGGGAGCACATCGCCGAGCTGAAGGAGCGCGCCATGCGCGCCGAACGCGAGGGAGCACGGGAGCGCCGCCTCGCCGCCGCCGAAGAGCGCGCCCGGATCGCCCGCGACCTCCACGACGCCGCCGGCCACGCGATCAACGTGATCGCGGTGCGGGCCGGCACCGCCCGGATGCGGCAGGATCCCGAGCGCTCCCAGTCGGCGCTGGAGGCGATCGAGGAGCTGGCGCGCAAGACGGCCGGAGAGATCGACCAGATCGTCGGCACGCTTCGCGACCGCGGCTCCGCGAACGGGGCCGTGGATGCACCACCGGGGCTCGCCTCGCTCGACACGCTCGTCGCACGCCACGCCGCCGCGGGCCTGGACGTGAGCGTTGCGAGCGAGGGTGAGCCGAGGCAACTCGAGGGCGCCGTCGACCAGGCTGCGTACCGAATCCTGCAGGAGGCGCTCACAAACGCCGCCCGGCACGGAAGAGGTGCGGCGCGGGTCGAGCTTGCGTTCGGCGTGGCGGCACTCGAGCTAACTATCAGCAACGCCGCGGCCGGCGGGAGCGCCCCGAGATCGAACGGGGGGCACGGGTTGATCGGGATGCGCGAGCGCGCGACCCTGCTCGGCGGCAGCCTCGACGTGGAGCGCGCCAACGGCTCGTTTCGCGTCCGCGCCCGCCTTCCCTACGGAGGTCCGGGCGCATGACGCGGGTGCTGATCGCTGACGACGACGACCTCATGCGCTTCGGTCTGGTCGAGCTCCTCTCGGGCGACTCCTCTACAGAGATCGTCGGCGAGGCATCGACCGGGCGCGAGGCGGTCGAGCGAACACGCCGACTCGACCCCGATGTCGTGGTGATGGACGTCCGCATGCCCGACCTCGACGGGATCGACGCGACGCGCGAGCTCGCACGCGCCGCCCCGCGCGCGAGGGTCCTGATCCTCACCACTTTCGAGCAGGACGATTACATCTTCGGTGCCCTACGCGCCGGCGCCTCGGGCTTCCTGTTGAAGCGAACGCGACCCGAGGAGCTGATCGCGGCTGTCCACACGATCGCCGCCGGCGACTCGCTGCTGTCGCCGTCGGTCACCCGCCGGGTGATCGACCGCACGGCCCAGCAGCCGACCCCCGAGCTCGCCGACCAGGCCAAGCTCGACGAGCTCACCCCGCGCGAGCGGGAGGTCTTCGAGCTCGTCGCGCGCGGGCTCGCGAACCGCGAGATTGCCGCAGAGCTCGTCGTCGAGGAGTCCACGATCAGAACCCATGTGAAGCGGATCCTGATGAAGTTGGAGCTCCGCGACCGCGTCCAGGCCGTCATCTTCGCCTACGAAACCGGCGTCAACCGGCCACCCGCCGCGGCCGATTCGATCCCGCCCTGAGCAGTTCGACTGACCGTTCGGGCGGTTCTTCCTCTGACGTTCCTGCTCGGGTCGATCTCGTCCCATAGGCGCGCCGCGACCCGTGTGGCGATGCCGGTCGGCGGGCGGGAATCACTCGATCCGGGGAGCGGCCCAACCGCGCAGCCGGTTCGAGTTCAGCACCACCGAGAGCGAGCTGGCCGCCATCGCAGCCGCGGCGATGATCGGGCTGAGCTGAAGATCGAAGAACGGATACAGCACCCCGGCCGCGACCGGGATCCCGGCAGAGTTGTAGGCGAAGGCGAAG
>JBOGZL010000105.1:0-8698 GCA_050697195.1 Solirubrobacterales bacterium
TGAAGGCCGAGAGCTACCGGGTGACGGTCCCGTTCGACGAGGCGACGCAGCTCGCGACCGAGTCCGACGTGCGGATCTCCGGCGTCTCCGTCGGTCGGGTGAAGTCGATCGATCTCAGCGACGAGGGGCTTGCCGACGCCGAGCTCGAGATCGAGGAACGCTACGCCCCGATTCCCGACGACACGCGCGCGATCCTGCGCCAGAAGACGCTGCTCGGCGAGACCTACGTCGAGTTGACGCCGGGCTCCGAGGACGCCAGCCCGCTTCCGAAGAACCCGTTGCCGGAGGGAGGCTCGCTGCCGCCGGCGCAGGTCTCCGACGCCGTCCAGCTCGACGAGATCTTCCGCACATTCGACGAGCCGACGCGAGCCGCGTTCCAGTCCTGGCAGCAGGAGGTCTCGGTCGCCCTGCGGCATCGCGGCGCCGACCTCTCGGCCGCGATCGGGAACCTGGGGCCGTTTGCGTCGGAGCTCGACCGCGTGCTCCGCATCCTCGACAGCGAGCGGATCGCCACCCGCGGGTTCGTGCGCGACACCGGCGACGTCTTCACCGCGCTCAGCGAGCGCCGGGGACAGCTCAGCGGCCTGATCCGCAACTCGGAGCGGGTGTTCGCGACGACCGCCGCCCGCAACGAGAGCCTCCAGGAGACGTTCATCGCGCTGCCGACCTTCCTCGACGAACAGCGCCTCACGCTCGATCGCCTCGAGCGGTTCGCGACAGACACCAACCCGCTGATCACCCAGCTTCGCCCCGCCGCGCGCGAGCTGAGCCCGACGCTGATCGACCTCGGCAAGCTGGCCCCCGAGCTGCGCGACTTCTTCATCGGCTTCCGCAAGGCGGCAAACCACGCCAAGCCCGGGTTCCCCGCCCTGCGCGACATCCTCGACGACGAGCTGCCGCCGTTCCTCGCCGACCTCGACCCGTTCCTGCGCAACCTCACGCCGCTCGTCCAGGTGGTGCGGATGTACCGTCAGGACGTCACGGCGTTCCTCGGCAACATCGCCGCCACCGGCCAGGCGCGGCGATCCGCCCCCGAGTCGCCGGCGAACGGGGAGCTCGTGCACTACCTGCGCACTTCCCCGCCGCTGGGGCCCGACTCCGTCGCGGGGTACCCGAACCGGCTCCGGGTCAACCGCTCCAACCCGTACCTGAGGCCGGGCGGCTACAACGTCCTCGCGAGCGGCCTGGAGAGCTTCGAGACGCGCCAGTGCAGCGGCGGGATCGCCGCCTCCTTCCCGCCGAAGGCGACGACGATCCTCGACCCGGCGTTCGCCGAGTGGGCTCGCTATCCGGTGGGGGACCCCGACCTCGGCGAGTTCTACGACCTCCTGCGGCAGTTCACCTTCAACGACCAGACGAGCTCGAACGCGGTCTCCGCCCCACCGTGCCGCAAGCAGGGCCCGTTCGAGTCGATCGGCGGCACGTCGTCGGAGTCCACGGACTACCTGCACGTGCGCGAGCTCGCGGGGCCGTAGCTCGATCCGTGCACCGGGAAGGCGATACAGTTCGCCCGCGCGCCGCTACTTAGCACCGGCTGGCGTGTTCTGGATGGAGGAAACGACGTATACCTGGAAGCGCGGGCGCGGCAGGACGCCGCGCGCGCGACCATGAGAAGAGGAGGAGTGATGCGAAAGCGTCGCATCGGTTACGTAGGAGCTTTGGGGCTCGCGCTCGCGGTGGCGATACCCGGGAGCGCGATGGCGGCCGGCACCCAGTCGGTTCAGGCCGGGTTCCTGCCGCAGTTCAACGCGAACATCCCCCAGCCGCCCCCGACCGCGAACGTGGGCAACAAAGACAGCAAGGCGGGGACGCTTTACACGCGGCTGTTCCTTCAGGGCTTCGCGGACCCGGTCCCCGAGGCCGGGGTGTTCGACATCCACGCCCCCGAGGAGCTGAAGTTCAACACCAAGGGGCTGCCCGAGTGCAATCCCGCCACGATCCAGAACCAGAGCGCGGACGAGGCGAAGCAGCTCTGCGACGACTCCCTGATCGGGAGCGGATCGGCCGAGGCGTACCTCGGAGGTCCGACGCTCACGGGCGACGTGGCCCTGTTCAACGGAACGAAGCAGAACGGCAACTCGACGGTCCTGTTCCACTCGACCGCGGGCACCCCGGTGACACTGATCAGCGAGATGCAGCAATCGCCGCTGCCGGGCTTCGGGACTCTGTTCCACACCCTCGTGGCCCAGAGCGCAGGAGGAGCGGTCCCGGACGGGATCCCGATCGTCGACACGAGCTTCACGATCTCCAAGAAGTACGTGGACAAGAAGCTCAAGAAGAAGGCGAAGAAGGCGAAGAAGAAGGGCAACACGAAGAAGGCCAAGAAGCTCAAGAAGAAGTCGAAGAAGAGCTGGGTGCAGGGCAGGTGCACCGACGGCGAGCTCACGACGCAGACCAACGTCTCGTACGTTGAGGGCCCGCCGCAGACCGCCAGCGCCACCCAGGCGTGCAGCTAGCTCGTTGAGCCAAGGGCCTTCGAGCCCGAGCACTCGAAGAGGGGCGGCCGCGAGGCCGCCCCTCTTGCATTGCGCCACAAACGACCGGCGCATCGATGGGGGTTGGCGCATTAACGTCCAGACTTCGATGCGACCTAAAGGAGGAGAGATGCGAAAGCGTCGCATTTCATATCTGGGGGCCCTGGGCCTGGCGCTCGCGGTGGCAGTTCCCGGGTCCGCGACGGCGGCGGGCACCCAGGGGGTGGAGGCCGGGTTCGTGCCGGAGTTCAACGGCACGGTCCCGATTCCGCCTCCAACGTTGGAGGAGCCGCCGGGGTACACGAAGGGCGGCACGCTGTACACGCGGCTGTTCCTGGAGGGGTTCGCGGACCCGGTGCCCGAGGCTGCGATATTCGACATCCACGCTCCAGACGAGCTGAAGTTCAACACCAAGGGGCTCGCTCAGTGCGACCCGGCGACGATCCGGAACCAGGACGCAGATAATGCGCGGTCACTCTGCGCCGACGCGCTGCTCGGCTCGGGCTTCGCCAAGGCTTACCTTGGAGGCCCGGTACTCGAGGGCGACACGGTGCTGTTCAACGGCACGCCTCAGAACGGCAACCCGACGGTGCTGTTCCACTCCACGGCGGGCACCCCGGTGACGCTGATCGCCGAGATGCAGGACTCGCCGCTGCCCGGCCACGGCACGCTGTTCCACACCCTCGTGGCCCAGAGCGCCGGCGGAGCGGTCCCGGACGGGATCCCGATCGTCGACACGGGCTTCACGATCAGCAAGAAGTACGTTGACCGCAAGCTCAAGAAGAAGGCGAAGAAGGCGAAGAAGAAGGGCAACACGAAGAAGGCGCGCAAGCTCAAGAAGAAGTCGAAGAAGAGCTGGGTCCAGGCGCGGTGCACGGACGGGACGGCCGTGACCCGGGTCGAGGTCACCTACACCTCCGGTCCCGCGCAGAGCGCGGAGACCACCCAGCAGTGCGTCCCGTAACCGGCTGAGCGCTCGGCGCTCAGCGCTCCGAGGTTCGAGAGGGGCGGCCTGCGGGCCGCCCCTCTTTCAATCGCCAAGTTCGCAAGCGAACTTGGCGGTTGGTGCCGAGTTCGCAAGCGAACTTGGCGGGTTGGTGCCGGCTATCGAGGGAAGATCTTCTGCATCCGCCACAGCTGACGGAGCGAGCCGTGGGGCCGGATCTTTCGCCGGAGCATCGCCTTTCGCGGATCGCCGCGGTGTGTGGTGGCGCCGATCCAGTCCCGCCACGCGGCCTCGAACGTGAGGTCGGCGTCCGCTGCCTCGCCGGGCTCGGCGCGGCTGGAGCCGTTGTCGATCCGCAGGTACCACGGGTCGGCGTCGTCGAAGCGCCACTGGATCGTCACCGGGCGGCCGTCGACTGCGCTGTGGTCCACCGATCGCTCCACGGTGTCGAAGTACAGCCGCTGGATCTCCGGTGAGCTGTCCGGGTCGTCGCTCGGCTCCCCGACGACGCCGGCCTGCATCAGCTTCACGATCCTCTCCACCCGCTCCTCCGGCGTCAGCGACCAGTCGATCGGGAACACCCCGGGCGGCATCTCGTCGATCGGGAAGCCCGCCGCCCGCCACTTGGTCTCCACCGACCGGAATCCCCACGCGTAGATCTCCTCGAGCGTGAACCCGTACTCCTCGGTGTAGCGGCGGTCCCAGTTCGGCGGCACGTAGACGGCGAGGGTGTACGGGGAGACCTCACGCAGCAGCTCGCCGACGGCCTGCTTGCACTCGTCGGACTCTGCGAAGCACTCGGACAGGACCTTGACCCCGAAGCCGATGTGGCGCTGCTCGTCGCGCGACACGTTCTTCATCCCTTCCGCGAACCCGGGCAGGGTCCCGGACTTGACGAAGTAGTCCTCGATGAAGTGCTGCCCCGGCTGGGCGAGCTCGGCCTCGACCACCATGTGGTACAGGGCGATCGCCTGCGCGAACTTTGGCAGCGAGCGGTCGCGGCGAAGCTCGTCGGCCATCCGGTCGAGCCGGTCGAACACCTGGCGGAACCCCCACGTGAGCTGCGGCACGGTGTAGGCCAGACCCGAGGCGATGCTGTCCCCGGCGCCGATCACCTCGTTGAAGAAGCGGGAGAAGAAAACGGCGTGCCGCGCCTCGTCGACCAGCTGGGTGGCGAGGAAGTACTTCTGCTCCTCCTTCGGCGCGGCGTCGATATAGGGGGAGAGGTTGTCCGTCACCGAGTCCTCGCCGTAGAAGAACATCGAGTAGGTCCACAGCGCGCTGCGGCGCTGGATGTCGCTCAGGGAGCGCCATCCCTCCTTGTCCTTGGCGAAGTCGATCGCTGTCGCCCGCCAGTTGCCCTCCTCCCAGCGCCGGTACAGGTCCTCGTAGCTGACCGACGCGATCGCCGCCGAGGGATCGCTGCTTCCCTTTCGCCGCGAAACCGTCGCCTGCTTGCTCATCGCGCAACCTCCTCGTGGCGGCCTCGCTCACCGCCCCCTCGCTTAGCCGTGGGCCCCAGCTTAGACAAGAACTGGCCAGCCGGCCAGTCCGGTGTGATCGACCTCAGACCTCGTGCCGCGCGGAACAGCCGGTCGTTCCTCCGGCAGGACCCTAAGCGATCCATTCACGTGCGGAGAACCTCAGGAACTCGTCGATCGGTATGCCATCCGCGCCGACGAGCTGTGTCTTGGCGGGTTTGTATTGGTCTGTGAACGCTTCGATCCCACGCATTGCCCGTGCCTCGCCGCCGCTCTTCACCTCCATCGCGGTGACGGTGCGGCCTCGCTCGACAACGAAGTCGACCTCGCGACCGCGATCGCGCCAGTAGAACACCTCCACAGCGGGGTCAAGATCGTTGACGAGGTGCGCTCCCACAGCCGTCTCGACCAGGCGACCCCAATACTCGCGGTCCCGACGTGCATCTGTGAGATTCCGCCCGGCCGTTGCTGAGATGAGCGCCGTATTCAAGGCAAGCAACTTCGGGCTTGAGCGACGCCGTCGGACGTTGCTCCCTGAGAACTTCTCCAGTCCGATCACCATCCCGGCGGCCGAGAGCAGATCCAGGTAATGCGCGAGGGTCGTCGTGTTGCCGGCGTCCTGCAGCTGTCCGACCAGCTTCTGGTAGGAGACGATCTGCCCGGAGTAGTCGCATGCGAGCCGAAACAGGCTGCGGAGCAGCGCCGGCTTGTCGACTCTGGTCATCAGAAGAACGTCCCGCGACACGGTCGTTTCCACGATTGAGTCGCGGATGTAGGCGGACCAGCGGTCATAGTCCTCCACCAGATCGGCCGCACCGGGATAGCCGCCGAAGAACACGTACTCGTCGAGCCCGAACCCGAAGGCGCTTGCCATCTCCGATAGCGACCAGTGCCGGACCGGAATCAGCTCAAAGCGGCCAGCCAGGGTCTCGCTCAAACCGCGCTGTATGAGGAGCGGAGCGGAGCCGAGCAACACCAGCTTCAGCGGCACACGCCGCCGCGTGTCTTCGTCCCAAAGCCGTTTCACGGTCTCCGCCCAGCCGATTACCTTCTGGACCTCGTCCACGACAAGCACCGCGCCGGCGCGTCCCGCGCGCGCAGCACGGATCCGACCGCTCTCCCACTGCTGCTCGAGCCACGTCCGGTCACGCAAATCAGGTTCGTCGGCGGATGCGTAGTGAGAAGGGAAGTCGAGCGCGTCGAGTAATTGGATGGCCAGCGTGGTCTTGCCGACCTGCCGCGGCCCGGCGAGCACCTGTATCCGCCGTCTTGGCTCCTCGATCCGCTTCATGGCGGCGTCGAAGATTGGGCGCCTGAACGAACTGCTCATTGCAGTGAGTAATTTTACTCAGGATACTGAGTAAATAGCAAATCCCGATCAGGTGAGCTTCGGGCTCCGCCACGGCCGCTCGAGGCGCGAGGCGAGCTCGTCGGCGAGGCCCGCGGTCGGGACCCGCGTCTGCTCGAGCGAGTCGCGGTCGCGCAGCGTCACGGTGTCGTCCTCCATCGTCTGGCCGTCGACCGTGATCCCCCACGGGGTCCCGATCTCGTCCTGGCGCCGGTAGCGCTTCCCGATCGAGCCGCCCTCGTCGTATTCGGCCGGGACCCGGTTGCGGAGCTCCTCGTACAGCTCGCGGGCCTTCTCCGGCATTCCCGCCTTGGAGACGAGGGGCAGAACGGCGGCCTTTACCGGGGCGAGCTTGGGGTGGAGGCGGAGCACGGTCCGGGTGCGGCCCTCCACCTCCTCGACGTCGTACGCGTCGACCATGAACGCGAGCAGGGAGCGGTCGACGCCGGCGGCGGGCTCGACCACGTGTGGGACGTAGGCCTCGCCCTTCTCCTGGTCGAAGTACTCGAGCTTCTCGCCGGAGAACCTGGCGTGCTGGGTGAGGTCGAAGTCGCCGCGGTTCGCGATCCCCTCGAGCTCGGACCACCCGATCGGGAACAGGTACTCGATGTCCGAGGTCGCCGAGGAGTAGTGCGAGAGCTCCTCGGGGCCGTGCTCGCGAAGGCGGAGCCGGTCGGGTCGGATCCCGAGCTCCGTGTACCAGCGCATCCGGTCCTCCATCCATCGCCGGTGCCACTCGGAAGCGTCGTCGGGTGGGACGAAGAACTCCATCTCCATCTGCTCGAACTCGCGCGTGCGGAAGACGAAGTTCCCCGGCGTGATCTCGTTCCGAAACGACTTCCCGATCTGCGCGATCCCGAACGGCGGTTTGCGGCGCGCGAACTGGAGCACGTTCTTGAAGTTGATGAAGATCCCCTGGGCGGTCTCCGGTCGCAGGTACGCCTTCGCCGCGTCGTCCTCGACCGGGCCCATCTGGGTCTCGAGCATGAGGTTGAAGCGCCTCGGCTCCGAGAGGTCCCCGCCGCACTGCGGACACTTCAAGTCACTGCCCGCGAAATGCTCCGCTTCGCGTCCGCTTTCGCGGGGTTGCGGGCGGGTCTCATCAGCCTGGTCTTCGAGGTCGTCCAGTCGCCACCGGCGCTTGCACTCGCCGAGGCACTGGACGAGGGGGTCGGTGAAGCCCTCGAGGTGGCCGCTCGCCTCCCACACGCGCGGGTTCTGGATGATCGCCGAGTCGATCGCGACGATGTCGTCGCGCTCCTGGAGCATCGACCGCCACCACTCCCCCTTGACGTTGTTCTTCAGCAGGACGCCGTAGTGCCCGTAGTCGTATGTGTTGGCGATCCCGCCGTAGATCTCCGACGCCTGGAAGATGAACCCGCGCCGCTTGCACAACGCGACGATCTCGTCGAGGGTGACTTCCTGCGTCTCGGCCATCGGCCGCCGCACTATACGCACGGCCGCCTCCTCGGCGGCTGCGATACTCATCCGATGCCGATCTACGAGTACAGGTGCCGCAACGGCCACGAGTTCGAGGTCTTCCAGAGCATGTCCGAGGACCCGATCTCCCGCTGCCAGGAGTGCGGCGCCCCGGTCGAGCGCGTGTTCCACCCCGTCGCCGTGCATTTCAAGGGATCCGGCTTCTATTCGACCGACTACGCGCGTGGCCGCTCCGACGGCGAGGGATCGACCGAGACGAAGAAGGACTCCGAGAAGCAGAAGTCAGGCGACTCGAAGTCCGAGAACAAGGACTCAGGCGGCGAGAAGACCAAGGCGGGATCCGGCGGCGACTAGGTCACAGCTCGCCTCGTCCGCCCCGATTATGCGGTGCGGTCAGGGCGCTATCGAACGAGCGACACATACCACTGGCCGTCCTCCCTGACCAGTTCGGTGAACCCCTCGCCGTTCGCGTATGACGCGCGCGCGAACTCGCCCTGCATGTTGATCGAGGCGATCTCAAGTTCTCCGGGCTGCGGAATGCCATTATCACGTTGGGCTCGGAATGCGCGTTCGCAAACGCTGGCGATCGGCCTGATCGGGGAAACTGCCGGGCGCGAGCAGGTCTGTGCAGATCGTCCGCGTGTCCCGATCCTCGACCGCCTCATGGAAGCGGTCGATGACCGCCGCCACTTCTCCCTCCTCCCCCGTGAACTCATTGTTGTTCTCGCCGCACCCCATGGCGAGCGCGGAGATGGGCACTAGGAGTGCCGCTGGCAGCACACGGACCAGGATGCGTTGTGCGATCGCGCGCGGGGCCGGACAGCCCTTCGGGACGCACTCATGCTCAGTGCAACGGTCCCGGTTCGCAGTCGCCATAGATGTACGCACGTAGTTGGCGCGGCCCTGCGGAGACGGGAAGTCGCACCTCCGGATGATCGTCGTGAGCGGAAGGCCCTGGTAGCTCGCCCCAAGAGAGTAGAGGCCGAAGTTCGCGGCCTCCCGCGGTGCA
>JBOGZL010000106.1:0-1947 GCA_050697195.1 Solirubrobacterales bacterium
CGCTACATCGAACAGAGTTGGCCGGGAAACCCCGCGGGTCAGACCCGTGCGGAACGCCGCCCGGGACGATTCAAGGCCTACATCCCGAACCCGATCGCGGAGTACGAGCCGGAGCTGACGGGTGCGATATCGAGCCTTCTCTCCGACGCCGACGGGGCGGTCCGGGAGCTCAATCAGCTCGACCCCGGGCGCGCGCATCAGATCGAGGCCCTGGCGCGGCAGCTCCTGCGCCAGGAGTCCTTGGCCTCTTCGCGGATCGAGGGCCTTGCGGTCTCGCACAAGCGGATCGGCGAGGCCGCCTACGACCCTCGTGGGAGCGCAGACAGGCGAGCCCGTGAGGTGCTAGCGAACATCGAGGCCATGGAGCAGGCGATCGAGGTTGGCTCTCGGGGCGATCCGGTGAGCCGGGAAACGATCCTCGATCTCCACCGCACATTGATGACCCCCACGGAGCCCAAGATCGCCGGGATCGTTCGTGATCGGCAGAACTGGGTCGGGGGCAGATTCCACACGCCGGTCGGGGCTGAGTTCATTCCCCCGCCGGCGGACGAGGTGGAGTCCTTGCTCGTCGACCTGGCCGAATTCATGAACCGGCGAGACGTCCCCGCAACTTTGCAGGCCGCCCTGGCTCACGCGCAGTTTGAAACCATCCACCCCTTCCCCGACGGCAACGGCCGGGTCGGGCGCTGCCTGATCCACGTTGTCTTCCGGCGCCGTGATCTGGCGCCCCACCACGTTCCGCCGATCAGCCTGCTGATGGCGGCCGACGTCGATGGCTATGTGAAGGCGCTGACTGCGTACCGCGAGGACGCCGAAGCCGACTGGACGACCTACTTCGCTGAGACCACGACCGCCGCCTCCCTGGCGGCCGAGGGCTTCGCGGGTCGCCTGCGCGAGCTCGAGAGCGAGTGGGAGACGAAAGCCAAGGTCCGCCGCGGCTCAACCGCGGCGAAGGTAATCGACGCCCTCCCGGCACAACCCGTGATCGACGTCCGGAAGGCCGCGGAACTGGCGGGCACGTCCGAGGAGGCAGCTCGCCAGGCTCTCAACACCCTCGAGAGCCGGGGCGTGATAAGGCAGGTGACTAAGCGGAACTGGGGCCGGGTCTGGGAGGCCCAGGGCCTCTGGAGCCTTCTCGACCGCTACGAGCGCGGCGTGGGATCGATCGAACCCGCTCCGGGCGAACCCCGTTAACCAAGCCCGCACGCAGGGTCCCCGTACGCGCGCGCCAGGGAACTGTCACGCCGGAGGCCGCGGGTTCGAGTCCCGTCGCTCCCGCTTCCACACACCGCTTGAGCAAGCGGTTTCTCGGGGTTCCGCGACGTTTCCCCCGCTCGCGGAGAGTCCTCCGGGTACCACATCCGGGTACCAAACCGAACCCGGGAACGCGCGAGCGCCGGCTTAAGGGACGACCTGTCAAGGCCGATTGAAAACTGACCCCTTTGCGCCGGTTGAAAGCTGACCCCCCTGGAGTCAGGTAGCCCGCCTGCATCGCGGAGCCCGTAGGGCGAAGCGGAGCAGGCGGGGCGATCAGTCGTGGGGCGGCGGCGAGCCGAGGTCCTTGTCGCGAAGCCGGTAGCTGTCGCCCTTCAGCGCGAGGATCTCGGCGTGGTGGACGAGGCGGTCGATCATCGCCGTCGCGGTGACCTCGTCGCCGAAGATCTCGCCCCAGGCCGAGAACGGCTTGTTGGAGGTGACGATCATCGAGACGCGCTCGTAGCGCGCCGACACCAGCGAGAACATCAGGTTCGCCGCCTCGGGATCGAAGGGGATGTAGCCGACCTCATCGACGACGATCAGCGGCACGTAGCTCAGCCGGCGAAGCTCGGCCTCCAGGTTGCCGGCGCGCTTGGCCTCGCCGAGCTTCGCCACCCACTCGGTCGCCGTCGCGAACGCGACCCGCTGCCCGGCGAGGCAGGCGCGGATCCCGAGCGCGATCGCGAGGTG
>JBOGZL010000107.1:0-13129 GCA_050697195.1 Solirubrobacterales bacterium
CCGGGCGGGCCGAGCATGACCACGTTCTCGCGCGCGTGGCAGAAGTCGAGCTGGCCGAGGTGCTCGACCACCTGCTTGCGCACCGAGCGTTGGAAGGTGAAGTCGAACTCCTCGAGCGTCTTGCGAGCCGCAAAGCGCGCCGCCTTGATTCGATTCTCGCCGCCGTGGGACTCGCGCGAGGCGACCTCGCTTGAGAGCAGGGCCTCGGCGAAGCGCTCATAGGACCATTCCTCGGAGCGGGCGCGCTCGGCGAGCTTCGGCAGCGCCCGCGCCGCCGCCGGCGCCTTCAGGCTTCGGAACAGGTGGGCGATCTCCGACGTCTTCGTCATGCCGGGATCAGCGCGTCGTAGCGGGCCAGGGGTCGGATCTCGACCTCGGGCTCCCTCGGCCCTCGGCGCTTCCCTCGCAGCTCGTCGAGCGTGGCCTGGTGAGCGGGATCGGTGAAGGTCAGGTGCTTGGCGAACGAGCGGCGGTGCCGGCACGCCACCTCGCCGGTGTCGAGCGCGGCGGCCGCGACCTCGGCCTGGGAGATCCGGACCTCGACCCGCCTTCCCGCCAGCCGCGGGTCGAGCGAGCAGTCGTTGGTGTCGAAGCGCAGGTAGGGCTGGGCGGGGACGCGGGTGACGTAGCGGCGGTCGAGGTCGGGCATCGCCTCCGGCAGCGCCCGCATCCGGCAGCGCTCGGCTTCGAGCCGTTCGGCGGGCACCGCGCGAATGCCGCGGTGAAGGCGCGGGTTGGCGCGCTCTGCGAACCAGCGGTCGAGCTGGTCTTGGAAGTCGACCGGGTTGGCAAAGCCGCGGGCGGGCTCAAAGCTGCGCTCGATGAAGTCGTGAAGGCGCTCGAGCATGCCCTTCGCCTGGCAGTCGCCGCGATCGAGGATCACCCAGCCGAGCTCGAGCACGCCGCAGAAGGCGGTGAAGGCGTCGGTGGGCTGCCCGCCGCCGCGGTGAATCGCACCCTCGCGATCCCAGACCACCTTGGCAGGCAGCGCCCCGAGCTTCGCCAGGCAGCGGCTCATGCCCCAGAGGATGTCGGGGGCCTGCTTGGAGAAGACGAGCGCCCCGGCGCCGGCGCGCGAGTAGCCCGAGCAGCAGGTGACGACCCAGCCGCGGCGCAGCTGCCCGCGGCCGACCGGAATCGGCGCCCTCGGCTCCCAGAGGTCGAACTGGACCAGCTGCCCGGGCTCGTAGTGGGTGCGCTGAAAGGTGCGCGGCGGCGCGAAGACCGGGCGCAGCTCGCGCACGTAGTCGTCGAGGATCGTCTTGCCGCCGGCGTAGCCGGCAGCGGTGATCCGCTCGCGGATCACCTGCGAGGGGATCTCGGCGTGGGCTGCGAGCAGCTCGTGGATCTTGGCCTTGAACGGATCGAGCTTCGAGGCCCGCGGCACCCTGGGCCCGTAGCGCGGCGGCTGGTGAGAGCGGAGCGCGGCGCGGATCGTGTTTCGCGAGTGCCCGGTTCGCCTTGAGATCTCCTTGATCGAGAGCCCCTCGACCTGCCTCATCGCCCTGATCTCGGCCCACTCCTGCACCTGAACCACCCGCTTCCTCCTGACCTCGATCGCTTGACCGAGCCAGGTTCGAACTCCCCCCGGACGCTCTCGCCGCCGCCCGAGGGGGTCAGTTTTCGACCGGCGAGAGGGGGTCAGTATTCAGCCGGCGCCGACACGACCGATCCAGTGGCGCGCGCTCCTCCTTCCGAGCGCGAAGGAGCAGCGAATTCGCGCTACAAGCCAGTCCTCGGCTGGTCGGCTGGCATCGAGCGGCAGGGCTGGCTGGGAGATGCACAGCTCTTGTGGCGAAAGTGCGCAGCCGTTGGCCGACTTAGGGCACCACCTGCGCGCCTCCCGGCTTTGAACTGCAGCTATAGAGTCCGGCACGCCGACAGTGAAGCTCGAATACCAGGAGATCAGCGTCCAGGACCTGGTCCGCTTTGCTCAGAAGGAGCGAAGCATTGCGGTCCCGGAGTTCCAGCGGCCATTCCGTTGGGACCAGGGCGACGCCGCCGACATGATGCGGACGGTGGTCCGCGACTGGCCATCGGGCGCGATCCTGCTGATCGGTAAGGGCGACCTCGTCGAGAAGATCGCTGTCTCGGAGATCAGGGGCGCTCCCGCGGTCGCGGACAACCACAAGGACAAGGTCGACACGCTCATCCTCGATGGCCAGCAGCGGCTGACGTCCGTCTATCAGGCCGTGACCGATTCCTCTCCGGACTTCGTCTATTACGTCGACATGAAGGAGGTCCACGAGAGGGACCGCTTCGAGGACGAGTGCCTGGCGTGGGCGAAGCGCGACGACTACCCGGAGTCCCAAGAAGCCGCCAACCAGCTTTGGGCCAGTCTTGACGTTCTATTCAGCGAGAAGGCGTTCAGCGAATGGCTGGACAGGATCGAGCCGAAGCTCAAGGACCGGATGGACGAGCTCTACGAGAAGCACCTTTGGCCGATAAGGGCGTACAAGTTCCCCGCATTGACCCTCCCGGCGAGCCTTGATTTCCGAGCGCTCGTCCGGATCTTCGACAAGCTCAATCGCCTCGGCGAGCCGCTCGACAACTTCGATTTGCTGGTCGCATTGATGCTTCCCGAGGGCTTCAAGCTCCGAGTGCAGTCCGAAAAGGCGGCGGAGCGCTTCGCGGAAGTCGGGAACACCAACCGAGTCAAGGGGATGGAGATCCCGAAGCTCATCGCGCTCAATGAGACTCTGCGCCAGCGCAAGAGCAAAAAGAAGGAGGAGGACCGAACCGTCAACGGCATCCGTGAGGACGACGTCCTCGACCTCGTCGATGCGGATCCGAACCGTCTGTCGAAGGAGTGGGACGGTGCGGTTCGCTCATATGCCAAGGCGCTCGAGTTCCTGCGTGACGAGTGCGGCGGAACGCACAACAACCTCCTGCCGCAGGACGCGATGATCCTGGCCCTCGCCGTGGCTCTCTCTCAGCCCCGCCCAAGGAAGGGGTACCGAGCGGACCTAAAGCGTTGGGTCTGGGCCAGCTACTTCACCCAGGCCTACGCCCAGGGCGTGAACACGCGCGCCGTTTCGGACGCTCAAGAGCTGGCCGCCTGGGCCAAGGACGCTGAGAAAGAGCCAACCGCAATCAGGCGCCTCGAAACACAGCCAGAGATCGTCGACGAGCGGCTGCGCGATAGTCGCGCTGGTAACCGGGTGTTTGTCAGAGGCCTCATGGCCTTGCTCGTCTCAGACGACGCCAAGGACTGGCTCGAGCCGAAGAAGGGTGGCGAGCCGCAGGTCCTGGCTCAGCACGAGGGCGCGATCGACTTCCACCACGTCTTTCCCGACAAGTTCCTGACCGAGCGCGGGAAGCCAAGCGAAATGATCGTCAACTTCACCCCACTAAAGGCCAGCACGAACCGCTCGATCGGCCGCGACAAGCCGTCCACGGTCCTCGGCAACGATCGGTTCGACAAAGACGCCTTGGTCAAGCATCGCATCGAGCTAGCTGCCATCAAGGACGATGACGTCGAGAAGTTCGTCGACAACCGAGTCCCAGCCCTGCTGGATCTCATCGCGGCCGAGACTGGGATCTCGAAGATCAGCTAGGCAGCTTCGCGCCCCGTTTCGTCTCCAGCGCGAAGGCAGGAGCCGCGCAGGCCGGTCAACGGCATGGACGCGTCGGTCGTCTGGGCGCTAGCCCCTCGGCGGCGCACCCCGGAGGACGTCCTAGAGCCAGTCGGGTTCCGCGGCTTCAGCTTTAGCCGCGCGTGACCGACGCGGAATCGTCGCCTGGATGGTCTTCCTAAGCTCCGTCGGCGCGATCCCAAGAAGTTCCGCCAAGTCCTCGGATTCAAAGGCGCTGGCGCGCCAAGCTTCAATTGCCAGTTTCTTTAGTCGGTCGGGACGGGGCTCCGATTCGCCCGGCCGTTGCCCTTTGTAGCCAAGGGCATTCGTCAACTCGGTTACCGGCTGGCGCGCCCAATGTCCGCGCTGATGCTTCGTGATCCATCCCAGATTGACGAGGCGCCAGAGAACGGCTGCAGAGCTGACGCCGAACCGATACATGAGGTGAACGGCGTCCTCGGGCGCTACGGCCTCTCTCTGGGCCCCTAGGTCAAGCAGCGTTTCCTCGACCCCGTCCGCCGGGAGTAGAAAGGCAGCCGCGAATGCGTTGGCACGCATCTCGAAATGCTCGCGCCGCTTGTTTGCGTGGCAGATCTCGCCCTCGACAGCCTCGCGATCGACGAGGAAGTGACCGTATTCATGGGCGGCTGTGAAACGCCGGCGGCTCGGATCTTCGCGCTCATTGATCAGAACACACGGTCCGAGAGCCTCGGAGAAGAGGTAGGCGCCAGAGACATCCAGTGACTTTGGGAATCTGCGATAGACCGTCTTTACGCCCTCACCCTCGAGAAGCGCGATCATCGAGCGGATCGGCGAGGCTCCCAGCCCGAGACGTCGCCTCTCTTGGTCCGCGAGCCGCTCCCCCTGCTCATATGGGCGGCCCGAAGGGACCGGATACGTCGGAAGCTCAAAGCGCTGCCGACCAAAGACAGCTTGTTCGAGATCCGCGTATGTCCGGAATTCCTCGATCTCGCGCGTGAGCCAGCGATCGTCGATCGCCGGATCCTCAACCGCGCCCCGGAAGTACCGACTGACCGTTGATGTCGTCAGGCCCTCGGGCTCCGGATCAAGCGCGTCGCCAAGCGAGTAGAGAAAGGCGTTTGCAGGCTGCCCATAAAGGCGGGCGAGCTTTGCCAGTTCGATGCTCGACACGGAACGCTGACCGGACTCGATCAGGGAGATCGCGCTGCGCGGTGCTTCGAGCTCCTCCGCGACCCGAGCTTGGCTGAGGTCGGCGTTCAGGCGGGCTTGATGAAGGAGGCGACCAACAACCTCGAGATCGTCGAGAACAGGCACCGTCAGTCGCCTACCGGGCTGTTAGGATTGACCACGTTGTAGAACGATAGCGTCTGAAAAACAGACGCACCGGACATTGCATCCGCCGCGTGTCCGATATCCGAAAGGAGACGATACAGATGACGCCCGACGCAAGCGAGGAAGGGTCTGGCTCGAAGACGCCGGCCGAAACAGTGATCGAGGAAATCCTCGATGAGATCCGCGTGCCGAAGCCGATCCTCGACGAGGCCAAGGATCGCCGCAACCAAGTCCTCGAGATCGCAGACGACCACCCTGCCGGGCGCGCGCCCTTCCGCTCCGGTTCCGTCGCGCACGGCACTGGGAACAAGCCGCTTGAAGACGCCGACGGCGGCGAGATGATCAACCGGCGCTACGAGGAGTTCCGTGTCTACGGGCCGGACGGGAGCGGAGAGGGGCCAACACGCTTCGTCGAGTCGTTCCGCGCCCTGATCGAGCGCGAGGTCCGCAGGACCTACCCGAACGCGACGGCGACGACCGTCGGCCAGAAGCGCTCGATCAAGATCGAGTTCCACGCCCCCGTCGACTTCGACGAGTGGGGCGAGGTCGATCCGTACGTGGACTTCATCGTCGGGCTCGGTATCGCGGACGACAGCACCGGGATCTGGATCCCGAACCTCGAGACCGACTCCTGGGATCCCGGCGACCCCCAGTACCACACCTATCTGATGACGAAGAAGGATCCGCGCGAGCTGAGTATCTACCGAGCCAAGATCCTGCGGCTCGCCAAGCGAGCCGTCAAGCGCGACGCCGCCAACGGCGGCGTCGCGGTGGTGTGCTCGTGGAATCTGAGCGCGCTCGCCCTCGAGTACTTCGAGGAGGTCACGACGCTCAGCGAGGGCTTGGAGCGCTTCCTCGCTTACGCGTCCGATCAGATCGCGCTAATCCTGACCCCGGATCCGTCGGATGTCATCACCGACCCCATAAAGCTCCCGAAGGGCGTAACCCAGCAGCAGGCATCCGCTCGCCTTGCGGAGATGGCCGCGGTGGTTCGCGGCGCGAATTCGCAGTTGAGCGTTGCCGGAGCGCGGACTGAGCTCTCAGGCATCTTCGGCGACGAAATCAAGGCCGTGAGCGCGCGAGAGGGCAGGAACCTCCGCAATGCGCTCCAGTCGGGCGATGCCGCGGCCGTTGGGGCAGCGGTCGACTCGTCGTTCACCCAGAAGAAGACGAGCTCGTATGCGACCGGGGGCAGCTAAGGATATCGGCGGGCTGACTGCAGCGTTTGAGGCAAACGCTCGGCTCGCGAACATACGCTTCACTCGCCACGAGTGGAATGCCAACGAATATCGATACGACTTCAGTATCGATGTCCCCGAGTTCAATCAGACCCGACGTGTGGCCGTGTTCTGGTCACCGTTGCGGCCTCTCACCCCGATCACACACATGCCCGGAAAGGCTTGCCGGCGTCACCGCAACATCGATCAGTATCGGTCGCTGTGTCTCTGGTACCCAGAGGATCCCCCGGAGAAGCGCTGGAGTCTCAACGGTGGCCTTCAGGAGCTCAGGGACCTGACGGTCGTGCACGCATTTTGTGAAGCCTGCTGCAGCCGAGGCGAGAAGTGGCACAAGCCGGAAGCCCCAAGGCCCCACCCGCGGCGGGAGGGCTGCCGGGCATGCCCCGAGAACTGGCGGTCATGCCCATAGCCGGCATCGATATCGATTTGCCTACCTGGAGCGTGCTAATCCCGCTCTTCGGCGCCCTCTGGACGCTTTGGGTGAACGGCGACCGGGCGGAGCGCCAGCGTCGGCGAGAACTCCACGCGCGAGCATTGGAGGCGGTGCTGAGCTATCGCGAGATGCCCTTCATGATCCGTCGGCGCCGGCATGAGAAGGAGGAGCGAAGCGCTGAGCGAGTCCGCTTGTCCACTCACCTCTCAAAGGTGCAGACCGAGCTTTCAGCCTGTGAGCACCTAATGGCGGCAAACGGACCCAACTGGCTCGCTAACGAGTACGAGAAGCTGGTTACGACCGTCCGCCGTATCGCCGGCAAGGAGGCCCACGAAGCGTGGAAGGCGGACCCGGTCTCCAATGACGCAGAAGTGAACATGCCCGAGTTGTTCGCTCGCCTCAAGCCCGTAAACGACGCAGTGGACGAGTTCCGGCGACAGATCAGTTGGGCAGACAAGACCCGACGAGAGCGGCGCTTTAGGCGCGGGGGGCCGCCGCGCGAACGGGGCTGACGAGGTGGCAGCGAGGCGTCCATACGCCACATACCGACGTAATCGACGGTTGACTTACCGTGCGGAGCGGCCTCGGCTGTGCGCGATCAGCAGGAGCGAGCTCGATGCTGCGGCTTCGGGGAGGAGGGGAGCCTCATTGCGCCTCCGCGCCGGGGATCCGCTTTGAGTTCACAGCCACTTCTAAGGCCGTAGCGTGCCGATTGGGATCACTCTGATTTCGTCGTCGCGGACGTATCCATAACCGGTTCCAACGATCACACCGAGTGCAGACGGCCTGCCCGACTTCGTCGTGTCGATCTGGTTGATGAACCGAGTTAGGCTCGCCGCCCCTTCTTCAACCTGGCCCGGTCCGAGCTTAATCTCGAACGCGGCCCACCGGCCGTCCGTCGCCTGAACCACCGCGTCGACCTCAACGTCATGGCTATCGCGATACTGCAGGACGCTGGCATCGACGGCTTGGGCATAGATACGGAGATCGCGAACAACGAGCGACTCAAACAAGAGGCCCGTTAGGTTCAGATCTGCGAGCAGGCGCTTCGGCGTGGCGCGGAGGGCGGCGACCGCGAGGGACGGATCGACGAAGTGTCGTTTCGGCGCGCGGCGGAGGACATACTTGGAGCGCAGGTGCGGCGCCCAGGCCGGTTGATCTTCGACGATCATCAGGCGTTGGAGCGCGTCGAGGTACTCGCGAACGGTGTCGTCTTTCAGTGGGCCTTCTGCTCCGCCTGTGTCCTTAGCGAGCGTCGTCGCAGCAGCGTGAGTAGCGACGTTGCGAGCGAGGCTGCGAAGCAACTCCCCAACCTTGCTTGGGTCACGACGGACGCCATGGACGCTGCTGACATCGACACGACGGACCTCATCGAGGTAGTCCCGTACCGCGCGCAGGGCGGGGTCGAGCGCGAGGGAACGAAAACCCGGCCAGCCGCCTCTCGCAATCTCTTGCACGAGATCCTCGACGCTCAAGCCCGGGTCGGGGCTTCGCACGGGAGAGCCGGCAAGCAGCTGAGCCAGCGAGACATCGCCGTTGCTGTGACCGGTCTCGAACAGGCTCATCGGGCGCATCCGAAGCCGAGTAATCCGGCCTGCACCCGTGTGCCTTGTGATGTCATCGGCCGGTACCGCCGAACCGGTGAGGATGAACTGGCCGGCGTCGTCGCGATCGTCGACCGTGCGGCGTACGTAGTTCCAGATTCCCGGCTCGAGCTGCCATTCATCGATTAGGCGCGGGACCGACCCCTCCAGGACAAGCGCAGGGTCGACCGCCGCTGCCTGACGGGCGTTCGCGTCAATGTCGAGCAGAGCCTCGCTTGCCGCCATCCGCCGAGCCGTTTCGGTCTTCCCGCAGGCTTTCGGCCCCTCGATTACGACGGCGCCGCTTGCTGTTAGCCGAGCGGCGAGTTCATCGTCAGCAATTCTGGGAATGTAGGGCATCGCCTCGTTAGCGGGGAGATTAGGAATATGTCAGCGGGGCAACTATAGAACAAGCAACGGGGAAACTATGCAGAATCGAGCGGGTGGAAAGAGTAAAACGCAACGGGGAAGTTGTAAAGACGGGGAGCTTGTAAGGCTGGAATGGGGGATGCAACGTGGCTTCCTCCCCGCTTTCGCGCGACTAGGGGCAGGGGGGTGCGTTCGGCTTCGGTCAGTCGAGGCCGAACGAGGTTCGGTCGGCCGAGCCGGGCGGGCGGGACCCGGCTCGGTCCAACCTGCGCTCGAGGCGAGCGACGACCGCGGCGAGGTCGGCGTGAAGGTCCCGCGCCCGCTCCAGCGCCTCGACTAGCTCGGCATCGTCGAGCTGACCCTCTCGGAGCCGGCACGAGCGATGGCGGTCGACCTCGCGGGTGACGAGCTCGCCGAGCCGAAGGTTGAGGGGCGTCGAGGCGGCGGAGCGGAACTCGGCCCAGACGGCGTCGCTGACATGGACGCGCGCCATGTGGTCGCGCTCGGCAGCGGGTTTCGGCGCCGTCGCCCGGCGCCGTGACCTCGATCGCTTGCGTCGTCGGGCCACTAGGTCGAAGCGTATACGTGTAGACGATGCACCATGGGTGCAATTGTGTGAGCTAGGCGTAGGTGGGGGGGGAGAGACGGTTCTCGGAGGTCGGGAACCTCGTTCGGGATGTGACCGGAGGGATGGGCGGAAGGTGCTTGAAGCGGTGCGGGTCACCGGTCGTGGGAAGTTGTTTGGGGGAAAGGTTGGATGGCTACCGGAAGTGGATTCAGCGAACTGACTCGCAGCCGCTCGGACCCGGATCGGCCTTGCGGTCGACTACGGCTTCGTCGGCTCTGGGCCCTGGCCGCCCAGCCGTGAACCTGCGCGGATCTAGCCCGCTAGTGGCGATTTGTGACGGGAAGCGGCTCGCCGAAGGCACCCGCGAAGCTGAGCGACTGATCGGACCGCCTGTGCGCGACCGGCGCACACGGTCGGATGTTCAGGTCGAGGGCTGTTTTACTCGTCGATCGGGGCAGCGAGAAGGGTTCCGGCGGGGTCGCCGACCTGCTCCAGCCTGACCGCATCCGGCGGCAATCCACGCGCGGCTACGACGATTCCAAGCGCGCCGCCACGACGAGCTGCCGCCCAGCTCCCCTCGATCTCCGCTAGCTCGAAGCCCCGAGGCTCGCCGTCGATGAACAGGTCGCGCGTCGCGAGCGTCGCATGCGCCAGGAGCCGCCTATGGTCGCGGTCCCGCGTACGCAGCCAGATCGTCAGCCCTGCCTCGGAGCGCTCGGGCCATTCCTCGTCGTCCTCGTGGAGCAGGCCCGCCAGTGCGCGTCGCGCGAGCGTGCGCTCGCTCTCGAACGCGTCCTCGTCAAACTCGGTCTCGACGGACACCATTGGCCCGGGCTCTGCCCAGGACGCTCCGTGCCCGAGCAGCACGCTGTTTACGACACCGGCCATGCCCCCGTCCCAGCCGAGCAATCGCGCTGGGCGGCCTTCGACAGCGTAGATCGGGAAGTCGACCCGGGCGAGTACATCGCGTTCCTTCCGGCGGTGCTCCTCCTCGTACTCACGCACCCTGCGAGCGACCTCCTCGGGGTCCTCATCCTCGGAAGCCTCAGCGCGAATCCACGCGCCCACAGATTCCTCGTGCCCGCAACCCCGACACACAACAACAGGGGTCGGCTCCCACTCGACGGAGGGCGGTGGCCCGCCGGCGCCGACCGGCCCAGCAGTCGGATCCGCCGGATCGGCACCGCGCATGCCGCGAGACTCGTCAAGCGGACGCACCTCGTCCCACTCGCAGTTACCGCAGGCCGGGCACGGCTCGGCGGCGTCTTCGACCGGAGAGCGCGGCCAGTCGTCCGGCAGGGGTGGCGCAACGGTCCCGCCGCGCGCGTCGGTAAAGAGAACGGGGTTCGGGGACCCCTCCGTGGGCTGATCGAGCACGACCACCCACGCGCCATTGTCCGCGGCGACTCTCTGGCGCTTCCCGGCGTCGTCTACCACTTCCGCGGCAACAGCCGCTGGCGGGAGCAGTCCACCCTGCACCGTGCGGTCCCCGGCCAGACCTTCGACGCTCGGCTGGTAGTCGTCCACGCCCGTCCCACCACCGTCCTCGAGGTATCCACTTATCCATAGCCAGCCGTCTTCGTCGCGGCCAATCCCAGCCGTGCCGTCGGCGTGCGCGAGCGAGACGAGGATCTCGTGAGCCGCCACGAGCCTCATTTTGGCGAGTCCACCGCCCTCGGCATCAGGCACCCAGCCCCACTTCCGGGCAGATACCGCTGCCGCGCGCTCAAGGGCCTCAGACCCCTCCAAGCCTCGTAACCCGCCAGTTAGACCGGCCTCTCCTCAGCACGGCCCGTTCCTTGCTCTTGACTGCGACTCACCGATCGGTCGACGAAACGGTTGCTGCCTCCCGAGCTGACGCTTCGTAGTCCCTACCGTCGCCCCCGGCACACATTTGCAATTCCGTTGGAAGTGCGGATTTGGGCCCCGGATCGTCGCAGGCGTCGTCGGGAGCGGGCGATGGACTTTTCGGTGGCTCGCGCCACGTGTCTGTAAAGGGCAAGCTGGACTTTTGGGTGGCTCGCGCGACGTGTAGGTAGAGGGAAATGAGCGACGAACGCGGCTCCAAGTTGAAGCTGGCGCCGGAGGTGATCGATGCGATTGCGCGGCGGGTGGTCGAGCTGCTGCCGCGCGGCGTGTCGGCGCCGGTCGAGCTGGTCGACGCGGCGGAGCTGGCGCGGCGGTTGGGGATCGAAAGGTCGTGGGTCTACACGCACGCGATCCAGCTCGGGGCGATCAAGCTGGGGAACGGGAGGCGGCCGAGGCTTCGGTTCGATCCGCAGGTCGCGATCGAGCGGATTCGAGCAGGCGCACGGCAGGAGCCGGATCAGGGGCCGCCGCAGCGACCGCCCCGCACGCGACCGGTCGACGGCGAGCGGCCGCCGCTGCTGCCGATCAAGGGCGGTGGAGCGAATTGACCGCTCGCGTAGGCTCAGCAAGGCGAGGAGCGATGGCGCGGAGACTGACGGGTGAAGTGCTGGAACTGCCCCGCAAGGGCGGCAGGGCGTACGCCATCCGCTTCTACGCCTACGGCAAGCGCCGCTACCTCACTCTCGGCAGCGTCGCGGAAGGTTGGACGCGCCGACGGGCCGAGGAGGAGCTGGCGAACATCCTGGCCGACGTCCGCCGCGGGATCTGGAAGCCGCCGGCCCGGAAGGTGGCACGCGAGCCGCGGACCGAGCCGACGTTCCACCAGTTCGCCTCCGAGTGGCTCGACGCGCGGCGACACGAGTTCGCGCCACGGACGGTCGAGGACTACACCCTCGCGTTGACCCATCACCTGCTGCCGTTCTTCGCGGAGCACAAGCTGTCCGAGATCACGGCGCAGGAGGTCGATCGCTACAAGGCGCTGAAGGTTCGCGAGCGGGAGCTGGCGTTGGTCGCCCGGCCGCTGTCGAACGTGACGATCAACAAGACGCTGACGCGCCTCGGGCAGGTCCTCGACGCCGCGTTGCGCTACGAGCTGATCGACAGCAACCCGGTCAAGACGAAGGTCGAGAAGCTGAAGGAGTCTGAGCCGCGGCGGGCGCGCTTGACAGGCGAGCAGGTCCAGGTCCTGCTGCGGGCAGCCGGGCCGAACCGCGCGATGCTGGCGACGGCGATCATGGCGGGCGGTCTCCGTGTATCCGAGCTGACCCACCTGCGGTGGCGCGACGTCGACGTGCGCGACGGCTCGCTCAGCGTCGTGGCATCCAAGACCGCAGCCGGCGTTAGACGCGTCTCGCTCGAGCCGGAGCTGGTCCAGCTTCTCCGCGAGCACAAGATGGCATCACGGTGGAGCCAGCCGGACGACTTCGTGTTCGCCGGTCGCATCCGCAGCCAACCACGGGAGCGCAATCGGGTCCGCACGGCGATCCTCTACCCGGCGATCGAGCGGGCGAATGAGCTGCTCGCCGCCGAGGGCGAGCCGCCGATCCCGGAGGGCATCACCTTCCACGCGCTGCGCCGGACGTATGCGGCGCTGCGGGCCGAGCTCGGCGAACACCCCGCGATCACGGCCGCGCAGATGGGCCACCGCGATCCGCGAATGACCCTCCGCGTCTACACCGACGTCACCGGGATGAACCCGCGGACGCGGCTCGGCGGCCTCCTCAAAGAGGGCCAATGGGCACTAATGGGCAGTGAAACGGAGCTCGAGAGCTCAGAAACGGGCGATAAAACGCCGTCGGAGCCCCCGAAAACCGCAGCAAACGTCGAAGGAACAAGGAGCGGGAGCGACGGGACTCGAACCCGCGGCCTCCGGCGTGACAGGCCGGCGCTCTAAACCAACTGAGCTACGCCCCCGTATATGCCGGGCCGTTCGGCCCGCGCGGGAGATTCTAGGTTAGCCGCAGGGTGCGGTGTGGCCGCGGGCCTCGTCGGAGCGCCGAGTGAAGCATTCGGTACTCCACGGCCCTCTTTCCGCACTCGGCAACAGCGATAGCGCCCAGCCGCCGCCCGCCGGCTCACGGGCCGGGGGCGGAAGCGGTGCTCGCATAGGCGCCGAGCGGCACGCCGAGCAGGTCGAGCAGCTGCTCCTGCAGCGCGGTTAGCTTCGGCTCGAAGACCTG
>JBOGZL010000108.1:0-12866 GCA_050697195.1 Solirubrobacterales bacterium
GCCTGGACGCGGTCCGTGGCGCCGTCGATGCGCCGCCACGCCGTGAGCGCGTTGCCGGCGGAGTCGAAGCCGATCTGGGGACGGATCGTGTCGGTGCCCGGAAACGACAGTCCCTCGATCGGGCCGACCACACCGCCCGCGGGAAGGAAGCGCGCCTGGGCGCGGACATCGCCACCCTGGCGGTCCCACACGACCAGCGCGTTCCCCCCGGCGTCGAACGAGACCTGCGGCTCACGGGCTTCACCGCCCGCGGCGGACAGGGTCTGGACCGGGAGCCACGTCACAGCGCTCGCCGAGCCCGGGACCACGAGCGCCGCCATCACCACGAGCAACCCCAGGATCCACCCGCCGATGCGACTTCCCTGACCGTGCCGGCGTCCTGCCGTCCTCATCCTCCCTTGAGTCTCTCACGGATCAGCTTCGTCACCTCGCCCCCGTCGGCGCGGCCCTTGGTCTCCTTCATCACCGCACCGACGATCGGGCCGATCGCCTTCGGGTTGCCCTCGCGGACCTTCTCGGCCGCGCCCGGGTTCGCCTCGAGCGCGCGCTCCACCGCCGCATCGAGCTCGCCGGAGTCCGAGATCTGCCCGAGCCCCCTCGCGGCGACGATCTCCGCCGGATCACCTCCCTCGGTGACGAGCTCCGCCAGCACCTGCTTCGCGGCGCCGTGGGTGACCTGCTTCGCCTGCACCATTCCGACGAGCGCCGCGAGCGCCCCGGGCTCGACCTTGGAGGACGCCGGGTCGGCCTCCCCCGCCTCGCGCAGCTCCGCCGCGAGCTCGCCGGTGACCCAGTTCGCAATCGTCGGCGGGGCGGCGCCGTCGGTCGCCGCCGCGACCGCGGCCTCGAAGTAGGACCCGAGCTCGACCTCGAAGGCGAGCTGGGTCGCGACGTCCTCCGGAAGCCCGAGCTCCTCGCGGTAGCGCTCGCGGCGCTGGGCGGGCAGCTCGGGGAGCGCGCCGGCGGCGGCCTGGAGCATGTCCTCGGTGGGAGCGAGCGGAACGAGGTCCGGCTCGGGGAAGTAGCGGTAGTCGTGCGCGTACTCCTTGCTGCGCAACGGGGTCAGCGAACCGGTCGAGGGGTCGAAGTGGAGGGTGTCCTGGTCCACCGATTGTCCCGAGTCGAGCAGCTCCCGCTGGCGGGCGAGCTCGGCCTCGATTCCGCGCTCCAGGAACCGGAAGCTGTTCATGTTCTTGAGCTCGGTCTTGACCCCGAGCTCCTCGGTGCCGGACGGGCGCAGGGACACGTTCGCGTCGCAGCGCAGGCTTCCCTCCTCCATGTTCACGTCCGAGACCCCGAGCTGCTTCACCGTGGTGCGCAGGAGCTGCAGCCACTCGCGCGCCTCGGCGGACCCGCGCAGATCCGGCTCGGTGACGATCTCCACCAGCGGCGTCCCGCCGCGGTTGAAGTCGACGAGCGACTGGCCGGAGCCGTGGATCCGTCCCGACTCGCCGAGGTGGATCAGCTTCGCGGCGTCCTCCTCGAGGTGGACGCGGTGGATGCGTATGTCCCCGAGCCGACCGCCACTCGCGAGCGGAATGTCGTACTGGCTGATCTGGTAGCCCTTCGGGAGGTCGGGATAGAAGTAGTTCTTGCGGTGGAAGATCGAGCGCGCCGCAACCTCGCACTCCAACGCGGCAGCGATCATCAGCGCATAGTGGATCGCGCGCTCGTTGGCCACCGGGAGCGAGCCGGGGTGGCCGAGGCAGACGGGGCAGGTATGGACGTTGGGCGCGTCGCCGAACGACAGCGCGCAGCCGCAGAACATCTTCGTCTCGGTCGAGAGCTGGACGTGGATCTCCAGCCCGATCACGGGCTCGTATCCGGCCGCGGCGCTCATCCGCCGACTCCGGGCGGCCTCGCGTCGAAACCGATCGCGCGCTCGAGCGCGAACGCGGCGTCGAGGATCGCGTTCTCGCTGAACGCGGGCCCGGCGATCTGGAACCCGACCGGAAGCTCGGGCCCTCCCCCGTCGGGCTCGGCGAGGCCGCCCGGGATCGAGATCGCAGGGATCCCGGCGAGCGGCATCGGCACCGTGCAGTAGTCCGACATGTACATCGTCAGCGGGTCGTCGGTGCGCTCGCCGAGCCGGAACGCCACCGTCGGCGAGGTGGACGAGATCACGAAGTCGAAGCGCTCGAACGCACCCGCGAAGTCCTCGGCGATCTTCGTCCGCACCCGCTGCGCCTGCCCGTAGTACGCCTCGTAGTAGCCTGCCGAGAGCGCGTACGTGCCGAGCATGATCCGGCGCTTCACCTCGGCGCCGAAGCCCGCCGCGCGGGTCCGCTCGTAGAGCTCCGTCAGGTCGCCGTCGCCGGCCCGGAGCCCGAATCGGACGCCGTCGTAGCGGGCGAGGTTCGCCGACGCCTCCGCGGGCGCGATCACGTAGTAGGCGGAGATCCCGTGCGCGGCGTGGGGAAGCTCGGTCTCGGCCACGTCGCCGCCGAGGTCCTCGATCAGACCCACGACCTCCTCGAACCGCTCCTTCACCCCGGCCTCGAGGTGCTCGGCGTCCGATGTCAGCTCCTTCGGTACGCCGAAGCTGAGCCCGTTCAGGTCCTCGCGGCTCGGGAGTGCGATACCGCCCTCGATCCCGACCGAGGTCGAGTCGCATGGATCGCGACCCTCAAGCGCCCTCAGCAGAAGCGCCGCGTCGCTGACGTCGCGGGTGAGCGGCCCACACTGGTCGAGCGACGAGGCGAACGCGATCATCCCGTACCGCGAGACGGCGCCGTAGGTCGGCTTCATCCCCACGATCCCGCACAGCGCGGCGGGCTGGCGGATCGAGCCCCCGGTGTCGGTCCCGATCGCCCACGGCGCCAGGCCACCGGCGACGGCCGCCGCGGACCCGCCGGAGGAGCCGCCCGGCACGCGCTCGCGGTCCCACGGGTTCAGCACCGGCCCGTATCCGGAGTTCTCGTTCGATGACCCCATCGCGAACTCGTCCATGTTCGTCTTCCCGAGCAGCTGTGCACCCTCGCCCGCCAACCGTCGGACCGCGGTCGCCGAGTACGGCGGTCGGTAGCCCTCGAGGATCCGCGAGCCCGCCGTGGTCGCGATCCCCTCGGTGCAGAAGATGTCCTTGACCGCCACCGGGATCCCGGCGAGCCCGCCGCCGTCCTCGGCCGGCGGCGGGGTGCCGGCCTCGGCTCGCCACAGGTACGCGTTCAGCTCGTCGGTGGCGGCCGCCTCGGCCCAGGCGTCGAAGTACTCCTCGGCCGAGAGCTCCCGGGCGCCGATCCGGCGCAGGGCATCGGCGACCCCGAGGTCGAGCAGCTCGCTCACGCCTGGGGCGAGGGGACTCGGAACGCTCCCTCGGCCGGATCGGGCGCCGGCTCGAGGACCTTCTCCTTCGCCCAGCTCGGGCGCGGCTCGTCGGCCCGCAGGACGTTCACGAGGTCGATCACGTGCGATGTGGGCTCGACGCCCTCGAGGTCGAGCTCGGAGATCTTGTCCACGTGCTCGAGGATCCCGGACAGCTCGCCGGTCATCCGCTCGACCTCCTCCTCGGTGAGGTGAAGGCGGGCGAGCCGCGCGACGTGCAGGACCTGGTCGCGGTCGATCACGGTGCGATTCTACGAGCGAAGGGCAGTCGATCGGCGCCCGCGTCCTCCGCCGGCGGATAGCATCATGGCGCCAATGACGGGGGACCGAGCGGAGCGCTTCGTCGTCTTCAACCTGCGGCTGCTGGCGGCGAGCTTCGCGGTCGTGGGCATCCTCTTCATCGTCGCGCCCGACGGCGTGCTCGACGCGATCTCGGAAGTCGGCGACGCGATCGGCGACTTCCCGCGCGCGCCCGAGACCACCGAGCAGCTGTGGCTGGCGCTCGGGTTCGCCTACATGGTCGTGATCACGGGGATCTGCCTGGTCGTGCAGATGGACGTGGTCCGATACCGGCCGCTGCTGCTCGTTCTCGCGGCCGGAAAGGCTGCTTCCTCGCTCGCCGCGCTCGGCTTCTTCCTCTTTGACGAGGACGTGTTCGCGTACCTGCTCAACTTCCTCGTCGACGGGTTCCTCGTCGGCTCGGCGCTGCTGCTGTGGTCGGTGGCGGGACGAGTCGGGCCCGCGACCGCCCCGACCTGAAGGCGCGCCCCGGGGCCGAGCGCCGCCGAGCTGCGCACGCTTGGCGCGTTCGCCGTGGCGATGGCGCCGGGGGTCGGGGCACTGCCCGCGGCCGAGTCCGAGGTCTCGGTTACCGAGTCCTTCACCCGCCACGCGGCCACGTTCGACCCCCGCACGCTGCGGCGGGTCCGGCTCGCGATCCGCGCCTTCGAGTGGCTCCCCTTCCCGCGGAGGTTCAGCCGCTCCGACCTCGAGGCGCGGGAGCGGTTCCTTGCAGGTCTGGAGCGCTCCCGGCTGTCCTTCAAGCGCGACCTGCTGCTGCTGATGAAGGTGCTCGCCGGGACGCACTACGGCGGCGATCCCCGGGTCCAGGCGGCCGTCGGGTACGAGGAGCGGTGCGGGCTGAAGCCGGACGGTCGCGGTGGCGGTGGTGATCCGCCTCCCGACTCTCCCCCGCTCGGTGACCTGACCCCGCCCCCCGAGGGCGAGGAGTGCGACGTCGCGGTCGTCGGATCGGGAGCGGGCGGCGCCGTCGCGGCGGCGGTCCTGGCCGAAGCGGGGCTCGACGTGATCGTGCTCGAGGCGGGGCCGTACATGACGCGTGACACGTACCCGACGGACCCGGTCGAGGCGCTCACGTCCCTGTATCGCGACGGCGGGCTGACGATCGCCGAGGGCCGCCCGGCGGTCCCGGTGCCGGTCGGCCGCGCGGTCGGCGGCACGACGGTGATCAACTCGGGGACGGCGCTGCGCGCCCCCGAGCCGGTGCTCGAGCGGTGGCGCGACGAGCACGGGGTCGAGTGGGCGACCGGACTCGAGGCGGAGTTCGCCGAGGCGGATAAGGAGCTGCGGGTCGCCCCGGTGGACGTCGAGACGATGGGCCGCAACGGGCAATTGCTGATGGAGGGGGCGCAGGCGATCGGGGCGAGCGGCGGGCCGCTGTCCCGCAACGCGGGACGGTGCGTGCAGTGCAGCTCGTGCCCGAAGGGTTGCCGGCTGGACGCGAAGCGCGCGATGCACGTCACCTACCTCCCACGCGCGGTCGCCGCCGGCGCCCGGGTGCGCGCCGGCGTCGAGGTTGAGCGGGTGCTCCACGAGAACGGGCGCGCCACCGGGGTCGCGTGCAGGGCCGAGGGCGACCGCCAGGGTCGCCCGCACGAGGTCCGCGCCCGGACCGTGGTGTGCGCGGGCGGGGCGTTCGGGACGCCGGAGCTACTGCTTCGGTCCGGTCTCGGCGGCGAGCCGGTGGGGCGCAACCTGCACGTGCACCCCGCCGCCTGGATCGGGGCCCGGTTCGACGACGAGGTCCGGGGGTGGGACGGGGTGATGCAGAGCTACGCGGTCGACGAGTGGTCGGATCGCGGTCTGCTGCTCGAGGCCACGTTTACGCCGCTCGCCTTCGGCGCCCAGTGGCTGCCCGGCGTCGGTCGCGAGCACCAGGAGCGCGTCCTCGCCTACGACCACATCGCCTCCACCGGGGTCCACCTCAGCGACCGCTCCTCCGGGCGCGTCTCCCTCGCCGGCGACGGATCGCTGCGGCTCGGCTACCGGCTGACGAAGGAGGAGGCCGCCGCGCTCACGTTCGGGATCGCCCGCGCGGCGGAGATCTTCTTCGCCGCCGGGGCGAGAGAGGTCTATCCCCAGGTGAGCGGCAGCCCCGTGATCCGGCCGGGCGGCGTCGCGGCATTCGAAGCCTCGCCGCCCAGGCCGAGCGAGCTGCGGCTCGAGGCGTTCCACCCGATGGGCACGGCGTCGATGGGGGGGCGGAGCGTGACGACGGCCGACGGCGCTGTGCGCGGGTCCGAGGGACTGTACGTCGCGGACGCGAGCCTGCTCCCGACGTCGCTCGGGGTGAACCCGATGATGACCGTGATCGCGTGCGCGTCGCGGATCGCGAGCCGGCTCGCCGCGCGGCTCGCAGCCTGAGCGGGGACCGAGGCTAGCCCGCCGGCGTGGTCGGTCGCGGCGGTGGCGAGCGCCACGTGGCCGAGAGCGCCATCAGCCCGCCGATCACTGCGATCGCCGCGGCGAGGAGCGCGAGGAAGATGCCGATCTTCAGATCGCCGTCGCCCGGGGGGCTGAGCATCCGCACGATCACGATCAGGCCGGCCAGCCCGGCCGCCGCCGCGCCCAGGAAGGCGACCACCCGCGCCTCGGGACCGATGTCGCCGAACGCCAGCCACGCGCCTCCCGCGGCCGCGACGAGCCCCCCCGCGAACACGACGACGTCGGTGCGCCGCAGCGCGTCCCACGCGTTGTTGTCGACCCCCCCGACGTCGTACCAGGTGAGAAAGGTGAACGCCGCGAGCGCGATCCCCCCGACGATCATCGTCAACCCGGCTGTCCGGGGCGCTGAGCTATCCATCGCGGCGTGATCCTACGGAATCGGGGGCCCGCCCGCGACCGCGTGGGGGCGCGCGCCGCGCGCCTCCTCCGTCCGAGATCGCCAGCCATCCTCCCGCCGCGACCCCGATCGCAGCGAGGAGGCCGATGTACAGACCGTACTCGCGCGCGGCCTCGCCGATCGGGTTGAGCACGCGATAGAAGACGAGCAGGCTCGCGATCGTCCCCAGCGCCGCCGTCACCGCTGTCGCCCCGACGGCCGCGCGACCCCTCGGCCTCGCAGCGGCCGCCAGCCCCCGGACCCCGGCCAGGATCCCGGCCACCGCCGCCAGCAGCACCACGATGTCCACGACGGCGAACGCCTGCCACGCGTTCTCGGTCAGGTCGATCGCCGCCGGCGGGACGCCCCCGGCCTGCTCGGAGATCCGCTGAGCCTCCTCGAGCACCTGCTCGGCCTCCGAGCTCGGCCCGAACCAGGGGAGAAAGAGCGAGATCAGGAGGACCAGTCCCGCGATCCCAGCAAGCAGGTCCGGGGCGTGCTTCGAGTCGATCGCGGGCATGCGCGCGGCCGATCGGCGGCGCGAGCGGGTTTCGGGTCGGTCGGGCAGGTTACGGGCCGGACTGCGGGGGTGGCGGGGGCGGGGGCGGCTCGCTCGGGCCCTGTCCGCCGCCGAAGCGGTCGGCCTCGCCGCTGAACGTAGTGCCCTCCTCCTGCATCGCCATCCACCCCCCGAGCCCGATCCCCGCCGACGCGATCAGGCCGAGGAAGACCCCGATCTTGCGGCCGACGTCGAGCCCTTCGACCCCGAAGTCGGGCGGGTCGATGACCCGGTAGAGGACGAGCAGCGTCGCGAGGATCCCCAGCCCGGCGGTGATCGCGCTCGCGGCGACGGGGAGGTTCACGCTCGCCTGCGAGGCGCTGAGCACCATCAGGCCCACCGCCGCGATCACCGCGAGCAGCAGGACGATGTCGATGAAGTCGAAGGACTCCCAGGCGTTCGCGCTCTCCTCGAAGCTCGCGACGTCGAACTGGATCCCCGCGGGCGCCTCGATATCCGGCGCGCTGACTCCGAACCAGCTGAAGAACATGAAGATGAACAGCGCCACGCCGGAGATCCCGGCGATCAGCTCTCCGGTCCGCACCCTGCTGAAGTCCATAGCGCCTCTCCCGTGTCGGGGATTCGTCTTAGGGCGCGCGGAGCGTATACCTTGCCCCGGTCGAGCGCGACGCGTCTCGAGGGGGCTAAGCGGCCCGGGTGCGCGCCGCTTGGACCGTGTTCGCGAGCAGCATCGCGATCGTCATCGGCCCCACTCCGCCCGGCACGGGGGTGATCGCCCCCGCGACCGCGCGCACGGACTCGAACTCGACGTCACCGACCAGGCCGTCGTCCGTGCGGTTCGTCCCCACGTCGATCACCGTGGCGCCCGGCTTCACCATCTCGGCATCGATCATCCGCGGCGAGCCGACCGCCGCGACGAGCACGTCGGCGCGCGAGGTCACCTGCGCCAGGTCCCGGGTGCGGGAGTGGCACACCGTGACCGTCGCGCTCGCGTTCAGCAACAGGCTCGCGAGCGGCCTGCCGACCAGGATCGAGCGGCCGACGACCACCGCCTCGGCGCCCTCGATCTCCACCCCGGCCTCCGCGATCAGACGCATCACGCCCTGAGGCGTGCACGCGACCAGCCTCGGGCGACCCTGTGCGAGCAGTCCGGCGCTGGTCGCGGTCAGGCCGTCGACGTCCTTTTCGGGGGCGATCCGGGCGATCACCGCGTCCTGGTCGTGGTGATCGGGAAGCGGGAGCTGGACGAGGATGCCGTCGACGGCGTCGTCGGCGCCCAGCTCGTCGACCAGCTCCAGGAGCCGCTCGGGCGGGGCCGAGGCCTCGAGCTCGTGGTGGATCGACCGCATCCCCACCTCCTCTGTCAGCTTGCGCTTCGAGCCGACGTACACGTGGGAGGCCGGGTCATCGCCGACGAGCACCGTCGCGAGTCCCGGCGGGCGCCCGTGCCGCCGGGTGAACTCGCTCGCGTCGGCGGTGACCTCGGAACGCACCGTCGCCGCCACCGCCTTGCCGTCGATCACCCGCGCACCGGTCACCGACGTGCTCTCGTCCGCGCTCATCAGGCGGCAGTCTTGCGGAGCGGCGCGTAGTCCGCCATCAGCTTGCGCTCCGAGCCGTCGGACGCGAACCTCACCACCACCACGGCCCCGGGCTCGACCGCGGTCACGACCCCGTCGCCAAAGCTGGCGTGGACGACGTCGTCACCGACGCCGAGCTCGACTGGAGCATGCGCCGGTGGCGCCACTGCCGGGAGGCGGTCGCCGGTGCCCCACCCGGTCGCCTCGACAGCCGCGTGGCGCTCGACCAGCTCCTCGGGGATCTCGGCGAGGAAGCGGGATGGGAGGTTGAAGCCGCGCGCGCCGTACAGGTTGCGCTGGCGGGCGAAGGTCAGCGACAGGCGGCGCTTCGCCCGCGTCGCGCCGACGTAGCAGAGGCGGCGCTCCTCCTCGAGGTTTCCCTCCTCGATCGAGCGCGAGTGCGGAAACACGCCCTCCTCGCACCCGATCATGAACACCGCCTCGAACTCGAGCCCCTTCGCGTTGTGGAGCGTCATCAGAGTCACCAGCTCCTCGTCGTCGGCGAGCGAGTCCTGCTCGGTGTAGAGCGAGATCTGCTGCAGGAACTCGTCCAGCGGCGCGATCTCCTCCGCGTCGGAGGTCGCCGCCTCGAGCGCGCGGTTGGCGTCGAACTCCCCCGCGACGCCGACCAGCTCGCGCAGGTTGTCCACCCTGCCCTCGGCCTCGATCGTTCGCTCCGCCTCGAGCGCCTCCAGGTATCCGCTCTCCGAGAGCACCGCCTCGAGCAGGTCGGCAACAGGGGGCCTGGCCGCCGCGCGCTCGCCCAGGCTCTCCATCGTCTCGGCGAACCGGGCGACCGCCCTGACAGCCGCGGGGCCGAGACCGGGAACGTCCTGCGGCCGTCGCGCGACCTCCCACACCGGCTGGCCGGTGGTGTTGGCGTGCGACTGCAGCCGCCCCTGCGTGGTCTGTCCGATCCCGCGCCGGGGTGAGTTGACGATCCGTGCGAAGCCGACGCCGTCGGCCGGGTTGGTGATCAGGGTGAGATAGGCGATCGCGTCCTTGATCTCGGCCCGCTCGTAGAACTTCGTCCCCCCGATCACCTGGTAGGGGACGTCGAACCGGACCAGGGTGTCCTCGAGGACCCGGCTCTGGGCGTTGGTGCGGTAGAAGACCGCGATCTCGGAGCGCGATGCCTCCCCCTCGCCCGCCAGCCGGTCGACCTCGCCCGCCAGGTAGCGGGCCTCCTCGTGCTCGTCGGTCAACTCGGCGATCTCGATCGGCTCTCCCCCCTCCCCCTCGGTCCACAGCCGCTTCGGCTTCCGCGCCCGGTTGTTGGCGATGATCGCGTTGGTCGCGTCGAGGATCGTCTGCGTGGAGCGGTAGTTCTGCTCCAGCTTCACCACCTCGGCGTCCGGGAAGTCGCGCTCGAACTCGAGGATGTTGCGGATGTCGGCGTTGCGAAAGCCGTAGATCGACTGGCTCTCGTCGCCGACGACGAACAGGTTGCGGTGCCCCTCGCAGAGGAGCTGCAGGAGCCGGTACTGGACCCGGTTGGTGTCCTGGTACTCGTCGACGAGCACGTGCTGGAAGGCGCGCCGGTAGCGCTCGCGGACGTCCTCGAAGAGCTCGAACAGGTTCACGGTTCGCACCAGCAGGTCGTCGAAGTCCATCGAGTTCGCCTCGTGCATCCGCTTCTCGTACAGGCGGTAGACGTCGGCGACCGTCTCGTCGAAGACCGAGCCCTGCCGCTCGCGGAACTCCTCCGCGTCGAGGAGGGTGTTCTTCGCGCTCGAGATCTGGGCCCTGATCGCGCGGGGCGGGAACCGCTTCGGGTCGACCTCGAGCTCCTTCATGCAGCGCTTCACCATTCGCAGCGAGTCGCCCTCGTCGTAGATCGTGAACGTGCCCTTGTAACCGAGCCTCGACGCCTCGCGGCGAAGGATCCGCGCGCAGGCGGAGTGGAAGGTCATCACCCACATCAGCCGCGAGGCGCCCCCGACGAGGCGCTCGACGCGCTCCCGCATCTCGTTCGCGGCCTTGTTCGTGAACGTGATCGCGAGGATCTCCCCCGGCTGCGCGCGTTCGGTGGCCACCAGCCACGCGATCCGGTGGGTGAGCACGCGCGTCTTCCCCGACCCCGCGCCGGCGAGCACGAGGAGCGGGCCGTCGCCGTGGGTGACGGCCTCGCGCTGCGGTCGATTGAGCTCGGCGAGCAGGCGCTCCTCGACCGTCGCCCCCGCCTCGACGGGCGCGCCGAGCTGCTCTCGGTCCTCGGTCACGGCCACGGACCCGAGCATAGCCCGGGTCGCGGCCACCTACCCGCCGGCGGAGGACGGCCCTCGCTTCGGCCGCAGCTCGCGAACTCGCTCTTCGGGCGCGGCCTCGCCGCGTGCCTCGGCGAGTTCGCGCTCCAGCGCCGAGATTCGCTCCGAGAGCTCCTTGATCGCGTCGGCCACCGGGTCGGGGAGGTGGATCCAGTCGGTGTCCGGGCCCTCGACCCTGTTGCCCTCGATCCGAACGGGGTGACCGGGGTTACCGACCACGGTCGAGTTCGCGGGAACGTCCTGGATCACCACCGTGTTGGCGCCGATCTTCGCCCCGTGGGAGACCGCGATTGGTCCGAGGAGCTTCGCCCCGGACCCGACCGTGACGTTGTCGCCGACGGTCGGATGTCGCTTCCCGCGCGCGAACCCCGTGCCGCCCAGGGTGACGCCCTGGTAGAGCGTCACCCGGTCGCCGATCTCGGCCGTCTCGCCGATCACGACGCCGGACCCGTGGTCGATGAAGAAGTCGTCTCCGATCCGCGCCGCCGGGTGGATCTCGATTCCGGTGATGGCGCGGCTCCCGTACGCGATCGCCATCGGCGCGCCCGGAACGCCCACCTCGTGGAGCGCGTGGGCGACGCGGTGGGAGAGCAGCGCCTGGACCCCGGCCCACCCCACGAGGATCTGGACGGTCCCGGCGCTGCGCGCCGCGGGGTCGCGATCGCGCGCGGCGGCGACGTCGGCGCGGATCTCGCCCACCACGCGACGCAAGGTCCCTAGCCCGAGCATGGACAGAGGTTACGGCGCGAAGAACGGGAGCGACATGTATCGCTCGCCGCCATCGGGGACGATGGCCACGATCCGCTTTTGAGCCATCTCGCGACGCGAAGCGAGGTCGAGCGCCGCGCTGAGCGCCGCGCCGGCGGAGATTCCCACCAGGAGGCCCTCGCGGGTCGCGGCGAGGCGGGCGGTGTCGATCGCGACCTCGTCCTCGACCGGCATCACCTCGTCGATCACGTCGCGGTCGAGCACCTCCGGCACGAATCCGGGCCCGATGCCCTGGACCTTGTGCGGCCCGGGGGGCTCGCCCGAGAGCACCGCGGAACTCGCCGGCTCGACCCCGAAGACTCGCACGTCGGGGCGGCGCCCCTTCAGGACCTGCCCGACCCCGGTGATCGTCCCCCCCGTCCCCACCCCGCAAACGAACGCGTCCACCTCGCCATCGAGATCGCGCCAGATCTCCTCCGCCGTGGTACGACGATGGATCTCGGGGTTGGCGGCGTTGTTGAACTGCTGCGGCATGAACGCGTTGTCGGTCGAGGCGACTATCTCCCGGGCAAGCTCCACGGACTCGTTCATCCCACCAAGCGAGGGCGTCTCTCTCACCACCGCGCCGTAGGTGCGAAGGAGCGCGGATCGCTCCCTGCCCATCCCCTCGGGAAGCGTGAGGATGCAGCGGTACCCGCGGGCGGCGCACACCATCGCGAGCGCGATCCCGGTGTTCCCGCTCGTCGGCTCGACAACGACCGACCGGCCCGGCTCGATCCGGCCCTCGGCCTCGGCGGCGTCGATCATCGACACCCCGATCCGGTCCTTCACCGACCCACCCGGGTTGAAGTACTCGAGCTTCGCGACGACCTCCGCGTCGAGCCCCTCGCCGAGCCTCCTCAGCGCGACCAGCGGCGTGTTGCCGACGACATCGGAGGCCTGCCCGCCGACGCGCATCTCGGTCGTGCTCCCCGATCGCCTTCTTGACGCCATCGGCCGCAAACTACCCGGATCGGCGCTCGACGGCCCCCAGGCGTGCAACCAGAGGAGGTTTGACCCACTGCACGGCGGGCACACGCGACGGGAGCTACGAAAGGAAAGAGATGAGCCTGATCGACAAGATCACCGGGCGAGCAAAGAAGGCGGCGGGAGACTTGAAGGACGACCCGAAGCTTCACCGCGAGGGCCGCCAGGAGGAACGCAAGGGCGAGGCGAAGGAGGAGCGCGACCGCGCCCACGAGAAGGCCGACGAGAAGGCCGCCGAGGTCGAGAACCTCGAGCGCAAGACCTGAGCGCCACGGACGCCTAACCGTTTCAGCGCCCGAGCCCGGCCAACGGCCGGGCTC
>JBOGZL010000109.1:0-11536 GCA_050697195.1 Solirubrobacterales bacterium
ATCAATGCCCGCGACGTGCTCCGCTTCGCGTCCGCCGTCGCGGGGTTTTCTGTCAACTCCCACCCGACCGTGCAGGAGCGTCACCGGCTGGGGCGCGAGGAACGCGCGCGCCGCGCCGGGCGGGACGATCGCCTGTCCCCGGGTCCCCCGGCCGGTGCGCGCCCTCGCGCTCCGCGCGGCGGCGTAGGCGCAAATGCGGGTCGGCGCCGCCCCGATCCGCACCGGGGTCCGGAGCGTCCGCCGCACCCGCCCCATCACCCCTCCCAGGTGCCCGCCCCACAGGCCCTTCAGCCCGTCACCCTCGAAATACGCCTCGCCCGGCCGCACCCCCTCCACCGCGGCGCCGAGCCCCTCCAGGCGGCGCATCACCGCCTCCCACGACGACTCCGTGCGCTCCGCGTCCGGCGCCACCAGCACCAGCTCGGGGCAGCGCGCGAGAGCCTCCCCGATCCGCATCCCGGGCCGCACCCCGAACGCCTCCGCGGGGCCCGACACCTCGCCGACCGCCTGCGCTCCCCCCGGCTCGGGCGCCAGCGCAGCGGGCCGCAGGAGCACCTCCCGGCGGCTGCCCGCCGCAGCCACGAGCGTGAAGCGAGGAACCAGCACGCAGACGATCATCGAACACATGTTCGCTCACGTCGGGCGGAAGGTCAAGCCAAAGTGAGGCTGATGGGATCATGCTGCGATGAGGCGGATCGCCCTGCTCGCCGCCGTGCTCGCGATCACGGCTCTCACCGGGTGCGGAGAGGGGGACGACGGTGGAGCGGAGGGCGCGCCGCCCGAGGCCGGTGCGCCGAGCGATGTCGCCGGCGACGCCGACCCCGAGGCCGTGAAGGTGATCTCCGCCTGGTCCGAGGCGCTTAGGCGGGGCGACATCGACGCCGCCGCCGACCTGTTCGCGATCCCCAGCGTCGCCGAGAACGGCCCGATCCTCGTCCGGATCGACAGCGAGCAGAAGGCGCGCCTGTTCAACCAGTCGCTTCCCTGCGGGGGTCGCCTGATCCGCGCCGAGGGGACCGGTGAGCTCACGACCGCCACCTTCCGGCTCACCGAGCGGCCGGGGCCCGGGAGCTGCGGCGACGGGACCGGGGAAACCGCGAAGACGGCGTTCGTGATCCGCGACGGGGAGATCGTGGAGTGGAGGCGGGTCGGCGAGGGTCAGCCGACCGCGCCCGGAACCGTCACCTGACGCCTGAGCGAGGGTGCAAATCGCGCTCCACTATTGATGTTCCTCCAACTTCGGTATAGGACTATTGTCTGCGTACGGGCCAGTGGGCCCAGGTACCGGGGCAATACCTGAAATTCACGCAGAGTCTGGAGAGGAGAGTTCATGAGACGTTTCAAGCTCGTCTGGCTCGCGCTTGGGGTCGTCGGCCTAACGCTTGGGCTTGCGGCATGCGGCGGCGACGACGACGGTGACGGCGGCGGTGGCGAGACCACACTCGACCTGACGGTCGGCGACTCGCTCCCGCTGAGCGGCGACCTGGCGGACTTCGGACCGCCCGGCGACAAGGCCGCGCAGATCGCGGTCGAGGAAGTGATCAACCCGGCGATCGAGGAAGCCGGCTCCGATCACACCGTGAACCTCGTCACCGAGGACAACGAGACCAACCCGCAGGCGGCCGTCCAGGCCGCGCGGAAGATGATCGAGACGGACGATGCGAGCTGCATCGCCGGTGCGTGGGCGTCCGCGGACACGATCCCGACCTTCGAGTCGGTGACCTCCCGCGAGGGCGTCCTGCAGATCTCGCCCGCGTCGACGAGCGACGAGATCACCGGTCTCGACGATCCCGACGGTCTGATGAACCGCACCTCGCCCCCCGACTCGTTCCAGGGTCCGACTCTGGCCGACTACATGGAGGATGAGCTCGGTGGAGCCGAGGGTGTGACCGTCAACGTGGGCGCCCGCAACGACGCCTACGGGACCGGCCTCGCCGACACGTTCGGCGCCGCCTGGGAGGAGAAGGGCGGCACGATCGGCGAGGAGGTGGTCTACGACCCCGAGCAGCCCAGCTATGACTCGGAGGCCGGACAGATCACGTCGGGCAACCCGGACGCATTCGTGATCATCGATTTCCCGGAGACCTACAACAAGATGGGCCCGGCACTGGTCCGGACCGGGGACTTCGATGCGACGCAGGCGTTCATGACCGACGGGCTCGCTTCGAGCGACCTGCCCGCGGACGCCGGCGAGGAGGCGACCGAGGGCGCACGCGGTACGGCACCGGGTGCACCCGACAAGGACGATCCCTCGGCAGCGTTCGACAAGCTGTACCTGGACTCGAAGATCGAGCCCGACGTCGAAAGGCAGACGTTCGATGCCCAGAACTTCGACGCCGTGATCCTGTGCTACCTGGCGGCGGTCGCCGCCGGCTCGACGGACGGCACGGACATGGCCGCGGAGGTTCGGGACATCAGCGGACCGCCCGGCGACACGTACAGCTGGGAGCAGCTGTCCGACGCGATCACCGCTGTTCAGGACGGTGACGACATCAACTACGTCGGCGCGGCCGGCGAGCTCGACCTCGACGAGGCCGGGGACGCCACCGCAGGCGTCTACGACATCTACGAGTACAAGGGTGGCGCGATCGAGATCATCGACGAGCTGCCCGTCGCCGCGAAGGTCGAGGAGGAGGAGTAGCGCAGCAGTGAGGCGCAGCTAGACGCTGCGCACGAAGGTGGAGCGGCCGGGGCCTAGGCTCCGGCCGCTTCGCTTTCCGCCGCCGCCTCCTCGGGCCGATCGACCCGGGCGGTGCCGCCGAGGTAGAGCTCGGCGACCTTCGGATCGTTGAGCAGCTCGCCGCCCGTACCCTGGAAGCGGTTCGTGCCGACGTCGAGCACGTATCCACGTGTCGACATCGCCAGCGCGCGGCTGGCGTTCTGCTCCACCATCACGAGCGTCACCCCGGTGCGGTTGATCTCCCCGCACTTGTCGAAGATCGCGTCGACGAACGCGGGCGCGAGGCCGGCGGAGGGCTCGTCGAGCAGCAGCACCTGCGGGTCGGGCATCAGCGCGCGCGCCATCGCCACCATCTGGCGCTCGCCGCCGCTCATCGTGCCCACGACCTGGTCCTCGCGCTCCCCCAGCCTTGGAAAGACGTCGTACATCCGCGCGATCCGCTCGTTCGCCCCGGACGGGTCGAGCGCGCCCATCTCCAGGTTCTCCTCCACGGTGAGGCTCGGAAAGACGTTGTCGAGCTGTGGCACGTAGCTCATCCCGCTCCGGGTGATGTCGTGCGGCTTCAGCCCGGTGATGTCGTTATCGCGGAACACGACGACCCCGCGCCGCGGGCGCAGGAGTCCGAAGATCGTCTTGATCAGGGTCGACTTCCCGGCGCCGTTGGGGCCGATCACGGTCACGATCTCGCCCTCGCGTGCCTCGAGCGACACCCCGTTGAGGATGTCGACCTCCTCGACGTAGCCGGCCACCACGTCCTCCACGCGGAGAACGACCCCGTTCGCGCTTGGGTCAGCGGCCATCCCCGCTCCCTCCACCCGCGGTGACCTCGGCACCCGGATCGCGCACGGTCCCCGAGCCGAGATAGGCGTCGATCACGCGCTTGTCGGCGCGCACCTCCTCCGGCGTGCCGTCGGTGATCACGCGCCCTTCGGCCATCACGATCACGCGGTCGGAGTGGTTCATCACCACCTCCATGTCGTGCTCGATGAACAGGAAGGTCACGCCCTGCTCGGCGCGCAGCCGCTTCATGTGATCGAGCAGCCGGCGGCCCAGGGTCGGGTTGATGCCCGCCATCGGCTCGTCGAGCAGCAGCAGCCGAGGACGGGTCATCAGCGCCCGCGCAAGCTCGAGCAGCTTGCGCTGCCCCCCCGAGAGGGTCCCGGCGTAGTGGTCCGCGAGGTCCTGGAGGTTGAACACCTCCAGCAGCTCGATCGCCTCCGAGCGCACCTCGAGCTCCCGTCTGCGCGCCGCCGCGGGCCTGGTCAGGAGCCCGAGGAGATGCTCCCCCGGCTGGTCGGGCGCCGCGAGCATCATGTTGTCGATCACGGGCATCCGCGCGAGCGCCTTGGTGATCTGAAACGTCCGCACCATCCCGAGCCGCGCGATCGCGTGCGGCGCGCGCCCCAGGATCGACGAGCCCTGGAAGCTCGCCGCTCCGCCGTCGGAGCCGTAGAAGCCGGTGATCACGTTGAAGAACGTCGTCTTGCCGGCGCCGTTGGGGCCGATCAGCGCCGTGATCGAGCCCTCGCCGACCTCGAGGCTCGCGCCGTCGACGGCGAAGATCCCGCCGAAGTGCTTGACGACCTCGGTCGCCTCGAGGATCGGCCCCCCGTTGCGGGACCCGGCGGCCGCCGCGACACGCGTTGCCTCACTCGCCAAGGACCATCTCCTCCTTCTTGCCGAACATCCCCTGGGGCCGGAACGCCATCAGCAGGATCAGCGCGAGCCCGACGATGATGAACCGCAGCGCCGCGATCTGCTGCTCCTCGAGCGGCAGCTCGATGAAGCGCATCCCCTCGAAGATCGTCCAGAAGATCAGCGAGCCGACCGCGACTCCGTAATAGTTCGCGAGCCCGCCCAGGATCAGGATCCCCATCCCGGTGAACGTGACGATGGGCTCGAACTCCGTCGGGTTGACGAAGTTGAGGTTGAGCGCGAGGAAGAACCCTGCGATCGCGCCGCACGCTCCCGCGATCGACAGCGACTGGATCTTGTACACGAACGTGTTCTTGCCGAGCGCGCGGGCGGCGTCCTCGTCCTCGCGGATCGCGCGCAGCACCCGCCCCCAGGGCGTGTTCTGCATGAACCACAGCCCGACCGTGAGCAGCGCGGCCGTGACCCAGACCACGATCAGGAGCGGGAACAGCGTCTCGGGGTCGCTCCATCCGAGGTTCTGGAGCCAGCCCTCGATCGTCTCCGAGATCGAGTCCCACTCGTCGCTGAACCCGATCAGCCCCTGGTTGCCGCCCGTCAGGGAGCGGGCGTTGAGCGCGAACAGCCGCACCGCCTCGGCGGCGGCGATCGTCGCGATCGCGAAGTAGTCGGCGCGCAGGCGCAGCGAGGGGAGCCCGACGACGAGCCCGAACGCGATCGTGATCAGGATCGCGAGCGGGAGCGCGAGCCAGAAGCTGATCAGGCCGTCGCCGTCGGCTCCGCCCGTGGTGAGAATCGCCATCGAGTACGCCCCGACCGCCATGAACCCGGCCTGGCCGAAGTTGATGATCCCCGTGTAGCCGACGTTGATCTGCAGCCCGAGCGCGAAGATCGTGAAGATCCCGGCGAGGATCCCCACGCTGGTCCAGAACCCGACGGAGCCGAGCTCGGAGAGGGTGATCCCGAGGGGCAGCTCGAGCCCGGTCATATCGATCTCGCCTTCCCGAAGATTCCCTGCGGGCGGATCACGAGCGCGATGATCAGGATCACGAAGCCGATGAACGTCTTCCACCGTGCGTCGACGACGAGCGTCGACCACTCGATGACGACCCCGAGCACCAGGCCCGCCGCCAGCGCCCCGAACGCGTCTCCGATCCCACCGAGGACGACGGCGGCGAAGATGATCACCAGGAGCTCGAACCCGAGCTCCGGCCTGATGTCGGTCGTCATCGCCGCCATCACGCCCGCGAGCCCCGCGAGGGCGCCCGCGAATATCCACGTCCACAGGATCACCCTCGAGGTGTCGATCCCCGCCGTCTCGGCGAGGTCGAGGTTGTCCGAGAGCGCCCGCATCCGCTTCCCGAGCAGCGTGTAGCGGAGCATCAGGCCGATCGCGACGAGCACGACCACGCCGACCACGATCACGATCAGCTTCGTCTGCCCGATCCGGAGCCCGAGGAAGTCGACGGTGTCGGTGACGTTGACGTCGAGGAACCGGATCTCGGTGCTCCAGATGTACTGGATCACGTACCGGATCACGAGCGCGAGCCCGATCGACATCAGGATCAGCTGGAGCACGCCGGCTCCCCGCGCCCGCATCGGCCCCCACATCACCCGCTCGAGGAAGATCCCGAGCACCGCGGTCGTCGCCATCGCGAACAGGATCCCGAGGATCACGGGCATCCCCCACGTGACGTTGATCAGGTACGCCATGTACGCGCCGAAGGTGAGGAAGTCGCCGTGCGCAAAGTTGACCAGCCGGAGGATCGCGTACACGAGCGTGAGCCCGATCGCGCCGAGCGCGTAGATCGCGCCGAGCGAGAGCCCGTTGAGCCCCGTCTGGGCGACGTCGTGGAACCCCTTCGCAGCCACCAACACGACCACGATCACGCCGAGCACCGCGGCGGCGGCGACGGCGGGACGGCGATTGGCCGCGGCGCGCAGGCGCTCGGCCGGCGTCAGCTCCCTGCTGGGGGACAGTGCTCCTGCCTCCATCAGCGAGTCAATCCTATGCGCTTGATCACTTCATCTGCGAACTGGGTCGTCCCGGCGTGGCCGCCGAGGTCGGGTGTACGGATACCCGCTGCGGTGGTCTCAAACACCCCGGCGTAGATCGCCCGCGACGCGCGGGCGGCCCCCTCGAGCCCGGCTTCGCCCGCATGGTGGAGAAGCGCGGCGGCCGCGAGGATCATCCCCATCGGGTTCGCGACGTCCTTCCCGAGCAGCGCCGGCGCCGTCCCGTGGGGCGCCTCGGTCATCGCGACGGTGGTCCGATCGTGCTCGTCGATCCCGAGCAGGACCGACTCCGCCCCGGCGATCGAGCCGTAGAGCGGGAGCACGAGGTCCGACAGCAGGTCCCCGTCGCGGTTCAGGGCCGGGATCGCGAGCGGCACGTCCGCCGCCCCGCCGACGAGCCCCGCGTACGTGGCGTCGATCAGCACCGGCTCGTAGCCGACCTCGGGGTGGCGCTGCGCGGCGGCGTCCATCTCCTCCTTCAGCATCCCCTCGTACACGGGGCTCACGGTCCACTTCGGCCCCCCGTACACGCGCCCGCCGAGGCTCCTCGCCGTCCGAAACGCGAACTCGGCGACCGCGCGGCACACGGCGCGGCTGATCCGCTCGGTGCGAAACCCGAGCTCGTCCTCGCCGGAGCGCTCGCGCCACTGCTTCGCGCCGTACGCGTCGCCGACCGCCATCCGGCAGACCGCGATCGGATGGTGGACCCCGGCCACCGGGGTCACCCCGGGAATCCGCCGCCCGGTGCGGACGATCACCTTTCCGTCAACGCCCTCGCGGATGATCCGGTTCGGGCTCCCGACGCCCTCGGCGCCCTCGGGGGTGATCGTCGCCGCCTTCAGCCCGTAGCCCGCGGCGACGATCGCCGCCGCCGCGTCGTGGCAGACGCGGTTCTCGGTCCTGCGGCGGTTCTCGAGCGAGAGGTCGATGCGCTCGAGCTCGGCCTCGATCCCGATCACGTTCGGCTCGAGCACCCGCAGCGCCTGCTCGAGCAGCTCCTGCCCCGTCTCGTCTCCCTCGAGCACGACTATCCTCAGGTTCCTCGCCATGCAGCCGGACTATCCCACCACCCGGCCGCTGCGGACGCGGAAGCGGAGCACGCGGCCGGCATGATGGAACCTTGCACCTGGTGCGGGGCGGAGGTGGAGGCCGACGACGGGTTCCGCCTCTACGAGCCGACGGGGGAGAGGCGCGCGACCTTCTGCCGCCTCGAGCACGTGATCCCGTGGACGATTCAGGGCCCGCACTGGGAGCCGGGGCCTGTCGAGGAGCCGGGGCCGATCGACGAAGGCCTGCGAAAGTGCGCTCAGTGCGGGCGGGAGCTCGGCGAGGTCCACGTCCTGCTCGTGCGCCACCGCGGCGAGCATCGGGTGCCCGACGACTTCTGCTCGGTGGAGCACCTCGCGGAATGGGCGAAGGCCGGAGGGCGCTGGCAGTAGCCCCCGGCGGGGTACCGGGGGTGGGGGAGGGCAGGTAGGGGGCGCGTGGGGAGGCGCCCAGCGGGCGCGTGGGGAGCACGCGGCGCCGTTAACACCACAATGGACGCGCGGCATAGCTCGCTTGTGGTGTTAACAGCGATATACGCCGTCAACGCCACATTCGACGCTAGACGCGGCTCGGTTGTGGAGTTATCGGCGTCCGACCGCCTCCTTGACGGTTCGTTTTCGGTCTTTGGGCGATCCGCGCGTTCCCGGGGAACGTCGTGCAGGTACGGTGGCGGAGTGCCATCCGATCGGAAAGAGAGGAGCGGTTCCGCGGAACCGCGAGAACCGTCCGATGGGCGTCGTAGCGTTCGGCCGAGCATGGCGGTAGCCGAGCAGGAGGCCCAGTTTCAGGAGATCGCGAGCATCGAGCTCTCGATCGAGAAGACGCGCGCCCGCGCGGAACGCGCCGCGCAGGCGTTGCGCGACCGAGGGGCCGAGCCGCACCTGGTCGACGCGCTCGAGCAAGCGCAGGAGGAGCTCTCTGACCTTGCGCGGCGCCTGCGGCAGTCCACCTACTTCGCGGTTCCCAGCGCCCAGACGAGCCTCTAGGCTCGCCTGAGTGGCTGCCTCCAGCGAGGAGATCCGACCCCGCCTCACCGAGTTTGCTGCCAAGTGGGGCGGCTACAGCGGGTCGGAAAGAGCCGAGGCGCAGACGTTCCTCAATGAGCTGCTCCGGTGCTACGGGACCGATCGGCAGGACGCTGGGGCGGAATTCGAGCGCCCGAGCCAGGGGAAGTTCGTAGACATGGTTTGGCCCGGGATCTGCATCGTGGAGATGAAGCGACCGAGCGAGGCCGAGCGGCTCGACACGCACCGGGAGCAGGCGCTCGCATACTGGAGGGAGATCGGCTCGCCCGAGCAGCCCGCCCCACCTTGGGTCGTGCTGTGCGCCTTTCACCGGTTCGAGGTCTGGAAGCCCGGTGAGGTCTACACGGAGCCGCGGGCCGTGTTCGATCTCGCGGAGTTGCCCGAGAACCTCGATGCGCTTCTGTTCCTCGCGGGTCGGGAGCCCGGGTTCTTCGCACGCGATGCGCTCACGCGGGATGCCGTCGCACTGGTCACCGACCTATACGCGTCGCTTGACGAGCGGGACGCCGCCGACGACAAGGTGCTTCACGACTTCGTTCTGCAAGGCGTGTGGTCGATGTTCGCCGAGGCCTCGGCATGCTCCCGGATCATCTCTTCACGCGGCTGCTGGATGGCCTCCTCAAGGACCCCAGCCGGTCCAGCGTCGACGACGTCGGTCGGCTGTTCCGGTACCTGGCCGAGCCTGGGGAGCGCCCGGATCACGGCGTGTATGCCGGAACGCCATACGCGGATGGCGGACTCTTCGACGCACCTACCGAGGTCCACCTTGAGAAGGAGGAGGTCGAGACGCTGCGCCAAGCCTGCGACTTCGATTGGACACAGGTCGAGCCGGCGATCTTCGGTGCACTCCTTCAGGGAGCGCTCGGCAAGGAGAAGCAGTGGGCATTGGGCGCCCACTACACGGCCGAGGCCGACATCCTCAAGGTGGTGCTGCCGACCGTTGTCGAGCCCTGGCGTGATCGGCTCGCCGCGCTGGACAACGTTACGGACGCTCAGGCGGCACAGCGGGACCTGATGAGCTACGTCGTGCTCGATCCCGCGTGCGGATCAGGCAATTTCCTCTACGTCGCATATCGGGAACTACGCCGCGTCGAGGCGGGCTTGCGGCGCCGCGCCGCCGAGCTGCGTCGGGAGGCCGGACTCGGCGGACAGGAGGAGCTCGCCCTTTATCCGATAACGAACATGAAAGGGATCGAGATCGAGCCGTTCGCGGTGAAGCTGGCACGAGTAACGATGTGGATCGGTCACAAGCTCGCCGTTGAGGAGCTCGGGGTGGATGAGCCCGTGCTTCCGCTGGTCGATCTCTCTGGAATCCAACAGGGAGATGCCCTGCGCCTAGATTGGCCGCGAGCCGATGCGATCGTCAGCAACCCGCCGTACCACGGGTCGCAGCTCATACGGGAGGAGCTTGGCGATGAATATGCCGAGTGGCTAAAGCGAGAGTTCGAGGTTGGCCTGAAGGACTACGCGGTCTACTGGTTTCGAAAGGCGCACGAGCGACTCGAGCCCGGCGACCGCGCCGGCCTCGTGGCGACGAATTCCGTTTCACAGGGCCGGGCAAGGGGTGCCAGTCTGGAGTGGATCATCGACAACGGGGGCGTGATCACAAGTGCCGTTTCGAAACAGCCTTGGTCCGGTGAGGCTGTGGTCAACGTCAGCATCGTCAACTTGGATCAAGCAGCCTCCGGTACCGCCCGCTGAACTCATCCTCGATGGGGTGGAGGCCGAGGGCATCACGGCGGCTCTCCGTCCGGTCGGGGCTGATGTGTCGCAGGCAACGGTTCTGGCGGAGAATCGCGGTCGCGCATTCCAGGGGCCGATCCCAGTAGGCGAGGGCTTTGTGATCCCCGCGGAGGAGGCGGAACGCCTGCGTGGGCAGCCCGATGCTGATTATGCGCAGGTCGTGCGGCGCTACCTGATCGGCAAGGACATCGCGAACGATCCAACCCAGGGGCAAGCCGATGGATCGTCGACTTTGGGTTCATGACGCTGGAGGAAGCCGGCCGCTATCCGGCAGCGCTCACGATTGTGCACGACCGCGTCAAGCCGTCCCGCGACAACAACCGGGGCCGTGGATTTCGCGAGAAGTGGTGGCGATTCGGACGACCGCGAGGCGAAATGCGCGATGCAATCGAGTGGGGATTATCGCGTCGGCCATCCATCACGAATGGGCAAGAGCGCAGTCGTCCACGCTCAGAATTGACATCCGCTACACGCCCACTTTCGCGTTCGAAACCTTCCCGTGGCCGATGCCAACTGACGAGCGGCGCCAGCAAATTGCCGATCTGGCGCGACGAGTCATCGAACGTCGCCAGGAGATCTGTGGCGATCGCGAGATTGGTCTCACTACTCTCTACAACGACATTGATGACGGCGCCTACGCGGATCTGCGTGGACTCCACGAGGATGTGGATAAAGCCGTCGCCGCCGCCTACGGCTGGCCCGCCAGCGCGGCATCAGACCCCGACGAGTCCAACCGGCTGCTCCTCGAGCTGAACAAGCGCATCGCGGCCGGCGAGGTCGAGTACGAGCCGTTCTAGGGATTGCTTGACCCCCGGTTGCGTGCGCCGGCAACACGACAATCGGCGGGCGCCGGGCTACAAGTGTCGTTTTGACCGCCGCATAGGCGGTCTATTCGGCATCGGCCGGGGAGCGGTGCGCCAGTGTTGAGCTGTCGAGGACTCAGCTCGTTCCGGCTCCCTACTTGCCCTCCTTCGAGCGCTTCTTCCCGCCATTCCCGCCCCCGCCGTCCGTGTCCTTGCCGCGCTTCGGCTTGCCCTCGGGCGGCGGCTGCGGCACCTCGGCCTCGTCGCCCGCCTCGCGGGCGAACTCGAGGATCAGGCGCGCGGTCTCCTCGGGCTTCTCGACGTTCGGGGAGTGGCCGGCGCCCTCGATCGTCGCGGTGCGCACCCCGGGGACGTCCTCGAACGCGACGAGCGCGTCGGGCGCGTCGTAGATCTGGTCCTCGGCGCCGAAGATCACGAGCAGCGGGACCGCCGCGCTCGTCAGTCGCTCGTCGAGCGGGATCTGGTCCGTGTAGCCGTCCTCCTCGCTCGCGGACTGATCGAAGGACGTGTAGGTCATCGCCCGGAAGTCGTCGACCACCTGGTCGGGG
>JBOGZL010000110.1:0-8804 GCA_050697195.1 Solirubrobacterales bacterium
CGACCCGATTCGCTCGTCGAGTCCCATCCCCCGGGCGACCTCGGTGACGTCCGCGCCGACCTCCTCGGACACGTTTGCGATCTCGTTGATGAACGAGATCTTCGTCGCCAGGAACGCATTCGAAGCGAGCTTGATCATCTCGGCGCTCGCGACGTCGGTGCGAACCATCTCCCCGCCGAGCGGCTCGTACACCGCGGCGACTGCGTCCGCGGCCCACTCGTCGCCGGAGTCAGCGCCGATCACGACCCGGTCCGGGTGCAGGAAGTCGTCCACCGCGGTCCCCTCCTTGAGGAACTCGGGGCAGGACACGTACGCGATGTCCGGGAGATCGCGCCGAATCGCATTCCCGGTGCCGGCCGGAACCGTGCTCTTCATCACGAGGGCGTGCTCCCCGTCGCCGTGGATCTGCGAGACGACAGCCTGCACGCGCGAGAGATCGGCGTCGCCGGAGTAGGTCGGCGGCGTGTCCACGCACACGAACAGGAGTCGCGCGGCGGCGAGCGCGTCTGAGATCTCGGTCGTGAACGTGAGCCGCTCCCCGTTTGAGGCGAGCAGTTCGTCGATGCCGGGCTCGTGCATCGGGACCTCGCCGCGGCGCAGCGCGTCGATCTTCGCGGAGTCGATGTCAACCGCGACCACGGAGTGGCCGAGCTCCGCGAAGCAGGTCGCGGTCACGAGCCCGACCCAGCCCGCCCCAACGACCCCGATCGGCTCCTTGCTCACTTCGGCTTCTTCTTCTTCTGTTTCGGGGGCGCAACCTCGTCCATCGAGTCCGCGATCGCGATCATCTCGTCGTCCTCGAGCGTCTGGAGGAGCGTGTTGTTGAGCCAGTAGGCGGCGTCGTTCGTCCGCCACGCGATCATCCGGAGCCGGTCCCCGTCGTAGAAGAGGTCATACTCGCGCCCGCCGATCTCGCGCGTCTCGCTCGGGTTCTCGAGGATCGGAGGGTCCGTCCAGGTCGTGCCCATCAGGCCGTAGAACTCGAGCGGTATCTGCGTAGCCGGGATCGAGAACACGAGCTTGTAGGCGCGGTGGACCTTCCCGTCCTCGTCGGCGATCTTGTACTCGCGGGACTCGTCGATGATCTCGGACCCGGGCACGAGCTTCGTCGGGTAGTCGACCGGGAACCCGACCGCGGGGGCGAACTGCTGCGCGAACGCGAGGCCGGCGCCGGCCGAGTCGATCAGGGCCGGCCCCTCGTCTCCCCCGGACTCCGGCTTGGGCTCCTTCGGCTTGTCGCCGCCCCCTCCGCCGCCGTCGCCGCCACCTTCGCCCTCCTCGCCGAGCGAGCCGGGGGTGTCCTTGAGCCCGAGGAACTGGTCGACAGCCTTCTGGATCTGCTCGTTCGAGGCGGTCACGTATGACTCGCCCAGCTCGCCCTGGAAGTGGATCTGCTTGACGGGCGCGTCGGCCGCGCCGAGGAACGTCTTCAGGACGTCGAGCATCGTGAACTCGTTGTCGATGTCCGACGTCGTGTACTTCTTGAAGATGTCGATCAGCTCCTCGCGATCCCGGAACAGGCGCGAGGGGCCGATCTTCTGGCGCGCCTCGCGGAGGAAGTCCTGCTGGCGGGCGGCGCGAACGATGTCGTTGTCGGTGTGCCGGTAGCGCACGTACTGGAGGGCCCGGTCGCCACACAGCATCTGGTACCCGGCCTGGATGTCGATCTCCGAGAAGTAGTCCTCGACGGCGAGCCCCTCGTTGCTGTGGAAGTACTGGCGGTCGACGTCCACGTACACGCAGTCGATCGCGTTGATCGCCTGCGAGAAGCCCTCGAAGTCGACGTTGACGACGTGGTGGATGTTGAGCCCCGTGAGCTGCTTGACGACCTCGAGGGTCTTCTGCGGCCCCCCGATCGTGTACGCCTCGTTGAGCTTCGCGATCCCGCGACCGGGGATGTTCACCCGCAGGTCGCGCGGGAGCGAGAGCAGCGCGATCGCATCGTTGTCGGGGTCGATCCGGAGCAGCATCGTGGTGTCAGAGCGCCCCTCCTCCTCGATGTCGGGGCGATGGTCCGACCCCAGGACGAGGATGTTCTGGGGGTCGCCGCCCTCGACCGCCGTGATCTGGTCCTGGACGCCGGGAAGCCCGCCCAGCCCCTTCGCGAGGTCCGAGAGATAGAGCAGGATGCTGACCGACGTCGCCGTCGCCATCGAGATCACGATCACCAGCGACGCGCTGAGGAACCGGGCCCACAGGCCGACCCGGGGCGGCTCGTCGGGCTCCTTCTCCGCCTCCGGCTCGGGCTTGGGCTCGCCCGGAGGCGCCTCTTCCTCCTCGGCTTCCTCGTCTTCTTCCTCGTCCTCGACGGCCTCCTCGCCCTCCCCTTCGTCCTCCTCCTCGACCGCCGCCGCCGGCTCGTCCCCGTCCTCGTCTCCGTCGTCGCCCTCGCCCCCGGCCTGGGCCTCGAGCGCCGCCGCCGCCTCCTGCGCCGCGCGCTCGCGCTCCTCGCGCGCGTGCTCCTCGTCGCCGAGCGCGAGCACGTCCGCCTCGACGGTCTCGTCGTTTCCGGCCGGCTGCTCCGCGAGCTCGTCGGCGACGTCCGCTCCGAACTCGTCGCCGAACTCGGCCTCGAACTCCTCGGTCACTCCCTGCTCTTCGCGGTCGTCCTGAGGCGGATCGTCGGGACGTGAGGTCACTGCCGGCTTGCCTCCGCGCGGAGGCGGTCGGGAAGCCCGGTGACGAAGTCGATCAGAGCGGTGCGATAGCTCGTCAGGGACGGGATCGACACCCACTCCTCGGGGCCGTGGTGCCCTCCCCCGACCGGACCGAACTCGACGGCGGGGATCCCCGCGCGCAGGAACGAGACCGCGTCGGAGGCGCCGTCGCGACCGACGCTCATCGCCTCGTCGCCGAGGTGGGGAGCGGCCGCCTCGCACAGTGTGCGGACGAAGACCGAGTCCTGATCGACGGTCACCGGTGGACGCGCGAAGGTCGAGATCACGTTCGCTCCGGGCAGCTCACGGACCTCCGCGAGGATCGCTGCCGGATCCTGCTCGGGCAGGTAGCGGATGTCGACGTCGATCACGCAAGTGTCGGGCACCTTGTTGAGCGCATCCCCGCCCAGGATGCGTCCGAGGTTGATCGATGGGCGGTCGAACAGCTCGGAGCTCTGCTGCGCAAAAGGTAGCGACTCGATCCCTCGAAACACGTCGAGCGCTCGCAGGATCGCGTTCTCGCCCAGCCACGGCGTCGCGCCGTGAGCGGCGCGCCCGCTCACCTCGAGGCGCATCGCCAGAACCCCCTTCGCCTCGACCCCGATGTGCAGGTCGGTGGGCTCGCCCGTGATCACGAAATCCCCGACGAAGCCCTCGCGCACGAGCTGCTCACTCCCGCGCTCGGTCTCCTCCTCCGACTCCTCGTCGGGTACGACGCCGAGACGGACTCCGACCGCGGCGCTGTCGCGCAGGTCATGGAGGGCGAGCAGCATCGCCGCCAGGGCGCCCTTCATGTCGTATGCGCCCCTTCCGACCAGGCGGTCGCCGTCGGCGCGCGGCTCGAACTGCCCCGGCCTTCCCGGAACCACGTCGAGGTGGCCGTGCAGTAGCACGATGGGGCCGTCGGACGGGCCCACCTCCGCGATCGTCACCGGCAGCCCCCGCACGTCGATCTGGCGCGCCGCGATGTCGCGCGCCTCGAGCCACCCCTTGACGAACCCCGCCGCGAGCCGGATCCCCTCGGGCTGCGAGCTGTCGTAGGCGATCAGCTTCTCGGTCAGGGCGCGTTCTTCCATGAACGCGCGCTACTGGCTCTCGGCGACCTCGAGGAACGCCTGGGCCCGCGCCTTGTCGCGCTCGGCCTGCTCGTGGGTCGCGCTCCCCTCCTCGGCCTCGCCGAGTCGCTGCTCCGCGTCGGCGAGCCGCTCCTCCAGCTCGCCGCGATCGAGACGCTCGGGCGGGATCGCCTCTCCGATCAGCACCACCGCCTTGTTCGCGAACACCTCGAGCCACCCCTCGGCCTGGGCCCAGCGGCGCGTCTCGCCCTCCGTCATGTGCAGGCGCAGCTCCGCGGGGGCGAGCCGGGCGACGAGCGGCGCGTGGTTGGCGAGCACCCCGATCTCGCCCACCACCGTGCGGGTGGAGAGCTGCACGACCTCGCCGTCGAACACCGGGCCCTCGGGCGTGAGGACCTCGGCGTGCAGGGTGTGCTCGCCGTTCGCCACCGGGTGGCTAGCCTTCCGCCTCGTCCTCGTCGCGCGCCTCGGCCTCGTCCTTCTCGCGCTCGGCAGCCTGCTCCTCGTCCTCCTTCTCGCCCCTCGAGTCCTCGATCACCTGGTCGATCGTCCCCTTCATGTAGAAGGCGCGCTCGGGGATGTCGTCGTGCTTTCCGTCGACGATCTCCTTGAAGCCGCGAACCGTCTCCTCGACGGGGACGTACTCGCCCTCCCGGCCGGTGAACTGCGAGGCGACGAAGAACGGCTGCGACAGGAACCGCTGGATCTTGCGCGCCCGGTTCACGGTCAGCTTGTCCTCGTCCGCGAGCTCGTCGATCCCGAGGATCGCGATGATGTCCTGGAGCTCCTTGTAGCGCTGGAGGACCTCCTGAACCCGGGTCGCGGTCTCGTAATGCTCCTCCCCGAGGATCTCCGGCTTGAGGATCGTCGAGGTCGAGTCGAGTGGATCGACGGCCGGGTAGATCCCCTGCTCGGAGATCGAGCGCGAGAGCACGGTGGTCGCGTTGAGGTGCGCGAACACCGACGCCGGGGCGGGGTCCGTGAAGTCGTCGGCGGGAACGAAGATCGCCTGCACCGACGTGACCGACCCCTGAGACGTGGAGGTGATCCGCTCCTGGAGCTCTCCCATCTCGGTCTCGAGGGTGGGCTGGTAGCCGACCGCGGAGGGCATCCGCCCGAGCAGCGCCGACACCTCCGATCCCGCCTGCACGAAGCGGAAGATGTTGTCGATGAACAGCAGCACGTCCTGCCCACCCGTCTCGCGGTAGTACTCGGCCATCGTCAGCCCGGAGAGGCCGACCCGAAGGCGCGCGCCCGGAGGCTCGTTCATCTGCCCGAACACCATCATCGTCTTGTCGATGACGCCGGACTCCTGCATCTCCGTGTAGAGCTCGTTCCCCTCGCGTGTCCGCTCGCCGACGCCGCAGAACGCCGACAGTCCGCCGTGCTTGGTCGCGATGTTGTGGATCAGCTCGAGGATGATCACCGTCTTGCCCACCCCGGCACCCCCGAACAGCCCGACCTTGCCGCCCTTCACGTATGGCTCGATCAGGTCGAAGACCTTGACCCCCGTCTCGAGCATCTCCTGATTCGCGGTGAGCTCGTCGGGCTCCGGCGCGGAACGGTGGATCGGCCACCGCTCGTCGGTCTCCACCGGGTCTCCCTCGTCGATCGGCTCGCCGAGCAGATTGAAGATCCGGCCCAGGGTCTTGTCGCCGACCGGGACGGTGATCGGACTTCCCGTATCGATCACCTTGTCACCCCGCTGAAGGCCGTCCGTCGAGTCCATCGCGACGGCCCTCACCCGATCGTCGCCGAGGTGCTGCTGGACCTCGCAGACCAGGCTCGTCTCGGTGCGGGATTCCTCGGGAGCGATGTCGATCCGAAGAGCGTGGAAGATCTCGGGCAGCTGGTCGGGGAAGCCGATGTCGACGACCACCCCCCGGACCTCCTCCACTCGTCCAACGTTTCCGTTCTCAGCCAATCGTCCTCCTATCCAAGGGCTTCCGCACCCGCGACCACCTCGAGGATCTCCTGGGTGATCTCGGCCTGGCGGGCCCTGTTCATCTCGAGCGTCAAATCGTCGATCATCTCCTCCGCGTTCTCGGCCGCGCTCCGCATCGCCGTCATCCGTGCGCCGTGCTCCGATGCGGTCGACTCGAGCAGGGCGCGATACACCGAGAGGTCCACGTACTCGGAGAACAGCTCCGGAAGGAGCTCCTCCGGGTCGGGCTCGTAGTCCCACAGCGCCCGCGCGTGCGCTTCCTCCAACTCCTCGTCCTGCGCCCGGTCCGGCTCGGGGAGGCCCTCGCCGAATACCTCCGCCTGCTGCAGCGGGAGCAGCGTCTGGCGGCGGACGTACTGCGTCAGGGGCGAGACGTAGCGGTTGTAGATCAGATCGACGCGGTCGAGCTTCTCATCCACGTAGGCCGAGGTGAGATCGGCGGAGATCTCGCGAGCGTTGGCGAACCCGGGGCGGTCGGTGAAACCGACGTACGAGCGCTCCACCGGATCGCCCCGGAACTGAATCGTCGAGTTCCCTCGGCGCCCGACCACGTAGAACGTCGACTCGACCCCCTCCGAGCGAAGCTCGCGCCGAAGCTGGCCGCCGGCGCGGACGATGTTCGTGTTGAAGGCGCCGGCGAGGCCGCGATCTCCCGTGACCAGGAGGACCCCGACGCTCTGCACCTCCTCACGCTCCTCGAGCACCGGGACGCGCGGCATGCCCTCCGCCGCCTCCGCGACGCGCCGCGCCATCTTCCGGATCGCCTGCGCGTAGGGACGGAGGTGGTCGATGCGCTGCTCGGCGCGCCGCAGCCGCGCCGCGGCGACCATCTCCATCGCCCGCGTGATCTTGTGGATGTTCTTGACGCTGGCGATGCGGTTCTTGACGTCTTTTTGCGTAGCCAACTAGGCCGGGACCTCCTCCTCTTCCCGCTCCGGCTCCTCCTCCTCCTCGGCCTCGTCGGCCTGCTCGGCCGCCCTCGCCGGCGTCTCGCGCTCCTCGTCCGAGCGGATCCGGTCCGACTCACCGGCCTCGAGCGGGTTGCCCTCCTCGTCGAAGTCGGGGCCGAAGTCGTCGACCATGTCCCTGATCGCGTCGCCCATCGCCTTCTCGTCCTCGTCCGAGAGCTCGCCGGTGTCGTTGATCCGGCCCAGCACGTCGGAGTGCTCGGAGCGCATCCGCGTGATCAGGTCCTCGAGGAAGGTCTGCACGCGCTCCGCCTTGATCCGGTCGAGGTAGCCGCCGGTGCCGGCGTAGATCGAAACCACCTGGTCGGCGACGGACAGCGGGCTGCGCTCCTTCTGATTCAGCGTCGCGACCAGTCGCTCACCACGGGCCAGCGTCCGCTGGGTATCGGGATCGAGCTCGGAGCCGAACTGCGCGAACGCCTCGAGCTCGCGGTACTGCGAGAGGTCGAGCCGCAGCTTGCCGGCGACGCGCTTCATCGCCTTCGTCTGCGCGTTCCCGCCGACACGCGAGACCGAGATCCCGACGTTGATCGCCGGCCTCACCCCGGAGTGGAAGAGGTCGGACTCGAGGAAGATCTGACCGTCGGTGATCGAGATCACGTTGGTGGGGATGTACGCGGAGACGTCGCCCGCCTGGGTCTCGATCACCGGCAACGCGGTCAGCGAGCCACTCCCGAGCTCCTCGCTCAGCTTCACGGCTCGCTCGAGCAGGCGTGAGTGGAGGTAGAAGACGTCGCCCGGATACGCCTCGCGACCAGGGGGTCGGCGAAGCAGGAGCGACATCTGGCGATATGCGAACGCGTGCTTCGTGAGGTCGTCGTAGATGCACAGGGCGTGCTTGCCGTTGTAGAGGAAGTGCTCCCCCATCGCGCAGCCCGCGTACGGCGCCATGTACTTGATCGGCGCCGCCTCGTCGGCGGGAGCGGCGACGATGATCGTGTTCTCCATCGCCCCGTACTGCTCAAGGGTCTCCATGAACTGCACCACCGTCGACATCCGCTGGCCGATCGCGACGTAGATGCAGATCAGGTCGGAGTCCTTGTTGTTGATGATCGTGTCGATCGCGATCGCCGTCTTGCCGGTCTGGCGGTCGCCGATGATCAGCTCGCGCTGACCGCGCCCGATCGGGATCATCGAGTCGATCGCCTTCAGCCCCGTCTGCATCGGCTCGGCCACCTGCTGGCGCTGGACCACGCCCGGCGCCTTGAACTCCGCGGGACGGGTCTGGTCCGTCTTCACGTCCCCCTTGTCGTCGAGTGGGCGCCCCAGCGGATCGACCAGACGACCGAGGAGCGAATCGCCGACCGGGATCTCGAGCAACTTGCCGGTTCGCTTCACGGCGTCGCCCTCGACGATCTCCTCCCACTCCCCGAACAGGACCGCTCCTACGTTGTCCTCCTCCAGGTTCAGAGCAAGCCCGACGACGTCGTGCGGGAGCTCGAGCATCTCGAGCGACATGCAGTTGTCGAGCCCGTGGATGCGGGCGATCCCGTCGCCGATCGACAGCACGGTGCCGACCTCGGCCAGATCGGCCGACTCGGCCTCCATGCCCTCGATCCGCTCGCGCAGGATCTTGGTTATCTCGTCCGGCTTGATCTCCATCTGGTGAGCTTCCTCCTAGATCTGCCTCGTTGGGGCGGTCGCCGGCCGCTCAGACGGCCTTCGCGACCTCCTTCCTCAGTGTTTCGAGCCTGTTCCGGATGCTCGCGTCGAGCACCATGTTGCCGACCTGGAGCACAAGGCCGCCGAGCACGTTCTCGTCCACGCGACTCTCCATCTCCACCGTGCGATCGGTCTGCCGTTCGATCTCCGCCCCGACGCGCTCGACGATCTCGGGATCGAGCTCGACGGCGCTCGTCAGCGTGACCTCGAGCCGCTTGTTCTCCTCCGCCCACATCTCGTTGAACCGGCGCCGGATCCTGAATATCACCGGCATCCGGTGCTTCTCCACCAGGAGCTCGAGGAAGTTGGTCAGCTCCGGCTCCGCCCCCGAGACGGCGCGCGCGATCCCGTCCCGCTTCTCGGCGGAGGAGAAGTAGGGGCTGAAGAAGAACACCGCCAGCTCTCGATCGCGCTCGAGCGCGTCCGCGACCTGCGCGAGCTGCTCCCGGATCACGTCGAGCTTGCCCTTCTCCTTCGCGACCTCGAACAGCGCCTC
>JBOGZL010000111.1:0-40151 GCA_050697195.1 Solirubrobacterales bacterium
TGACGCCGCGACCCGCGCGCTCGGTCAACTCGACCCCGACCTCGCGTTCGAGAGCCGCAACCGCAGCGGAGACCGAGGGCTGCGTGACGACGAGCTCGTCGGCCGCGGCCGTGACCGAACCGAGGCGGACAACAGAGAGAAACGCCGACAGCTGCGTGACGGTGACCGCCAAGGGGCGAATATATAGGGCCTGACTTATTGATTCAAGGTTTTTCTTAGTTTGAAGACATGGACTCGTATGCGAATGTCATGTGGGCATGACCGAACTGCTTGCACCCATCTCCCCGTCCGACAGGCTGCTCTGCGGTCCTGGCCCGACCAACATCGATCCTGCCGCGCTCGAGGCGATGCAGAAGCCCATGCTCGGGCACCTCGACTCCGAACTGCACGACATCCTCCTCGACCTCGTTGCGCTCCTTCGCCACGTCTACCGGGCGGAGTCAGGAACGGTGCTGCCGCTGCAGTCGACCGGGACGTCCGGCATGGAGGCCGGCATCGCGAACCTCGTCGAGCGGGGCGACACGGTGATCGTGGGCGCCAGCGGGTACTTCGGCAAGCGAATCGTCGAGGTGGCACGGCGCTCCGGCGCGGACGTGGTCGAGGTCACCGCGGAGTGGGGCCGACACGTGCCCAACGCGCGTTTGCTCGCTGCGCTCGACGAGCACCCGTATGCGCGACTGCTCGCGGTCGTCCATGGCGAGACGTCGACCGGCAGCGAGCATCCGCTCGCGGAGCTGGGCGCCGAGATGCGGAACGGCAAGACCCTGCTGATGGCAGACTGCGTCACGACCCTGGGCGGGGTGGAGCTCGACTTCGACGGCTGGGGGCTCGACTACGCGTACTCGTGCACCCAGAAGTGCCTGGCCGCGCCACCCGGCATGTCTCCGATCGCCGTCTCCGATCGTGCGCTCGAGCGGAGGCGCCGGCGGCGCACGTCGGTCCCGTTCTCGTCGGACTTCGAGCTGCTCGAGGCCTACTGGGTGGAACGCCCGGCGACCTACCATCACACCGCCCCGATCCTGCACGTCTACGCTCTTCACGAGGTGCTTCGCCAGATCCAGATCGAGGGCCTGGAGCAGCGTTGGACGAGGCATACGGACGCCGGTCGCCACCTGCAGAAGCGGGCGGCCGAGGCCGGCTTCGAGCTCCTCGCGGAACCCGATCACCAGCTTGGCCCGCTGACGGCGATCCGCGTTCCGGAGGGGATCGACGGCAAGCTCGTGCAGAAACAGCTGCTCGCCGATGAGGGGATCGAGGTCGGGGGCGGTCTCGGCCCACAGGCGCCTGCGATCTGGCGGGTCGGGCTGATGGGCCCGAACGCCCGCACGGATACGGCCGACCGGGTCCTCGGGGCGATCACCGCGGCGGTCGAGAGCCAGGGCGTCGCCGTTCCCGGATGAGTCGCGAAGCGCGGCTCGTCGTCACCCGGACCATCCCTGAGCCCGCCCTCAAACTCCTGCGCGAAGCCGGTGATCTCTGGGTATCGGAGCACGACGCGCCCCTGGCGCGCCCCGACCTGCACGAGGCGGTCCGCAGCGCGACCGCGGTGGTGACCCTGCTGCACGATCGGGTCGACGCCGAGTTCCTCGACGCCGCCGGTCCGCAGCTGCGCTGCGTGGCAAACGTCGCCGTCGGCTACGACAACATCGACGTCGCCGCGGCGACGAGCCGCGGCGTCTTGGTCACGAACACCCCCGGCGTGCTGACCGAGGCCACCGCCGACCTCACCCTCGCGCTGATCCTGATGGTGACGCGCCGGCTTGGCGAGGGAGAGAGGGCGATCCGAAGTCGCACGCCCTGGTCGTGGCACATGTTCCACATGCTTGGCACGGGCCTACAGGGCAAGACGCTCGGAATCGTCGGCCTCGGGGGCATCGGGGTGACGGTAGCGCGCCGCGCCCGCGCGTTCGGGATGCAGATCGCCTACGCCGGACCCCGGCGCGCCGACCCCGGCGTCGAGGCCGAGCTCGATGCCGTCCGCGTTCCGCTCGACGAGCTGCTGGCGACAGCAGATGTCGTCAGCCTCCACTGTCCTCTCACCGAGGAAACGCGACACCTGATCGATGCCGAGCGCCTGCGTCTGATGAAACCGACTGCGTTCCTCATCAATACGGCCCGCGGGCCGATCGTCGACGAAGCGGCCCTCGCCGAGGCCCTGCGGGACGGTTCGATCGCCGGCGCGGCACTGGACGTCTTCGAGCGAGAGCCCGAGGTGGACCCCGGACTGCTCGAGCTGGACAACGCGACTCTGGTCCCTCACCTGGGCTCGGCCACGCTCGAGACCCGGACCGCGATGGCGATGCTCGCCGCGCGCAACGCGATCGCGGTCTGCAGGGGCGAGCCGCCCCTGACGCCGGTCAACGGAGAGCTGTTGGCGGTGGGCAGCTGATGCCCCCTCGCGTGCTCGTCGCGCCCGACTCGTTCAAGGGGACGCTCTCGGCATCGGAGGCGGCCGACGCCTGCGCCACCGGGGTGGGACTCGCCGGATGCAGCCCGGAGGCCTGCCCGGTGGCGGACGGCGGCGAGGGCACGATGCGGATCCTGGTCGAAGCGCTCGGTGGCTGCGTCGTGCGGCGGAAAGCAACCGATCCGCTCGGTCGCCCTCTCGATGTCGCTCTCGGGATCGCCGGCCGGGAGGCCATCGTCGAGGTCGCGGAGGCGTCGGGGCTCGGGCTGCTCGCTCCCTCCGAGCTCGATCCCGAACGAACCTCGACGACCGGAACCGGCGAGCTGATCGTCGCCGCGCGGGACCTGGGCGCGAGGCGCATCCTCGTCGCGGCGGGCGGAAGCGCGACGGTCGACGGGGGCGCGGGCGCGATTGAAGCGATCCGCGCCAGCGGGGGGCTCGCTGAATGCCGCCTTACTGTGCTGTGCGACGTCGAGACAGCGTTCGAGGATGCGCCCCGCACGTATGGACCGCAGAAGGGCGCCTCCCCGGAGGCGGTGCGGCGCCTTGGCGCGCGACTCGACCTCATGGCTGCCGAGTTTCGGCGCGATCCGCGGGGCCTGCCCCTCACCGGCGCCGCCGGTGGCCTCTCGGGCGGACTATGGGCTGAGTTTGGCGCCGAACTCGTCTCGGGCGCCGACTTCGTCCTCGACGTAATCGACTTCGACCGGCGCCTCGACCGTGCCGACGCGGTGATCGTCGGCGAGGGCCGCCTCGACGCTCAGACCTTCGCCGGCAAGGCGGTCGGGCGCATCGCCGCCCGTTGCCGGCGGTCCGCCGTGCCGGTGCACGCGGTCGTCGGGAGCAGCGGGCTGGCGCCGAGTGAAACGGCTGCGCGGGGCCTGGCGAGCGTCCGAGTGGCGTCGAACCGCGCTGACGTCGTCTCCGCAGCTCAGGAGGTGGCTACCGAGCTGAGGGGCACATCCCCCGCCTCAGCGACCTCAGGCTTGCCGGTCTGAAACGGAGTCCGCGGGTTCAGGGTGGTTCGAGCTGGGGCGGATGCTGTTCGCGGTAGGGGAACCCGGCTCCGAAGAAAGAGGCATCCGGTGTGATCGAGCCCTGCAAATGGGCGTACATTGAGCCGCTGATCGCCACGATCGCGGGGCTGAATACGAATGCAATCGTGCGCTCGCGCGTCACCCCAGCCGCGACGTTCGGCTACCCTGCCGCGATCAGCGCGACCCCCGCGAGCGCGAACGTGACGCCGGCCATCTGGATCGCGACCAGTCGCTCGCCGAGGAGCGCCCGCGCGAGCAGCACCGTTCCGACGGGGTAGAGCGACGCCAGCACGGACACAACGCTCACCAGCCCCGTCTCGGTCCCGAGCGTGAAGCATAAGTTTGCGCTTACGTCGAGGAGGCCGATCAGGGCGAGCGCCGGCAGATCGGCCGGCTTGGCGCCGAGCTTCGGCCGCAGCGAGACCAGCACCGCCGCGAGGACGACCGCGGCGCTCGCGCGTGCGCCGAGCAGCGCCCAGAGCGGCTCCGCGTCGTCCACCGCGGCGTCCATGCCGACGTAGAAGCCGCCGAGAACTGGCCGCACCGCGCACCCACCGGTGGCCACCGTGTCCGTAACCGCCATCTCGCGGACCCCGATTCGCCGAACCCGGACTTTTGGTCGCACTGCGACCCCAATCGGGGGTCTCGCGTCTGGCGACATCTCGAGTGTGGAGTTAGGGCCGCGGTCCTGAGGCCGCGACCGCTCCGTTTCCCCCACCCAGCCCCGCTTCGATCGCGCTGTCCTACGGCCGAGGCTCTTCCACGACCCCTCCAGACCGCTACCCCGCCGCGATCAGCGCGACCCCCGAGCGCGAGCCCGACGCCGGCGGTCTGGTCCGTGACCGGGCGGCTCACCATCGGATTCGGCCTCGAGCCCGATCGCTGGCGCCAGCTCGGCTACTTCGCTCGTCGCCGCGCCAGGCTCCAACACGGCCCGCTCGCAGCCCAGCAGGGCGGCCTCGGTCTCCGCGGCCGAGATCAGGCATTCGCCCGGCACGAACCGGTGCGTCGTCGGGATCGAGCGGAGAGTGGCGATCCGCGCCTTCCAGCGTCGCTCGCCACCGCGTGGCTGACTTCCCGCACGCGACCCATCTCAGATCAGGCTCGCGACGCCGACCGTGCGCGATCGCGACCAAACGAGTCGGCCCTGGCGCCAGCGCGCCACCGCCACGGGTGTGTCTCCGAGCATCTCGATCAACACGGCATCGAGCGGACGACCCACGTCGATTCTCGGAGCCTCGCGACCCAGCACCCCCGCCGGAGCGCCGCTGACGAGCTCGAAGCCGGCGCCGAGCTCGCGCTGGCCACCGGCGGCGAGCGCGAACGGGGCGGCGAGCATGGCGCTGGGCAGATAGTCGGAGCAGAGAACGTCGCAGGCGTCGGCCGCGACGGCCTCGGCCACGGTCAGGTTGCTGGGAGACGTGGAGCGCCCGCGGACCGCGTTCGGCGCCCCAAGCACGACGGTGATGCCACGCTCTTTAGCCGCCATCGCCGCTTCCAGGGAGAGGGGGAACTCCGCCACGCGGGCACCGAGCGATGCCGAGTCGAGCACGTCGGACCCATCGCGGTCATCGTGGCTCGCGAGCGGCACCCCGTGCGCGAGCGCCAGGGCGGCGACCGCGCGTCGGCGCTCCGCCGCCCCCGCGGCACCGGCGCGCTTGCGCTCGATCACGCCGTCAACCTCCGCCAGTGGCAGGGACCAATCGCGCGAGTAGTACTGCCGATGCGCCTCGACGGAGTGAAAGCGCGAGCGCTCGGCTGAGTGGTCCATGACCGAGACGAGCGCGATCCGTCGGCTCCGCGCGAGCGCGCGTTCGAACTCGTCGACGACGCCCTCGTCGGTCACCTCCACGCGGGCGTGGAGGAGCCACTCGCAACCGAGCCGCTCCGCATGGCATTCGATCAGCTCGCAGAGCTGCCGTGTGTCAGCGAGGCGGACACCCTTCTCCGGCGCGTCCTCGAAGCGAGCGCAGACGCAGACCGTGGCGTAGCCGGAGGCCGCCAGCTCGGCGTCCAGCATCGAGATCGCCCGTTCCTGCTCGATCTCGACGTCGGCGCGCGGGCGCCGGCGCTCGCGCAGGACGTCGAGGTGCAGATCCGTGACGGGCGGGGCAAGCAGGCGCTCGGCACGCGCTCCGTTCGCCGCAACGGGCTCGATCGCGGTGACGACGCCATCGTCATCGACCGTCACGCACGCGTTGAAGAGGGCGGCTCGCCCCCCGCCGGGCACGAGCGCGACGTCGAGTGAATGGCCGCTCATGGCCGCGCTCCGATCGCAAGCTCGATATCGCCTTTGGTCTCGTCCGCCGGCGAGCAGGTGGCGAGCACGGCGGAGCCGGCGTCACGAGCGCGGCAGACCAGCGCCAGCGCACGCTTCCGGGCCGCTTGCTCGAGGCCGGCGAGGGGACGGTGGAGCAGCACGATCAGTGCCGGCCGGACGAGCGCGGCGGCGAGTGCGACGTAAGCGCGCTCCCGCTCGCCCAGCAGGCCGACCGGCTCTGCGACCGCGTTGGTCCCGAGCTCGCCCAAGACCCTGCTCGCCTCGGCGTGTTCGCTCTCGTTGCCGGCCGCGACGATTTGCAACGGAGTGCGGTTGGGCAGCGCCCGCAGGCGTCCGTCGAACAAGCCAAACCACTGCCGCCGCGCCCACGCGACAGCGCGCGGGTCGGCGTGGGCCAGGTCCAGGGCGCGGTCGTGAACGCTCAGCACGAGGCGGCCACGATCGGGCTCGAGGGTCCGACACAGAGTCTTGATCAGCGTCGAGCATTCGGCCTCGGCCCCACGCACGGCGACGAGCGCGCCAGGCTCGAGCCGCACCGAGAACTCGGCCAGCCTCCTACGCGCATCATCGCGGGCGATCCGGCTCGCTTCCAGGGTCGCGGTCATCGCAGCCGGCTCGCGACCAGGAGGCGTGTGTAGGGATGGCGCGGGTCCTCGAGCACTGTGTCGGTCAGGCCCTCTTCGACCACGACCCCGCCACGCATCACGAGCACCCGGTCTGCGAGCAGGCCCACGACATCGAAATCGTGGGAAACGAGCACGGTCCCCCCCTCGACCTCCTCGAGCACATCCGCGATCAAGGCGAGCACGGTCGCCTGCACCGAGGGATCGAGGCCAGTGGTCGGCTCATCTAGCAACAGCAGCCGCGGGGGCCGGATCAGAGCCCTGGCGAGCTGCGTTCGCTGACGCATTCCGCCCGAGTAGGTGGTGAGCGGGTCGTCGTGGCGCTCGGTGGCGACTTCCATGCGAGCGAGGATCCGGCCTGAGCGTGCGCGCAGCGGCGCGAATTCGCGCTCGCCCGCGGCCAGCAGGCGCTCGGCGACGTTCGCCCCCGCCGAGAGCTGGGGGTGAAGGCCGGCGGCGACGTCGTCTTGGTGCACCATCGCGATCGCGCCTGAGAGCACGTCGCGCCTCGTGGCGGCGTCGAGCCCGAAGAGATCGCCGAAGCCATCCAGCGTGACCCGACCCGCGCCGGCCTCGAGATCCAGCCGCAGGCAGCGCAACAGGGTCGTCTTGCCCGAGCCCGACTCGCCGACGATCCCCACCACCTCGCTCGGACCGACCTCGAACGAGACGTCGCGAACCGCGTGCACCGTCGCGCAGGCCTCGCACCGCGGCACGTTGGCGGTCCGGCACCGTGCGCATCCCGGGCCGTAGCGCTTCCGCAGGGAGGTCACGGCGAGCACGGGTGCCGGAGCCGTCAACCGACTCGCCGCGCTCGGGGCCACGGCGGGCGCACTCACGACGCGTCCTCGCCCGTCACGCCCGCGACCACTCGCCCTCCCCGTTCGCGCCTCGACGCGCAAGCATCGGTGTCCGAGCACTCCCAGCGCCCGCTGCCGAGCTCGCGCTCGACCCGGTAGGAGGACTCGCTACCGCAGCGCGCGCACGGGGCCCCGGCGTGCTCCGGGCGCAGCGGGCGATCGTCGAAGGCCAGCGGGCGGACCTCGGTATGGGGCGGGATCGCCACAATGCGCTCCAGTCGCCCCGCTCCGAGCAGGATCGGATGGGGACGATCGGAGAGCCTCATCACGTCGTGGCGCGGCACCGGACTGGGGCTGGCAAGCGCGCGCCCGGCGACCAGGATCGGGTGATCGGCGCCACTGCGGGGGGCACCATGACAAGCCTCGTCGTCGTAGAGGTCGAGCCACGCGGCCGTGTAGTCGCCGATCTCGTGCAGGCGCGCCGCGCGGCGTGGATCGTGCACCACCCGTCGCAGCGGCTCGGGATGGGGTAGCTGGAGAATCAGCAGCTGATCGGGGCGCAACGGCACCTCGGGGATCCGATGGCGGCTCTGGATCAGCGTCGCCTCGACCGTCCGGGTGGTGGTGCGAGCGCTCGACGAGGAGCCGATTAACTCCCTCATTGCGGCAGCGTTGAACGAGCCGTCGTCGCCCTGGTCGATGACCTTGACCACGTCGCGCGGCCCGACGCACGAGAGCGTCAACTGAAGGCCCCCGCTGCCCCAACCGCGCGCGACGGGCATCTCGCGGGAGGCGAACGAGACCTGACGCCCCGGCACGCAAAGCGCCTTGAGGATGGCTCGTCGCACCTCGCGCTTCGAGCGCTCGTCGAGGTACGCGTACGGCGCGGTGCGAGCGTGCTGGTCTGCCAGGTTGGCGACGGTCGGCACGCTCACCGCGCCTCCTCAGATGGACGCACGCGGTCGACGTAGGAGGCGAAGCTTGCGAAGTGCGGCAGGCGTAGGTGGTCGACGAACCCGCTCGTCGCCAGTCCGTCGACGGCCGCCAGCGCCGGAAGTTCGCTGAGCCCCCCGACCTCGCCGCCCCCCTCGAGCGTCGCGTCGATCACGGCCGTGGCCAGCGCCCTGCGCTCCAGCCGTCCGGCGCTGACACCGAAGCCGAGCGCAAACCCCACGGCGCCGTCCACCTCGGCGTCGCTGAGCACTGTCGCTTCGCTGATCGGGACATCAGCGATACGCACTGCTCGACCGGTCCGCGGATGCGACACGCTGAGCTCGGCAACACCCACGCAGAGCTCCCCCGCGACCGCCTCGCGCCGTCCGGTCAAAGCGACGTTCGCAAGCGCCACCAGGGCGCCCGTCTCCCCCCGACCGAGCGCCGCCTGGCGTGCCTCACGGGCTGGGTGCGGGCCGAGCGGCTGATCGAATTGATCGAGACCGTCCTCTGGCTCCCTTGCGGAGGCGACCCTGATCCCCGGACTCGAACGAAGCAGCGCCGAGACCCTGCCGAGCTCGGTGCGAGCCGGCGCGCCGGAGCCCGGCTGGCCATTGCCGGTTCCCAGCTTGCTCGGCTCCGCGGGACCCGGCACCGGCGCGTCGTCCGCGCCCTCCTCGCACCAGTCGAGCAGGCGCGAGGCGAAGTCCGGCGAAGCGCCGAGCCACTGGCCCCCGGGGATCTCAGCAAATGCCGCCGACACCCGACGCGTCACCCTGATCCCGGCGTCGGTGCACGCGTCCGCACGCTGCGGCGGCAGCGTCGCCGCCCAGACGCGGACCAACGTGACCGCGCGGGCGATGTCCCCCCGCGCCTGGCGCAGCGCCCTCCCCGCCGCCTCGGGCGCCCAAACGCCGGCCTCGGCGCAGACCTGGTCGCGTAGCAACTCCAGCCCGGGGCTCGTTCCGGGTTCGCTCGGATCACCGAGCAGCGAACGCGACGCCGCGATCAATCGCTCGGATGCCTGCATGGTCGCGTACACGCTCAGCCTCCGAGGACCGCCCGGGGCAGGCCGACGAGCGACCCGTCCGGCGCGAGCGCGAGCACGTCAACTCCCAGCGGCGGATGCGAGTTCGCGCGCCTGAGCGTCTCGATCTCCGCGGCGGCGAGAGGCACGGGAGCGGCGCGCGTTCCGGGCACCCCGGGGCCGGCGAGCTCCAGCTCGCAGGCCTGGGCATCGACGCCTGCGTAGACGAGCGTGGCGCCACGATCGGGCGCGAGCGCGGAGCCGCGGCGGGCGCGACCGGCGACGTCGGGCTCGCCCCGCGGCCCCGCGAAGACGAAGTCGGCCTCCTCGACCCTCACCTCGGCGGCTCCCGTGAGCTCGCGCACCTTCGCGCCCAGCTCGACGGTTTCGGCGCCGCCCGTGGAGGCAAGGCCGAGGCCGGGGTCGAGCAGCGCCAGCAGGATGCCGGCGGCGGCCTCGTGCGCGGCGTTCTCGCTCAGGCCGGGACGCGGCAGGTCGACGATGCGCGCGCCCGGTCGGCTGAGCGCCTCGAGGCAGGCCCTGAACGCCGTGCGCGAGTCGTGCACGTGGTCCCAGCTCATCGGTGGGCGTCCGTTCGTGTGGCGGTGACGCCCGCGGCCTCGACGGCGAGGTCGCCGGCGCGGCGCTCGAGGGCCGCATACGCGAACGCGTTTACGGCGCCCACGTCAGCGCCCCCGCGCTCGGCCTCGGCATCCAACACGGCGGCGGCAAGCGCCGCTCGCACCGAGCGACCGGGCACGATCGCGTCGCCGCGCACCCCGTCCAGGAGCAGGGTGCAGCGCGTCACCGGAACGCGGGCGAGCACGACGCTGCCCTCGCCCTCGGCGGCCGGGACCCGAAGCGGCGCGACTGCGACCTCTGGTCCCGATACCACCTCGACGTTGGCGTCACGCAGGAGCTTGTCGGCCAGGGCCTCGAGCTCCTCGGGATGGCACATGGCGAGCGCCTCCATCCGCTCCTCCGGGCTCATCGCGACGAGCGCTCCGCAACTCGCGACGAGATCACTCGAACCTCACCGTGAACTGCACCCGGTCGCCTCGACCGCGGTGCTCGACCAGCACCACCGGCTTACCGCGCTCGTCCACGTTCAGGCCCCCAATGACCAAGAGCGGAAAGCCGACTGGCACCATCAGATGCTCGGCATCGGTCGGGCCGCTGGCCTCGGTCGAAATCGTCCGATAGGCGCGCCGCATGCGCGCGCCGTACTCGCGCTCGAGCACCTCGTAGAGAGAGTCGTCACCGCGCCAGTGGCGGCCCAGGTGACGAAAGCGATGCTCGGGAAGCCAGGTGGTGGTCAGCGTCCAGGGCGACTCGTCGACGTACCGCAAGAGCTCGTAGCGCCGGACACGCCCGCGCGTGCCGAGCGTACGCGCGACGTCGCTTCGCTCCTCGTCGGCGGCGGAGAGCAATCGCTGGCTCGCGAGATGTCCGCTCTCGCGCATCGCGCGGGTCAGGCTGGCTTCGCGGTCGCCCGAGATGTCGTGCCGGATCGCGGGAGCCGAGACGTACGAACCACGCCCGTGCACGGTGTAAATCAGTCCGCGCTGCGCCAATTCGGCGAGCGCGCTCCGCACGGTAAGCCGGTTTACCTCGTAACGCTCGGCAAGCTCCGCTTCGCCCGGGAGCCGCTCGTCGGGTTGGAGCGGGCCCGACGAGATCTCAACCTCGATCGCGCTGGCGACCTGCCGGTAGAGCGGCAATGCCGAATGTCGGTTCACGGATATCATCTAGATATCTAGATGTTACTTCCAGGAGTGGACGTCTGCCAACTCACCTGATTCGCGCCCTCACCGCGGAGGACAGCCGCTCGACGCCAAGCACGACGACAAAGATCGCGAGGATGATCGTCGCGGCCTCGTCGTAGCGCAGCAGCGACATCGATGTGGTCAGCTCGACCCCGATGCCACCCGCACCGACGATCCCGAGGACGACGGACGAGCGCGTTGCCTGCTCCAGCGCGAACATCGTGGTCGCCGTCCACGCGGGCGTCACGCTCGGGACCACGGCGCCGACCACGATGCCGGTCTCGCTCGCGCCGGTCGCGGCGAGCCCGTCGATCAGGCCCTGGTCGACGTCTTCGATGGAGTCCGCGAAGAACCGGCCGCTGAATCCGGCAACGTCCATGGTGATCGCAAGCACCCCGGCGGGTGCGCCCAGACCCACTGTGACAACGAAGATCAGCCCCCAGACGATGTCCGGGATCGTCCTCATCAGCGCGATCAGGCCGCGCGCACCCGCATAGACGAGGGGGTTCGGGGTCGTGTTGCGCGCGGCCAGGACCGCGAGCGGGACCGCGATCATCGTGCCGAAGATCGTCCCCACCAGGGCGATCTCGAAGGTCTCGACCAGAGCGGAGGCGATCGGGCCGGACCGCTCGAGGTCGGGCGGGAAGGCGTCGGCGATGAACTCGATGAGGGGTCCGATGCCCTCGATCAACGTGCTCGGGAGGATGGCGGCGCCGCTCAGGTACGCATGAATCACGAACGCCGCGACGCCCGTGACAAGCAGATATGCGAACGGCCCCGGACGGCGGATGCGGGGTGGTGGTGGCGGCACCGAGACGCGCCCGGCCGCGGTGCGGGGTGGGAGGTTCGCCGCCTCCATCAGGCTGCCGCCTCCGCGGGAGGGGCAGGCTCCTGCGGGCTGGCCGCCGGCCGCGGATCGCCCGCGTAGAGGCGGTCGAGCTCGCTGTCCAGGCAGCTGGCCAGAGCGCTGTCGATCCTCAGCCGGCCCCGTTGGAGGCCGATAACGCGATCCGTGTAGCGGCGCGCGAGATCGAGCTGGTGCAGGGCGAGGATCGCCGTCACGCCCTGTTCGCGAGCCACTCCGGTGAGCAGCTCCATGACGCTGCGCGTGGCCGAAGGATCGAGGCTGGCCACCGGTTCGTCGGCCAGCACCAGGCTCGGGCGCTGCATCACGGCGCGGGCAATCGAGACCCTCTGGGCCTCGCCTCCGGAAAGCAGCGACGCCCGCCGGCGCGCCAGGTGCGCGAGGCCGACGCGCTCAAGGGACGCCATCGCTTCGGAGCGCTCCTCGTCGCTAGCCGTGGCCGCGAGCCACCCGCGAGGTCCGGTTCTGCCCATGCCACCGTGCAACACGTTCTGGAAAGCGCTGAGACGACCGGCGAGGCAGAAGCGCTGAAAGACCATCCCGGTGCGGCGCCGAACCGCGCGCAGCTCTCCGCGTGAGGCGGCGCCGACATCGATGCCGTCGACGTGCACGCTGCGCGGGCGCCTGGGCCCGATTCCCACGAGCGCCCGCATCAGGGTGGACTTCCCGGCGCCGTTGGCGCCGACGAGGGCAGCGACCTCGCCCGGCTCGACCTCGAAGCCGACGTCCTCCAGCACGGGCCCGCCGTCGAACGCGACCGTGAGGGATCTCACCCTCACGGTCGCGCCTGCGGTCCTTACTTCGGTTGGGAGCATCCCGGTCGGGCGGCGTCTAGGAGCCTGCGAACTCGGTGAAGTCCTCGACCCCGATCGTCCGGTACATCTCCCGGACAGCGTCGTAATCGCTGTCCTCCGGAGCGGGCTCCAGGGTCGCGCCGTCGTACTTCTGGTTGTCCTTGCCCTCCAGCATCGCCGGCAGCAACACGTCCTCCCAGCTCTCCTCGAAGATGCTCCGGACCGACTCGATGGTCTCGTCGTCGAGCTCGGGCCGGGCGATGATCACGTCGGCGGGCAGCAGGTCCCCCTCGGCGATGACTCGGTACTCCGAGGGATCGTCCTCGGACTGCATCGCCTCCTCGTAGTCGTGGCAGCCAATCCCGACCGCGGCGACGTCGCCGCGGACGAGCGCTTGGTGAAACGCGTCGCCGACGGTCAGCGCCTCGACACCGCCCGGCATCTCGATGCCGGCGTCAGCGAACATCTGCGAGGGGCCGAGATGGCCGCTGGTCGAGCCGACGTCGCTCATCGCGATCTTCTCGCCGGTGAGGTCCTCCAGCGACTCGAACTCGCTGTCGGCGTTCGTATAGACGCAGGAGTGATAATCGGGGCGGTTGATCGAGACGACCGGCTCAGCGTCCGTGCGGGCGCGCATCACCACGTACTCCGCGGGGCCGGTGAAGACCATGTCGACCCGGTCCGACTCCAGCGCCGCAGCCGCGGCGACTCGGTCGACGACCGGAAAGAACTCCATCTCCTGACCGCTCTCTGCCTCGAACGCCTCGACGAAGGCTCCGTACTCGCGCTGCAGCTCTTCCAGGCCAGTCAGGTCGGTCACCGCGAAGCGGATGGTCTGCGTGTCACCTCCCTCGGCGTCGTCCTCGCCGCAACCCGCGGTGAACGCCACGATCGCCGCAGCCGCGATCGCCCCGATTCCAAGGCGCATACGACGCCGAGCTCCCATCGGTACCTCCTTGCGAGACATCTAGATCTCTACGCATCATGCGATAGCACCGCGAACCCGATGTTGCCGCGCTGTGAATACGCGGTTACTTTGCGGCTACCGGTGACAGGAGGAGACCGGGCGGCGGCGAGCCGGTGCTCGGTGATCCGGATGGCGATCTCGGGCAGCCACCTGGTGGCGGCGCACGGGTCCGACCGCGGGCTGGCGGGCGAGCGAGTGTCCGCAGCCCGAGCAGCGCTCCGGGAGGTGCATCGACGCGCCCGGCAAGGCTTGCGCCCCGCGCCCCGATGACCCGGTTGGGCGCCGGGCGGGCGGCCCGAGCGCCTGGTGTCAGGGCTCCGCTCGGCGGTCTTACCCCGCCGCGATCAGCGCGACGCCCGCGAGCGCGAACGCGACGCCGGCCATCTGGATCGCGACCAACCGCTCGCCGAGGAGCGCCCGCGCAAGCACGACCGTCCCGACGGGGTACAGCGACGCCAGCACGGACACAACGCTCACCAGCCCCGTCTCGGTCCCGAGCGTGAAGCATAAGTTTGCGCTCACGTCGAGGAGGCCGATCAGGGCGAGCGACGGCAGGGCCGCCGGGTCGGCGCCGAGCTTCGGCCGCAGCGAGATCAGCACCGCAGCGAGGACGACCGCGGCGCTCGCCCGGGCGCCGAGCAGCGCCCAGAGCGGCTCCGCGTCGTCCACCGCGGCGTCCATGCCGACGTAGAAGCCGCCGATCCCGAGCGCCGCGACGGCCGCGAGCGCGAGCGCCTCGCGCGACGACGCGCCCGTGGCCCCGGACGTTGGGGTGCGGGATGCGAGCGCGACGCCCGCGAACGCCGCCGCCATCCCCACGAACACCACGGGGCCGGGGCGCTCGCCGGTGGCGAGGCCGACGACAACCGGGATCGCCGCCGCGCCGCTCGCCGAGATCGGCGAGATCACGCTCATCGTCCCGATCGCGAGCGCGCGGTAGAGCGCCGCGATCCCGGCGAGCTGGCAGACGCCGGCGGCGAGCGCCGGGGCGACGTCCCCCGCCGCCGGCGCCTCGACGTTGCCGACGGCCACAACCACCGCGATCGCGCTCAGGCCCGTGAGTTGGCTGACAAGCAGGACGGCGGCGAGGGTCAGGCGCCGGGTGCGGATTCCGCCGAGGAAGTCCGCCAGCCCCCAGCAGAGGGCAGTGCCGATCCCGAGCGCGACCGCGACCACGGGCGTTCGTTCAGTCCGAGGGTGAGACCTGCTCGGGTTCGGACGACGCGAGCCCGCGCATGACGTGGACCGCGAGCCGGCCCGGCGCGAACACGCTGACGCCGTGCTGAACGGCGTCGCCGGAGGCGAGGTGGATCGTGTCGGCGAGCTCGAGCACCGCGATCGGGGGCTTCACCCCGAGGGCGCCGGCCAGCGGGTCTCCCCGCTCCAGAAGCCTCGGCATCACGTCGGTGCGCGCGAACGCCACCGGGACGTCGCGGTCGACGAGCACGTCGAGGACCATGTTCCCCCTCCCCAGCGCCTGCTCGAGCTCCTCGGTCGGCGGGAGGTCGAGCTCGGGGTGAAGCCAGTCCTTCATGTGGGCGGCGGGGCGTCCGTCGGCGACGAGGATCCGGGCCACCACCGGCGCCTCGGTGCCGGGCTCGAGCCCGAGCTCGCCGGCGATGTCCTCGCCCACCGGCTCGGTCGTAACCGTCGTGTCGCTGACCGAGAGGTCGAGCCCCTGGCGCGAGGCGAGCAGCGAGTAGGACTCGAGCAGCTCGAGCCCAGCGCTGAACGAGCTCTCGCCGGCCACCCTTCCCACGAACGTGCCGCTTCCCTGCCGGCGGACGATCTCGCCGCTGCGTTCTAAGCGCTCGAGCGCGACCCGGAGCGTCCCGCGGGATACCCCCAGCATCCCGGCGAGCTCGTGCTCGGGCGGAAGCCGGTCACCCGGGCGGTGCCGGCCGGGGGCGAACCAGCGCCGCAGCGCCTGCTCGGCCTCGTCGACGAGCGTGGGCTTGCGGTCGACGGTCGCCTTGGCCATCGGGGCCAATCGTAGGGTCGTTCGCAATATCCCGCCCGCCCGTCGGTTCGTCGGCAGGGAAGCGGCGGTACCCTGGGTAATTGAGGACTATGGCTAGAGCGATCTGGAGTGGATCGATCAGCTTCGGGCTCCTGAACGTGCCCGTGAAGCTGTACAGCGCCGTCTCCAAGCAGACGATTCGCTTTCGCGAGCTGCGCGAGAAGGACGGCTCGCGGGTCAAGCACAAGCGAGTCGCCGAGGAGGACGGCGAGGAGGTCCCGTACGACGACATCGTCAAGGGGTACGAGATCACCCCGGACCAGTACGTGGTCATCACCCGCGACGAGCTCGACGAGATCGACCCGAAGAAGACCCGCGCGATCGAGATCAAGGACTTCGTCGATCTCGACGACATCGACCCGATCTACTTCGAGCACCCCTACTACCTCGGACCCGACAAGGGCGCGGAGAAGGCCTACGCGCTGCTCGCGAAGGCGATGCGCGACGAGCGCAAGGTGGCGATCGCGCGGTTCGTGCTCCGCAACAAGGAGCACCTCGCCGCGATCCGCCCGATGGACGGCGTCCTCACGCTGACCACGATGCGGTTCGCGGACGAGGTCGTCTCACCGGACCAGCTCGACGAGGTGGACTCGGCCGACGGACGGAAGCTGGAGAAGCGCGAGCTCGAGATGGCGAAGGAGCTGATCGGCTCGCTGACGAGCGAGTTCGAGGCCGACAAGTACCGCGACGAGTACCGCGAGGAGCTGCTGTCGCTGATCGAGCGCAAGGCGCAGGGCAAGAAGGTCGTGACGCAGCCGTCCGAGGAGCCGAAGCCGACCAAGGCGCCCGACCTGATGGCCGCCCTCGAGGACAGCCTCGCGTCGGTCCGCGGCGAGGAGCTCGCCGAGGGATCCGAGGACGGCGCGAAGGAGCGCAAGCCGGCGAAGTCCTCGAGCTCCAAGTCGAAGAGCTCGGGCTCGAAGGGCAAGTCGTCGAAGGCGAAGTCGAAGTCGTCGTCGAAGTCGCGCTAGAAGTCCGGCGGGCGGCGCAAGACCGCCGCGAAGTCGCGCTCCTAGCCAGCGGCCAGAGTCTCTGGTAGCTTCCGCCGCGCACGAGCCGGATCGGTCCCGGCGTGCTGGATCTGCACAGGACGTACAGGGAGGACGCATGGGGAACAACGCAGGTCGGAGCAAGCCGTTGGGACGGCGGATCGCGGTTTTGGTCGCCGCAGCGGCATTGGCCTTCGCGCTCTCGGCAGCGAACGCGAGCGCCGAGGACGTCAAGCGGGTCGCGAAGGTCGCGCCCGGCGTGTACATGAGCAAGGTCTCGGCCGAGGCGACACGAGCGGACGAGGTTCGACGCAATTCCGAGCCCGGGCAGGTGCTCGAGGCGAAGGAGGAGGCGGGTCCGTCGTCAAGGATCGTCGGCGGAATGCCAACGACCATCGCCCAGTGGCCGTGGCAGACCGCGCTCCTGTTCGACCAGAGTCTCGTACCGCCGGGCAGCAATGGCTTCGACCGCCAGTTCTGCGGCGGCACCCTCGTCGCCCCGAACGCCGTCATCAGCGCGGCCCACTGCGTCTTCGACATAGTCAACACCGACGGCGGGTTCGATCCGGTCTTCTTCGACGTCGTCACGGGCCGCACCGTGCTCTCCTCGACCGAGGGCCAGGAGCTCGGGGTCGACGGGTACTTCTTCTTCACCGACGCCGCGGGCAACCCGCTCTTCGACGGCCTCCCGGCGCACGGTTGGGACGCGATCCTGATCCAGCTGTCGTCGAGCTCGAACTCCCCGACGATCAACCTCGCGGGGCCCAACGAGACGGCTGCGTGGGCCCCGGGCCGAGCGGCGTTCGCGACCGGTTGGGGGGCGCTCAACGAGGGGCCTCCGCAGCTCTTCCCGGACCAGCTCCGCGAGGTGCAGATCGGCATGCTCGCGGACAGCGGGTGTGGCGCGTACGGCCCCGACTTCATCCCGGCGTTGATGGTCTGCGCAGGGGTGGTCGCCGGGGGCAGGGACAGCTGCCAGGGCGACAGCGGCGGCCCGCTCGTCGTCCCGATCGCCGGCGGCGGGTTCCGGCTCGTCGGGGACACCAGCTTCGGAAACGGCTGCGCGCGGCCGAACTTCCCCGGGATATACGGGCGCGTCGCCGCGGATCCGATGCTGCACGGGCTCGCCGGCGTGACGGAGCAGATCTCGGGACGGAACATCATCGGAACCTGCGCCGACGACGAGGCCGCGCTCGGCAAGGCGAAGAAGAAGTTCAAGAAGGCCCGCAAGAAAGCGAAGAAGTCCGGGGGCAAGAAGGCTACGAAGAAGCTCAAGAAGGCGAAGCGCAAGAAGCGCAAGGCGAAGAAGGCCGCCAAGGCGGCCTGCTAGTCGAGCGCGCCGAAACCCCCGGCCACCGGCACAATGTGCGGATGGCCAAGGCGCAGCAGGTCGAGGTGGACGGGCGAGAGCTCTCGCTCACGAACCTCGACAAGGTCATGTACCCGGCGACCGGGTTCACCAAGGGCGAGGTGATCGACTACTACGCTCGGATCGCGCCGACGATCCTCCCGCACCTCGCGGGCCGCGCGCTGACCCTGAAGCGGTACCCGGAGGGGGTCGATGGCGGCCACTTCTTCGAGAAGCGCTGCCCCAAGCACCGCCCCGACTGGGTGGAGACGGCCGCGATCTGGAGCGAGCGCGAGGACGGCGAGATCGCGTTCTGCGTCTGCGAGGACAAGCCGACCCTGGTGTGGATGGCGCAGCTCGCGGCGCTCGAGCTCCACCCCTCGCTGTCGATCGCGAAGCGCATGAAGCGTCCCACGGTGCTCGCCTTCGACCTCGACCCGGGCGAGCCCGCAAACGTGATCGACTGCGCCCGCGTAGCGCTGAGGGTGCGCGAGCTCATCGGCGACGCCGGCCTGAAGTGCTTCCCGAAGACGTCCGGAGGCAAGGGGCTCCAGGTCTACGTGCCGCTCAACGGCAAGCTCACCTACGAGACGACGAAGCCGTACGCGCACGCCGTCGCCCAGGCGCTGGAGCGGATGCATCCCAACGAGATCGTCTCCCGGATGACGAAGCGGCTGCGGAAGGGCAAGGTGTTCGTCGACTGGAGCCAGAACACCGAGTCGAAGACGACCGTCGCCGTGTACTCGCTGCGCGCACGCGAGCGCCCCACCGTCTCCACCCCGCTCGAGTGGGACGAGGTCGAGGCCGCCGCCGAGTCGGGCGACCCCGAGCCGATCCGGTTCGAGGCCGCCGCCGCGCTCGAGCGGGTCGAGGAGCGGGGCGACCTGTTCGCTCCGGTGCTCGACCTGGAGCAGAAGCTTCCGAAGCTCGACGCACTGGACCCGGACTCCGACTAGGTGAGAGGCATGGCGGCGCGCGTCGGCTGCATTGCCCGACGCGCCTCGCGCACGGCGACGGCGAGCCGCCTCGCGGCCTCGCGGAGCTCCTCGGGATCGAGGTAGCAGTACGACAGCCTCATGTGGGTCTGCAGCGGTCGCGTCGGGGTCATCCCGCCCCCCGGCAGGAAGTCCACGCCGTTGCGCGTCGCGGCCTCGTACAGGTCGCGCTCGTCCAGCGGCTCGTCGAGCGTCACCCACACATGCCCGCCGCCGAGCGGACGCATGAACGACGCGATCGTCCCGAGCTCCCGATCGATTGCCTCCAGCAGCACCTCGCGGCGGTCGGCGTGGAACGGGACGGCCCGGTCCAGGTGCTCCTCGTACGCGCCGGCCGCGAGGAAGCGGGCGATCGCGAGCTGGGTGAGCGTGACGCAGTGGATGTCGTCGCCGCGCTTCTCGCGCAGGATTCGGTCGAGCACCGGGCCGCTCGCCGCGACCCAGCCGAGCCGCAGGCCGCCCCCCATCGTCTTCGACAGGGAGTCGACGTAGATCACGTGCTCGGGCGCCTCCGACCTCAGCGACGGGATCGGGTCTCCGTCGATGCGCAGGTCCGCGTACACGCTGTCCTCGACCACGAAGAACCCGTGCCGCCGCGCGAGCTCGATCAGGTGCGCACGCCGCTCCGGCTCGAGGTCGCGCCCGGTTGGGTTGTGGAGCCGCGGCTGCACGAGCACGAGGCGTACCTCGTGGCGGCGCAGGAGCTGCTCGAGCGCATCCGTGTCGAGGCCGTCCTCGTCGGTGGGGACCGCAACCGTGTCGGCGCCGGTCGCACGGATCGCCTCGATCCCGCCGAAGAAGCTCGGCGACTCGCACGCGGCGATGTCCCCGGGGCCGAGCGTCGCGCGCGTCGCAAGCGTGAGCGCCTGGAGGGCGCCGGCGGTGACGACGATATCGCCCGGCCCCTCGCCGCTGCCACGCCGGCGCATCAGCGCCGACAGCTCGTCGCGCAGCTCCGGCGCGCCCTGTGAATTCTCGTACTGCATCGTCCGCGGCCCCTCCTCCTCGAACGCCGCGGTGGTGAAGCGCTGCATCTCCGCGACGGGGAGCAGCTTCGGGCTCGGGTAGCCGACCGACAGGGAGAGGCGCTCGCCTCGCTCGGCGGAGCGCATCATCTCGGCGAGCACGCGGTCGCCGTAGGTGGATCGCTGCTCGGGCAGGGCGTAGGCCTGCCACGCGAGATCGGCGTCGGCGTTGGCGCCCTCGCGCCCCCGCGGCGGCGCCTGGGCCCCGTGGCGCACATAGGTGCCGCTCCCCACTCTGCCAGCGACGAGGCCCATGTCGGCGAGCCGCCGGTACGCCCGCGCGGCGGTCAGGTGGTTCACGCCCGCGATCTCGGCGAGCTCGCGGGTCGGCGGAAGCTTCTCGCCCGCCCCGAGCTCGCCCGACTCGATCGCGGCCGCGAACGCGTCGACGATCTGGCCGGTGACCGACTGCGGGCCCCCGCGCTCTATGTCAGACAATCGCTCTTTGTAAGACATTGACATTCCCTTTGATCGACTCTATCTTCACCATCGTAGTACATCAAGCCGGTGTGATCGGCGTCACAGTCTCGCAGGAGGTGGAACGAATGTCAAACACTAGCCCGCTCAATCCCGAACTTGTCCTACTCCACGAGGACGCGGCGGAGGTGACGATCCGCGACGCAGCCGGAGACGACCTCGGCGCCCTGGAGCGCCTCGCCCAGCTCGACTCGACGCGTCCTCTCGTCACCGGCGACCCCAAGTTCCGCTCGCGGAATCTGGGAATGATCGTGGTCGCCGAGGTCGGCGGCGAGCTTCGCGCCGCGTACTCGCTCACCGAGGAGCGTGCGATCGCCGACCCCTTCCACCGCACCGTGGAGCTCGTCGAGCTGCTCGAGCTCCACGCCGGACAGATGGGGACGAATGGACGTGCGATCGCGCGGCGCTCGCCGGCGCTCGGAACGCAGGCGGTCACCCGTGCGGCGCGCGCCTAGGCCACAGCGGGCGTCGGGCGCGGCGACGTTCTGGCTCCAGGTGTGGCGCTCGGGACCCGACGGCCGCGCTCACCCAAAGCGCTGACGAACCACCGGGCGCCGCGCCGCGGCCGCCTCGTCGAGTCGGCGCACCGGGGTGCTGTACGGCGCGTCCTTGAGCGTCTGCGGATCGTCCTCCGCCTCGCCGAGGATCGCCTCGATCGCGTCCGCGAACGCGTCGAGCGACTCCTTCGTCTCGGTCTCGGTCGGCTCGATCATCAACGCCTCGTCGACCAGGAGCGGGAAGTAGATCGTCGGGGGGTGGAAGCCGTAGTCGAGCAGGCGCTTAGCGACGTCGAGCGTCGTCACCTGCAGCTCCCGCTTCGCGTTCCGCCCGCCGAGCACGAACTCGTGCATGCAGCGGCGGTCGAAGGCGACCGGTAGGTAGCGACCCGCGCGGCCCTCGCTCAGCCGCGCGAGGAGGTAGTTCGCGTTCAGGACGGCGGTTTCGGAGACGTCGGTGAGCCCGTCGGCGCCGAGGCTGAGGATGTACGCGTAGGAGCGCACGAAGACGCCGAAGTTGCCCTGGAAGCCCCGCAGCCGCCCGATCGACTTCGGGCGCTCGTGCTCGAGGTCGAACAGGGGACCGCCTCCGTTCCCGCTCTCGCGCCGCACCACCCGCGGCACCGGCAGGTACGGCTCGATCCGATCGGAGACGGCGATCGGCCCCGAGCCCGGACCGCCGCCGCCATGCGGCTGGGAGAACGACTTGTGAAGGTTGACGTGGACGATGTCGAACCCCATGTCGCCGGGCCTCGAGTGGCCCATGATCGCGTTCAGGTTCGCGCCGTCGTAGTACAGGGTTCCCCCCGCATCGTGGACGATCGCGGCGATCTCGCGGATGTTCTCCTCGAACAGGCCGAGTGTGTTCGGGTTCGTGAGCATCACGCACGCGACCTCCTCGGTGACCTTGGCGCGGAGGTCTTCGACGTCGACTCCGCCTCGCGCGTCGGTCGCGACCTTCACCACCTCGTAGCCGGCCATCGTCACCGAGGCCGGGTTCGTGCCGTGGGATGTGTCGGGGGTGAGGACCCTGGTGCGCCGCTCACCGCGATCGGCGTGATACGCCCGCGTGAGCAGCAGCCCGGCGAGCTCCCCGTGCGATCCCGCCGAGGGCTGAAGCGAGACGTGTGGGAGTCCGCAGAGCTCGGCGAGCGCGTCCTGGAGGCGCGACATCAGCTCGAGCGCGCCCTGGGCGCGCTTCGGGTCCTGGGCGGGGTGGAGTCGGGCGTGACCCGGGAGCGCGGCGACCCGCTCGTTGAGACGCGGGTTGTGCTTCATCGTGCACGAGCCGAGCGGATACAGCCCGGTGTCGAGGTCGAAGTTGCGGCGCGAGATCCGGTTGTAGTGGCGGACGATCTCCGGCTCGGAGACCTCGGGGAGCTCCGGCGCCGCCTCGCGCCGCAGGTGCGCCGGGATCAGCTCGTCGAGCGGGCGCTCGGGGACGTCGAGCGCCGGGAGGGTCGCGGCGCGGCGGCCGGGGCGCGATCGGTCGAAGATCGTCACCGCCGGATCCCTCTGCTGCGGGGTCGGCGTTCCGACGTCGGAGGGCACCGAGGAGGACGCCGCGGGCGTCACTGGGTCACCTTCCCTGCCAGTGTCGACTTGTTTGCGCTATCCGCAAGTAACGCGCCATTCGCACCGTGTTCGGCGACCGCGCGCCCGAGCGACTCCGCGAGGCGATCGATGTCCTCCTTCGTGCGCCGTTCGGTGATCGCCACCAGCAATCCGTCCTCGTACTCCGGGTACTCGCGGCCGAGTGGATACCCGGCGGCGATCCCGTCGGCTGCGCAGCGGTCCAGCACCGTGGCTACGGGCGCGTCGAGGCGGACCCCGAACTCGCGCACCACGGGCGCCTCGTGGAGCAGCTCGACGCCGCCGACGGCGGCGAGGCGCTCTCGCGCGTACGCCGTGCGCCGGGCGAGGAGCTCGCCGAGCTCGACCAGCCCCTGCTTGCCGAGCCAGCTCAGGTACACGATCCCGCCGAGCGCGTTGAGCGCCTGCGAGGTGCAGATGTTGTGGGTCGCCTTCTCGCGGCGGATGTGCTGCTCGCGGGTCTGGAGGGCGAGGACGAAGCCCCGCCTCCCGTCGACGTCCACGGTCTCGCCCGCGATCCGCCCCGGCATCCGGCGGATGTGCTCCTCGGTCGCGCAGAAGAACCCGAACGACGGCCCGCCGTAGTCGAGCCGGCCGCCGAGCGGCTGGCCCTCGCCGAGCGCGATGTCGGCGCCGAGCTCGCCGGGCGGCTTCAGCACCCCGAGGGTCATCGGGTCCACCGACACGGTCACCAGCGCCCCCGCCTGCCTCGCGGGCTCCGCGAGCGCTCCGAGGTCCTCGACCGCGCCGAGGAAGTTCGGGGTCTGGAGGAATACCGCGGCGGTCCGATCGTCGACGGCCGCGGCAAGCTCGTCGGCGTCGGTGAGCCCGCCGTCAAGCCCGACCTCGGCGAGCTCCGCGCCGTAGCCCTCGGAGTAGGTCGCGAGCGCCTCGCGGCTGTGCGGGTGGAGGCCGCGGGAGACGACGAACCGCCGCCGACCGGTTGCGCCGATCGCCAGGTAGCCCGCCGACGCGACCGAGGACGGGCCCTCGTAAAGAGACGCGTTGGAGACCGGAAGCCCGGTGAGCTCGGACATCGCTGTCTGGAACTCGAACGTCGCCTGGAGGTGGCCCTGTGAGACCTCCGGCTGGTAGGGCGTGTAGGGCGTCAGGAACTCCGACCGCTGGGTGATCGCGTCGACCACGGCGGGGACGTAGTGGTCGTACATCCCCGCGCCGATGAAGCACAGCTCCTCCTCGGCGTGTGCGTTGCGCTTCGCGAGCCCGGCGATCAGGTCGTGGACCTCGGTCTCGGCCATCCCGGCCGCGAGCTCGAGCTCGCGGCCGAGGCGGACGTCCGCCGGGAGCTCGGCGAACAGCTCGTCGATCGAGCTCGCGCCGACCTTCGCGAGCATCTCGCCGCGGTCGGCGTCGGTGGCGGACGTGTAGCGCGTCACCGGATCAGCACACCCCCCGGCTCGATCCCAGCATCAACGATCCTCGTCGAGGAGCTTGCGGTACGCATCGCCGTCCATCAGATCATCGGCTTCGGATGGGTCCGACAGCTTCACCTTGACCAGCCACCCGTCGCCGTAGGGATCGCCGTTGATCGTCTCCGGGCTCTCCGCCGCCGCCTCGTTGACCTCGGTCACCTCACCGGACATCGGCGCGTAGACCTCGGACACTGCCTTCACCGACTCGACCTCGGCGTAGGGAGTGTCCTTGCGCACCTCGGTCCCGCTCCTGGGCGGCTCGAAGAAGACGACCTCGCCGAGGGCGTCCTGCGCGTACCACGTGAGCCCGAAGGTCGCCGAATCCCCCTCAACCCGGGCCCAGTCGTGCTCGGGGTGGTAGAGGAGCCCGTCCGGATAGCTCTCCTCGCTCAATCGCTGTCTCCTTCCTTCTCCGTGTCGTACAGGGGCTTGCGCGCGACGCGAGCCGGTCGGCGCGTGCCGCGAACGTCGACATCGAGCTCCGTGCCCGGCTCGGCCAGCGCGGAGGCGACATACGCCATCCCGATCCCGATCCCGAGCGACGGGGAATGGGTGCCGCTCGTCACCTCTCCGACGTCCTCCGACCCTCGGAGCACGCGGTTGCCGGACCGCGGGACCCCGCGCTCGGTGAACGTGAAGGGGACGAGGCGCTCGCGGGGGCCGTCGTCGCGCACCCGGGCGGTCGCCTCCGAGCCGATGAAGCCGGTCGTCTCCTTACAGCACCATCCGAGCCCCGCCTCGATCGGGGTGCGCTCGACCCCGAGGTCGTTCCCGTACAGCGGGTAGCACGCCTCGAGCCTCAGCGTGTCGCGCGCTCCGAGCCCGGCCGGCGAGACGCCCGCGTCCAGCAGCGCGTCCCAAACCGCGGTCGCGGACTCCGGCGCGACAAGCATCTCCACTCCGTCTTCCCCCGTGTACCCGGTCCCACACACGAGCGCCTCCGCGCCCGCCACGCTCGCGCTCGCGGTCCGCAGCCGCGCGGGCAGCTCCCCCTCGCTCAGATCCGCGACGAGCTCGCGCGCCCGGGGGCCCTGGACGGCGAGCATCGCGAAGCGGTCGCCCGCGTCGCGAACGTCCGCGTCGAGGCCCGCCGCGTGATCGGCGAACCACCCGTAGTCGCGCTCCCGGTTCGCGGCGTTGGTGATCGTGAGGAAGCGGTCGGTGGCGAGCCGGTAGGTGAAGAGGTCGTCGAGCACGCCGCCGTCCTCGCGGCATAGACACGAGTACTGGGCCCCGCCGACGTCGATCGCCCCGACGTCGTTGGAGAGCAGCCGCTGGAGCAGCGCCATCGCGTCGGGGCCCTCGGTCTCGATCTCCCCCATGTGGGAGACGTCGAACACGCCCGCGCGCTCCCGGACCGCGAGGTGCTCCGCCCCCACTCCCTCGTACTGGACCGGCATCTCGAACCCCGCGAAGGGAGCGATCCGGGCGCCGTTCGCCACGTGGGCGTCGTAAAGCGGCGTGCGCCTTAGCGCTGCTGCCGTGCTCACCAGCCGCAGGCTAGCGATCCGCGGAGCGCTCCTCGCTGCCTACGGCCGGCGCAGGAACGAGGGGACGTCGATCTCGTCCTCGGAGACCTCGAGCTCGCGGCGCTCGCGGTCGCCGATCTCGAGCCCGCGACGGCGGCTGCGCCTCCGCACCTCGGCGGGGCGGCGGGCGAGGAGCTCGAATCCCTCGAACCCGGTCGCGATCACCGACACCCGGACCTCCTCCGAGATCGCCGGGTCGATCACCGCGCCGAAGATGATATTCGCGCCCGAGTCGGTCTCCTTGACCGCCGTCTCGGCGGCCTCGTGGACCTCGAACAGGCCGAGGTCCTCGCCGCCTGTGACGTTGAGCAGCAGCCCGGTGGCGCCGTCGATCGACTGCTCCAGAAGCGGTGAGTTGATCGCCTGCTTGGCGGCCTCGCTGGCGCGGTTCTCGCCGGTCGAGACCCCGATCCCCATCAGCGCCGACCCGGCGTCGCGCATCACCATCTCGACGTCCGCGAAGTCGAGGTTGATCAACCCCGGGACCGTGATCAGGTCGGTGATCCCCTGGACGCCCTGGCGGAGGATGTCGTCGGCCTTTCGGAACGCCTCCAGCACGCTCTCGCGCCGCTCCACGACCTGGAGCAGCTTCTCGTTCGGGACAACCAGCAGCGTGTCGACCTCGGCGCGCAGCTTCTCGATCCCGTCCTCGGCCTGCTGCATACGGCGACGACCCTCGAACTCGAACGGCTTCGTGATCACCCCCACGGTGAGCGCCCCGACCTCCTCCTTCGCGATCTCGGCGATGATCGGCGCCGCCCCCGTTCCGGTGCCGCCGCCCTCGCCGGCGGTCACGAAGATCATGTCGGCGCCCTTCAGCGCCTCCTTGATGTCGTCGCGGGACTCCGCGGCGGCGCCGGCGCCGACCTCGGGGTTGCCGCCCGCGCCGAGCCCCTTGGTCAGCTCATGGCCGATGCCGAGCTTGATGTCGGCATCGGCGGCGAGCAGCGACTGAGCGTCGGTGTTCACGGCGACGAACTCGACGCCCTTCAGGCCAGCGTCGACCATCCGGCTGATCGCGTTGTTTCCGCCACCACCGACACCGACGACCTTGATGACTGCCAGATATGAAGTCTCCACCGTCTCTCACCCGCTTTGGCGACCGCCTCCCCGGAGCCTGAAGCGGGAGTTCAGGGTTCCGGTGGGCGATTGGCCTGCAAGTACCCGGAAAGTAGGGCAAAACGCCCCCTCTGTCAACGCCGATCGGGGGATCCTGCAAGCACGATTTCTAAGGGAGGACTCGAGGGTTGACCCACCCTAAAGCTGTACCTGAGCGTTCGACTGAAAGCGTGCTCAGCTGCGATTTGCGGCGGATTTCACGTCGCGCGACCCGAGCCGAAGGGTCGCAAAGTGTGGCGCTCGCGGCCGGACGCCGCCGATCGCGACCTGCAAGCGCTCATGCGGCGCCGGGCGCCGGGGCGGCGCCGCCGACGGCAGGGTGCTCCGGGGCGCGGAGGTCTATGTAGGTGAGCCCCGCGAGCTCGCCGTCGGCGAGGATCCGCGCGGCCGCCGCCCACTTCGCGTCGGCGTCGCCGGCGTCGCCGAACCGAAGCGTGATCCCGCCGAAGAGCTCCACCACGACCCCCTCGGAGTCCTCCCCGCTGCCCTCGACCATCGGCCGCAGCGGCTTCGGCGTCGCGCCGAGCACGCGGGCCTGCTCCAGCGGGCCTCCCTCGAGCCGGCTCGCCGCGTCCGGCTCTACCCTGACCTCCAGCGCCGGCAGGTCGAGCGCGGCGGTGGAGAGCCCCGGGAGCACTGTCCCGTCGCCCGCGACCGGGAGGTCGCGACCGTTCATCGCGACGATCGCGACAGGCCGCCGCTCGGCGACCTCGATCGTGAGCCCGTTCGGGAACCTGGGATCGGCGCTCACCGACCCCACGGTGGGGTAATCGCGGACGGCCGCGCGGAGCTCGTCCTCGCGGACGTGGAGGGTGGTCATGCCCTGCGCAGCCTCGGTGAGCGCGGCGGTGATCTCGGCGCCGTCGGCGGAGCTCGCGCCGACCACCTCCACGTCGCGCACCGCGACCACCCCGAGGTCGCGAAGCCAGAGCTGGTACGCGGCGGCGAGCGCCGCGCCGACGAGCGCGAGCGCGACCACGCGACGGGCCCAGATCCGGACCAGCCCGCTGCCGCGTCGCGCCGAGCGCCTTCGCGACGCGCGCCGCGAGCGGCCCCTGCCGCGTCGCCGGGGTAGCCGCGCCGCATGTGCAGCCGACCGCGCCATCACCCCTCGCGCGCCAGGTCCCAGCTCGTGGGCCACTCGACCTCCCCGAGGACCTGTACCTCGGGCTCCAGCGTGACTCCGAAGCGCTCGTGGACGCGCCGACGCCCCTCGGCCATCAGGGCGAGCACGTCGGCGGTCGTCGCCTCGCCCGGGTTCTCGACGAAGTTGGCGTGCTTGGCGGAGAACCGCGCCCCTCCGTGCTCGAGCCCGCGGCATCCCGCCGCCTCGAGGAGCTGGCCGGCGGTTCGACCTTCCGTGCGCGCGTCGTCCGGGTTGGTGAACGTGGACCCGAACGTCTTGATCCCCGAGGGCTGCGCCTCGTGCCGCTTCGCACGCATCTCGCCGAGGGTCGCCTTGATCTCCGCCGAGTCACCCTCCGCGAGGCGGAACGACGCCCGCGAGACCACCTCTCCCGGGCGCAGGTTCGAGCGCCGGTAATCGAGGTCAAGCGCGTCGGGAGCGCGCCGGTCGCGGCCGCCGGCCGAGCACACCTCCACCCACTCCAGCGTGCGCGCGAGCTCGCCTCCGTAGGCGTTCGCGTTCATCTTCACCGCCCCCCCGACCGTGCCCGGGATGTTGACCCCGAACTCGAGCCCCGAAAGCCCCCACCCCGCCGCCTTCGCCGCCGCCGACGGCAGCCGCGCGCCCCCGCCGCAAACCACGCGCGTTCCGCCGCGCTCGATCGTCGCCAGATCGGCCTCGAGCTTCAATGCCAGTCCCCGGAATCCATCGTCCGCCACCAGGAGGTTCGATCCGGAACCGACCACTCCTACCCGGATCCCCTCCCCGCCCGCCCACGCGAGGAGCTCGAGCAGGCGGCCCTCGTCGCCCGCGAGGGCGAAGAAGTCCGCCGGCCCCCCGGTCCTGACCGTGGTCAGGCGGGCAAGCGAGAAGTCCCGTTCCAAACCGGCGGGGGTCACGCCGCCTCCTTCACGAGGTTGTCCGCGAGCTTGAAGATGTCCCCGGCGCCGAGCGTGACGAGGAGGTCGCCGTCGCCGAGCCGCGGCGCGAGCGCGCGCTCCGCGCGCTCCGCGTCGCGAAGCCACCACACCGGCCGCCCTCCGGAGCGGTCCGCGGCGGCCTCCGCGACGCTCAGCCCGCTCACCCCGGCAAGCTCGCCGACCGGCTCCTCGCGGGCCGGGTACACCTCGAGCACCCCGACCTCGTCGGCGGCGGCGAGCGCGGCGCCGAAGCGCTCGTGGAGCCGCTTCGTCCGCGAGTACAGGTGGGGCTGGAAAACGGCGATCAGGCGCCGGGGTCCCAGCTCGCGAAGCGCGGCCAAAACGGCTTCGACCTCGGTCGGGTGGTGGGCGTAGTCGTCGTAGATCAGCGCGCCGTCGCGCCTTCCCTTGAGCTCGAGGCGCCGCACCATTCCCGGGAATCCGGCGAGCGCCTCGGCGGCGTCCTCGACGCTCGGCTTCCCGATCAGCTCGATCGCCGCGAGCGCCGCGCGGGCGTTGAGGAGGTTGTGGCGTCCCGGGACCGCGAGCCGAAGGTCGGGGCCGGGGCGATCGACGTCGAAGCCCGCGACGCGCCGCTCCCCCGCGAGCTCGTCGAGCTCCCCCGTAGCGGGTAGCGCGACGCCGCTCGCCGACTCGCAGAAGCGGCGGAAGGCGTCGCGGAGCTCCGCCAGGGACGACCAGCGCCGATGGTGCTCGAGCTCAACATTCGTCACCACCGCGACCTCGGGCCGCAGGGAAAGGAAGCTGCCGTCGCTCTCGTCCGCCTCCGCAACGATCCACTCCCCCTCGCTCCAGCCCGCGTTCATCGTCTCCTCCCCGGTTGCCGACCCGGGGAGCTCGCCGCCGATCAGGAACGCGGGGTCCGCGCCGGTGGCTCGCAGCGCGTGGACGATCATCCCGGCGGTCGTCGTCTTGCCGTGTGTCCCGGCGACCGCGATCAGCCGCCGCTCCGCGCACACCTCGGCGAGCAGCTCTCCGCGGTGAAGGACCCTCTGGTCGCGCTCGCGGGCGCGCTCGAGCTCCGGGTTGTCGGGCCCGATCGCGCTCGAGACGACCACCTCGGCGTCCTCGGGCACGGAGTCGGCGTCGTGCCCGACGCGCGGCTCGAGACCGTGCTCGCGCAGGCGCTCCAGATACGAGGACTGGGCCCGGTCGCTGCCCGTCACCGTCGCGCCGAGCCGGCTGCAGACGAGCGCGAGCCCGCTCATCCCCGCCCCTCCGATCGCGACGAAGTGCAGCTTGCGGTCGCTCCATCTACCCATCGCTCATCGCCTCCACGATCTGCGCCGCGACGCGCTGCGCCGCGTCCGGGCGGGCGAGCCCACGGGCCCGGACCGCCATCCGCTCGAGCCGATCGGGGTCGTCGAGCAGCTCGCTCGCTGTGTCCGCGAGCGTCTCCGGGGTGAGCGCCGAGTCCTCGATCACCACCGCCGCGCCCGCCGCTTCCATCCAGTCCGCGTTGTCGCGCTGATGGCCGCCGGCGGCGTGCGGATACGGGACGAGGATCGCCGGCCGACCGGCCGCCGCGAGCTCGAACACCGATCCTCCGGACCGCGCGAGGACGAGGTCGGACGCGGCGAGGGCGTCCCCGAGGTTGGGCTCGAACTCGATCAACGTGTAGTCGGCGGGGTCGACCTCGTCGGCGAGGCGGCTTCGGGCCGCCTCCCAGTCACGACTGCCCGTGATGTGGAGGACGTGGAAGCCGCGCCGCGCCGGCCCCGCGAACGCGTCCAGCGCCGCGTCGTTGATCGTTCTCGCGCCCTGGCTGCCCCCGAACACGAGCAGGCAGCGCTCCGCGGCGCCGACCCCGAATCGCCTCCGTGCGGCGTTGCGGTCGGCCTCGAGCACCGCCTCGGGCACCGGCCGGCCGGTGACCACGAAGCGATCGCCGTCGAGCCCCTCGATCGGGAACGCGAGACAGACGCGCCGGGCGCCGCGGGCGAGGATCCGGTTCGCGAGCCCGAGCCGGTTGTCCGCCTCGGTGAGGACGAGCGGGACGCGCGCGGCGAGCGCGGCGACCCCGGCCGGGCCCGCCACGTACCCGCCGCCACCCATCACGACGTCCGCTCCGCGGCGGCGCAGCGCCCGCCGGGCGGCGGGAACCGCGGCGGCGGCCATCGCGGCGGCCCCCACTGCCTTGACCGGATTGCGCCGGTCGAGCCCGCGCACCGACAGGAAGTCGATCTCGTACCCGGCCCGGGGAACGAGGTCGGCCTCGAGGTGATCGCGGGTCCCGAGGAAGGAGACCTCGACGTCCCTAACGCGAAGCGCGTCTGCGACGGCGAGCGCCGGCACCACGTGTCCGGCGGTGCCCCCCGCGGCTATGACGACCGTTGCCACGGCGCTGATCGCTCCTCCGTTTCACCCTAGCTTGCCTGCGGCCGCCGTCGAGGACCCGGAGTCTCGCAGCACCCGTCGGCGTGTCGCGCGCCGCCGCGGGCGCGCCGCGGCCGCGCGCGACGTTGAGCATCAGCCCGACCGCGGCCAGCATCACCAGCAGGCTGCTGTTGCCGTAGGAGACGAACGGAAGCGGGACGCCCGTCAGCGGGGCGAGCCCGGTGACCGCGAACAGGTTCACCACCGCCTGGACGAGGACGAGCGCGGTCAGCCCGGTCGCAAGGAGCGTCCCGTAGCGGTCGCGCGCCCGCTGCGCGGTCCGAAAGCCGGCGTACCCGAACATCGCCAGCAGCCCCACGAGCACGGTGATCCCGACCAGGCCGAGCTCCTCGCCGATCACCGCGGCGATCATGTCGGTGTGCGCCTCGGGGAGGTAGAACGCCTTCTGCACGCTCTCCCCCAGGCCGACGCCGAACACGCCCCCCGAGCCGAGGGCGATCGAGGCCTGGATTCCCTGGAATCCGGCCCCGCCGGGATCGCCCGACGGGTCGAGGAACCCGGTGAGGCGATCCTGCCGGTATGGCTCCAGGGCGATCGCCACCAGCACGACGAGCAGCAGGGCGCCGCCGACCAGCGCGAGGTGGCGAAGCCGCGCGCCGCCAGCGATCAGCAGCGCCGCGACCGCGAACCCCGCCACCAGCGCGCTCCCGAGATCGGGCTCGACGACGATCAGCACGCAGGCGATCGCCGTCACAAGCAAGTACGGAAGCATCGTCCGCACGTTGCGGACGAGCTTGGGACGCGCCGCGATCAGGTGCGCCCCGTACAGGATCAGGGCGAGCTTCGCGATCTCGGAGGGCTGGACCTGGATCGGGCCGACGCCGATCCAGCGCACCGCGCCGTTCGCCTCGATCCCGACGCCAGGGATCAGGACGGCGAGAAGGAGCAGGAGCGAGATCGCGAGCAGGGCCGGGGTCAGCCTCCGCGTGGCTCCCAGCCCGTGCACCGAGAGGAACCGCATCGCGAGCAGCCCCAGGGCGCCGAACAAGAGCGTGCGCTTGAGGTACTCGGCGCCGTCGCCGCTTTCACCGAGGACCGATGTCGTCGAGCTGGCGCTGAACACCATCACGGCGCCGAACGCCAGCAGGCACAGGGTGGCCGTGAGAAGCAGCGAGTACTCGATCGGCGGGCTCGCCGCGCGCCGCTTCGCCGGCGCCGCTCGTCGCGCCGGCCCCCCTGCGCGGTGGGTGGCGGAGATCGCGCTCACGATGACTCCGTTGTTCGCGCACGGCCCAACATCAAATTCCCCGCCCGCCCACACCCTTGTGGAGCCGTGCGCTCACAGCGACTCCACTATCTCCCTGAAGTGCTCGCCTCGAGACTCGAAGTCGCGATAGGAGTCGAAGCTCGCGCACGCGGGGGCGAGCACGACCACGTCGCCGGGTCCCGCCGCCGCGGCCGCGGCGCGGACTGCCTCGTCGAGGCCGCCCGCCCGCTGCACACGGACGCCGGCGTCGCGCGCGGGCGCCAGGTCGCGCTCCAGCCGCCCCGCGGCTTCGCCGATCAGGTAGCAGCCGGCGCAGCGCTCGGCCACCGGCTCGACGAGGCCCTCGAACGTCTCGCCCTTGAGCGAGCCGCCGAGGATCGCGTGCACGCCGCCCTCGAACGAGCGCAGCCCGGCCGCCGCCGCGGACACGTTCGTGGCCTTCGAGTCGTTCACGAACAGAATCCCGTCGACCTTCGCGACGCGCTCGAGCCGGTGAGGGATCCCGGGGAAGGTCGCTAGGCCTTCGCGGACGGCGTCCTCGGGAACGCCGGTGGTCAGCGAGGCAGCCGCGGCAGCCATCGCGTTGGCGACGTTGTGCGGGCCGAGCAGCGGCAGTCGATCGACCTCGACCAGCGCCTCGTCGCCCCAGAAGATCACCCCCTCGCGCGCCGACACCTCGCAGTCAAACCGGTCGCCTCCTCCGCTTCGCGTCCGGGGGCGACCGGGTTCGAGGCGGGACTCGGCGCAAAAGGCGACCCGCCGCGCGCACCCGCCGAGGTCTCGGTCTGCCAACGCGGGCTCGTCGCCGTTGTAGACGGCGACGTCGTCGTTGCCCTGGTTGGCGAAGATCCGGAGCTTCGCGTCGAGGTAGTCGTCGAGCGTGGGGTGGCGGTCGAGGTGGTCGGGGGCGAAGTTGAGGAACACCGCGCACTCCGGGGAGAACGCCTCGGCGTCCTCGAGCTGAAAGCTCGAGCACTCGCAGACCACCGTCGCCTCGGGGTCGACGGCGCCGGCCAGCGACGCGAGCGGAGTCCCGACGTTTCCGGCGACGGCGACGGGACGCGCGGCGTGGCGGTGGACGTGGCCGATCAGCTCGGTGACCGTCGTCTTGCCGTTCGTCCCGGTGACGGCGATGAAGGGGTTCGGGATCATCCGCCAGCCGACCTCCAGCTCGCCGATCACCGGCGTCCCGCCGGCCCGGGCCGCCTCGACGACGGGAGCGTCCGTGGGCACGCCCGGGCTCTTGACCACGCAGCGGGCACGCTCGAGCAGTCGGACTCCGTCCGCATCCAGAATCACTTCGACGCCGACCTCCCCCAGCCCTTCCGCCTCGGCCGGGTGCCCCGAGTCGCACGCCAGGACATCGGCCCCGCGAGCGGCGAGCGCGCGCGAGACCGCGCTCCCCGAACGGGCCAGCCCGACGACCAGGAACGGGCCCTCCGGCAGCGGCGGGCGCGGCGTCGCCGGCGTGGTCATAGGCCTAGTTTCGCGGCTGAGGGACGGCGGCCTGCGCATCTGGTCGTGAGTGGTGATTGCGCCCCAGGGTGTCGGGGGGCGCGGATCGTGGTGGGGCTGGGTAAGGGGACGCGAGCGGTTGGCTCGCCCCGGAAGCCGAAAAGACCCAATTCGCCGCGCTGCTCCGGTCGAGATGGGACTTGACAGCGATGTACGCGGTCAAGTCCCAAACCGACTGAGCCCAAGCATTGATTTGGGGGTTTGCGGCACGGTCCAGCCGCCCTACCCAGCCAGACGCGTCTGCCGCTCGCCCGCTCCCGCGGAGATAAGCGTCTAGTTCCCGAGCGAGTTCTGGTACAGCGTGAACCCGATCCCCGAGCACACGGCCGCGACGATCCAGAACCGCAGCATGATCTTCGTCTCCGACCACGCCATGAGCTCGAAGTGGTGGTGGATCGGCGCCATCAGGAATACCCGGCGGCGGAACAGCTTGAAGAACAGGACCTGGATCGCGACCGAGAGCGCCTCGATCACGAAGATCCCGCCGAGGATGACCAGCAGGAGCTCGGTCTGGGTCATCACGGCGAGCGCGCCGATCGCCCCGCCGAGCCCGAGCGATCCGGTGTCGCCCATGAACACGGACGCCGGGAAGGCGTTGAACCACAGGAACCCGACCGAGGCGCCGACGAGGGTCGCGGAGAGCACGGCGAGCCCCTCCTGGCCGTTGGTGATCGTGATCGCCGTGTAGGCGAGCAGGACGATCGCGCACGACCCCGCGGCGAGGCCGTCGAGCCCGTCCGAGAGGTTGACGCCGTTGCTGGCGCCGGCGATCACGAAAAAGATCAGGAGCACGTACAGGACCGGCCCGATGTGGAACTCGGCGTCGAAGATCCGCACCTCGATCCTCGGGTCGAGGCCGACCTCCTGGGTCGCGACCCACCACAGCGCGAGCGCGAGCGCGATCTGGATCAGCAACTTCCAGCGCGCCGGGAGCCCGAGCGAGCGGCGCTTCGAGATCTTGATCCAGTCGTCGAAGAACCCCACCGTGGCGCTCGCGATCGCGACCCCGAACACGGCGAGGCTCTGGGTGTCGCGCTCGGAGAGCACCAGGTAGGGGACCGCGATCGAGACGAACACGATCAGCCCCCCCATCGTCGGTGTGCCTGCCTTCGCGTGGTGCTCCTGGGGGCCCTCCTCGCGGATCTGCTGGCCGAACTCCCTCACCCGGATCCACTCGATGAACTTCGGGCCGAGGAAGATGCAGATCAGCATCGCGGCCATCCCGGCGATCAGGACCTCGCCGCGGTCGATCGCGGCCTCGGCGATCTGAGCTGCCGGCAGCGTTGGGGCGTCCATCAGCCGCTCTCTCTCGGCGGACGCGGACGGCGCATCGCGAGGAGCTCGTCGCTCACCAGCTCGAGCCCGACCGCGCGCGATCCCTTCACCAGCACCGTGTCTCCGGCCTCGATCAGCGAGCTCGCCACCGAGACCGCGGAGCGCGCGTCAGCCACCCACTCGTCGGGGGCGTAGTGGCGGGCGAGCTCGCCGACGCCCACGATCGGGCCGACCCCGAGGTCGCGGGCGTGTGCCCCGGCCTCGCGGTGGTACGCGGGGCCGTCGGGGCCGAGCTCGGCCATCTCGCCGAGCACCGCGACCCGTCGCCCGCGCACCTCGAGCGAGGCCAGGTGGTCGAGCGCGGCCCGCATCGAGATCGGGTTCGCGTTGTAGCAGTCGTTCACGATCACCACGCCGTCGCGCAGCTCGAGCAGCTCGCCACGCAGGCGCGAGAAGACTATCTCCGGCGCCCGCTGCGACATCCCGGCAAGCGGGGCGTCGAGCGCGACGCCGATCGCGATCGCGGCGAGGGCGTTGGTGAGATTGTGGGCCTCGGTGAACGGGAAGCGAAACTCCGCGTCGCCGTGCGGCGTCGCGACAGCGGCGACGACCGAGCCGTCCTCCGTGCGCGAGCGGCGCGCGAACACGTCCCCACCCGCGCCGAACGTGATCGTCACCAGCCGATCGTGGAGGTGCGGGGCGAGCGCCTCGGCGTCGGCGGGAACCACCGTCCGGCCGCGGTCCCGAAGCCCCGCGAGGATCTCCGCCTTGGCCTCGACGATCGCGTCGAGCGTTCCCAGGAGCTCGAGGTGGACCGGGCCGATGTTGGTGATCGCCCCGACGTCCGGCTCGGCGATCTCGCACAGCTCCGCGATCTGGCCCATCCCCCGCATCGCCATCTCCAGGACGACGACCTCGGTCTCCTCGGGCGCGTCGAGGAGCGCCAGGGGGAGGCCGATCTCGGTGTTGTAGTTCTCCGGGCTTGCGTGGACGCGGAACGGGAGCAGCGTCCGGCAGATGTCCTTGACCGAGGTCTTGCCGGTCGAGCCGGTGATCCCGACCACGGGGCAGCCGAGCTCGCGGCGCCACGCGGTCGCGAGCCGCTGCAGGCCGCGTGCGGGATCGGGAGCGGCCAACACCCATCCGGCTCCGTCCCCCTCGGCGAGCGCCGCGGCGCGATCGGCGGCGACGACGACGCCCCACGCGCCCGCCTCCAGCGCGCCGGCCGCGAACTCGCCCCCGTCCGCGCGCTCGCCGGGCAGCCCGAAGAAGAGGTCGCCGTCGCCCGCCTGGCGCGAGTCCACCACCGCGCGCCGGGGATGGCCCGACCCTCCCCGCCGCGCCACGTCGGCGCCCGCGGCGGACGCGATCGTCTCCGGGCTGAGCCGGATCATCTGACCGTCTTCATCCGGCCGGCGCCTTCAGTCGCCGCAGCTCCTCGCCCGCCACCTGGCGGTCGTCGAACGGGATCTTCCGTCCCCCCTCGAACTCCTGCCCCTGCTCGTGGCCCTTGCCGGCGATGACCACGGTGTCCCCGGGGCCGGCGGCGTCGAGCGCGAGCGCGATCGCGGAGCGACGGTCGGGCTCCGCGGTCGTCCCCGCCGGCATCCCGGCGAGGATCTCGGCGATGATCGCGCCCGGCTCCTCCGAGCGCGGGTTGTCCGAGGTCACGACGCAGAGGTCCGACAGCGCCGCCCCGATCCGCCCCATCAGCGGGCGCTTCTCCCGGTCGCGGTCCCCCCCGCACCCGAACACGCAGATCAACCGCCCCTCGGTGACTCTGCGCGCGGCACGGAGCACGTTCTCGAGCGAGTCGGGCGTGTGCGCGTAGTCGACGAGGACGGTGAACGGCTGCCCCTCGTCGACGGGCTCGAAGCGGCCCGGGACCCGCTCCGCGCCCGACAGGGCCGCGGCCGCACGCTCGACGCCGATTCCCAGCCCACCCGCCGACCCGAGCGCGGCGAGGGCGTTCTCGACGTTGAAGTGCCCCGGCAGCGGGATCGCCACCGGCGCCTCTCCGTCGGGCGCGACGCACCGGAACCGCGCCCCGGAGGCGTCGAGCTCGACCTCGGCGGCTCGGTAGTCGGCCTCCGCTCCGCTCGCGGAGAACGTGAGCACGTCCGCGCCCCACCCGCGCGCCTCGTCGATCAGGCGGCGGCCGTACTCGTCGTCCGCGTTCACGACCGCCGTGCCGGGCGACGGGGCGGCGGCTTCCTCGCCGAGCTCGAACAGGACCCGCTTGGCGAGAAAGTAGTCCTCCATGTCGGAGTGAAAGTCGAGGTGATCCTGGGTGAGGTTCGTGAACGCCTTCACCGCGAACGTGATCCCGGCGCTGCGGCCGAGCGCGAGGGCGTGCGAGGAGACCTCCATCGCGCACGCCTCGTCGCCTCCGGCGAGCATCCGCCTGAACGTCGCCTGGAGGTCGATCGCCTCCGGCGTCGTGCGCACGACCTCCTCCTCTCGCCCAGCGACAATCCGCTTCACGGTCCCCAGCAGGCCCGTTTGCCGGCCCACGGCCTCGAGGATCCCGCGGAGCAGGAACGCGGTCGTGGTCTTTCCGTTCGTGCCGGTGATCCCGGCCACGGTCAGCTCGGCGGTCGGGTCCCCCCAGAAGCGGACCGCGAGCGGAGCCATCGCCGCGCGGGCGTCGCGCACGACGACCTGGGGGACGGGGAGATCGAGCTCCCGCTCGACGACCAGCGCCGCCGCCCCGCGCTCGACCGCGTCGGGGGCGAACTCGTGCCCGTCGGAGGTCATGCCGCGCACGCAGAAGAAGAGCGCGCCCGGACCCGCGAGCGTGCTGTCGTAGGCGAGATCGCGGATCTCGACCTCTGCGTCGCCCCGCACGGCTTCGACCTCGGCGCCCTGGATCAGTTCCGCCAGAATGCTCGTCTTCCGCTCGCTCGCAGTCACACCACCGGCAGCCTCGCTCGCTCGCTCCCGACTCCGCTTCTGGCGGATGCCCGCTTCATGGGCCGATTCTAGGTTGCTAGCTGGGCGGGATCCCGAGGTGGGGGAGCGCGAACGTGGCGATCTCGCCGAACGCGGGCGCCGCGACGTCGCCGCCGTAGTAGCTGCCCTCGGGCTCGTCGACGACGATCGCGACCAGCAGCCCGGGGTCGGTGGCCGGCGCGAAGCCGACGAACGAGGCGACGAACCTCGACTCCGAGTAGCCCCCGTCCTCCGCCTTCTCCGAGGTGCCGGTCTTGCCCCCGAGCGTGTACCCGGGGACCTTCACCTCCGCCGCGGTCCCGCCGGGCGCGAGCACGCCCTCGAGCATCTCCCGCAGGCTGGCCGAGGTGCGCGGGCTCATCACGCGCTCGCCCGCCGGCGCATCGACCCTCTCGCCCCCCGCCCGGGTGACGAGCCGCGGCTGGCGCAGCGTTCCGCCGTTGGCGATCGCCGCGTACCCGGCGGCCATCTGGATCGGGGTCACAGACAGCCCCTGTCCGATCGCCATGTTGCCGAGCGTCGAGCCCGAGTACTCGTCCACGGGCGCCAGGATTCCGCGCTCCTCGGCTGGGTACTCGATCCCGGTCGGCTCCCCGAACCCGAACCGCCGCACCCAGTGGTCGAACCTCTCGGACCCCACCTCGAGCCCGATCTTCACCGCCCCGACGTTCGAGGACTGGGCGAGGATGTCGGCGGCGCTGAGGGTGACGTGACCGCGCGGGTGCGACTCGCCGATGACACGGTCGGCGACCTGGATCGTCGGCGGGAGCTCGAACATCGTGCTCGGGCTGACGACGTCGTCCTCGAGCGCGGCGCCGACCGTGAACGCCTTGAACGTCGAACCGGGCTCGTACGTGAACCCGGTCGAGTGGTTGGCTAGCTCCTCGGCGGAGGCGTCCGCGAGGTCGGTGGGGTCCACCGCCGGCCAGTTCGCGAGCGCGAGGACCTCCGCGGTGCGGGGGTCCATCGCGACGACCGTCGCCGCCGCCGGGTCGTAGGTCGTGCCGATCTCGGCCAGCACCTCCTCGGTTCGGCGCTGGAGCTCGGTGTCGATGGTCAGCTTCAGGTCCTCGCCCGCCGTTCCACCGCTCACCGTCTCGCGCTCGATCGTGTCCCCGAGCGCGTCCCTGGTCACCTTCGCCTCGCCGTCGGCGCCGCCGAGCACGTCCTGATAGCTGCTCTCGAGCCCCGTGAGGCCCTGGTTCTCCGTCCCCACCGCCCCGATCACCTGGGAGGCGAGCTTGCCCTCGGGGTAGACGCGCCGGCTGTCGGGAAGGATCCCGACCCCCTCGATGTCGAGTTTGCGCACCCGCTCCGCGGTGAGGACGTCGACCTCCTTCTCGAGGTACGTGAACCCCGACTCGCGGTCCGACAGCGCATCGAGGAGGTCGTCGGACGGCACGTCGAGGAGCTCGCCGAGGCGGCGGGCGGCATCGGCGGGATCGCGGACCTGGTAGGGGGTGGCGAAGATCGTCGCCGCGTCCTCGGAGACGGCGAGCTGCTCGCCGTCTCGGCCCAGGATCCGCCCGCGGAAGCCCGGCACCGTGACCGTCTCGGTCTGCTGGCTCACGGCGTCCGCCCGCAGCTCCGCGCCGCGCACGCCCTGGAGCCACACCGCGCGCGCCAGGATGATCGCGAACAGGAGCAGGAACGCCGCGAACAGCAGCCCCACCCGCCTCTCGATCAGCCTCACGGCGCGCCCTCGCCTACGGTGCGGTCACGGTGTCCGGGGCGGCGGTCGTAGAGGCGGCGAGGTCCGCGCCGGCCCCGAGCTCGCCCGACTCGAGCCGCCGCGCCGCGACCTCGGGGTCGTCGCCGTCGGGACTCAGGTAGACGATCTCGCGGGGGTCGGGAACGGCAAGCCCGAGGCTCGCAGCGATCGACTCGACCCTCGCGCTCGAAAGCTGCCTCGCGAGCCGCGCACGAAGCACGGAGTTGTCCTGCGCGAGCGCCTCGCTTCGCTCCGTGAGCCTTCCCGAGTCGCTCGTCAGGCTGAGGCTGAGGACGTTGAGCGCGACAATCCCCGCGAGGAGCGCCGCCAGGACCGCGATCCACAGCCGGCCCCGGGTGAGCCGCACCATCAGGCCCGAGTCGGCGATGTCGCCGACCGCTCCCGCCGTCCGCGCGGCGGCGGCGGGGATGATCTGGACCGCGGGCGCGCGGGGAGGGCGGCGCGCGGGCGCGTGCCGAGCGGCGCGGCGACGGGCCGGGAC
>JBOGZL010000112.1:0-1974 GCA_050697195.1 Solirubrobacterales bacterium
TCGACGAAGTTGAAACCGATCTTCGCCAACTGGCGCGGATTGTCAACGCGCTGGACAGGGAAACCCGAGGCTAGGCCAGGAGGTAATTGAGGACGCCTTGCCGCCTCCCAGCGGAGCTGCGCCGGACTGCCAGTTACCCTGTTCATGATGTCCCTGCTGCCAAAGACACCATCCCAGCGAGCGCTCGAGATGCTAAGTCGGCTCGAGGAGCAGATGCGCGGGATGCGAGAGGATCTCGACTCCCGGCTGGACGCGCTGGCCGAAGTGGTAGAAGCACGCGGCGCCGACCAGGAGGCCGAGGCCCTAGCGGCAGAGCGAGTCAGGACGGGAGCCGCCGAGCGCACCGAGGACGGCGCTGAGGCGCTCGGCGAACTGGGCATTCAGGTTCCCTAAACTCGTGGGCGAGAGCCAGAGCGGTGAGGTGCGGGTCACCTTCGCCGAGGGGGTCAGGGCCGACATCGCCGAATTGACCGCGAAGGCTCCAGGTCGCGACGCCGCCCAGCGGGCCGAAGTCGAGGCGCTCAAGCGCCGAATCGCCGAGCTGCTCGTTGAGTGTCGGAGAAACCCCTATGTGGGCGAGCGAATGGGTCCCGGTCGCCACCCCGAGCTCGCCGGTTGTCGCCGGGTCCGCTTCGACGTGCCGACTCACACGGGCAAGCCGCGCCTCCGTCTCATCTACCGCAATGAGCCTTCCGACGGCGCCCCGTCGGAGTGCCGGTGGCTTGCTGTTGCGCCTCGAGCTGGGCTACGGGCCCACAGGAAAGCGCGGCAACGCTCACGCTGAGGTGACCGCCGCTGGTCAGGCCGCAACCCGAGCGAGGTCTTCGGTGCAAACGCCGTGCAAACGCACTATGCGAAACCGCGCCGGACTGAAGGGCAGGATGATTTCCGCTACGCGCGGCGGGCGCATGGATTAGCCATGTCGCGGACCGCCCGACACCAGCCGGCACCGCGCGCCCCGGAGATGATGTCCGAGGACGCCAAGTTCGCGCTGGGTTTCTGAGGCGGGAAAACCCCTGCTGATGGGCAGGTTCTGACGCCGACGGTTGGTTAGGCGCCGGCGGCGATGCACCCGCGGTGCACCCAATGCCTCCCTCCGCGCGCTCGCTCAGCAGCTCGGTGAGCCGGCTCGCGGCGTCGTGCTGAGGCACGTGGTGGACGTAGATCATCGTCGTCGCGATGTCCGCGTGGCCCATGTACGCCTTCACGTCGGTAAGCGGGAACGCCTGCACGGCCAGGGTCCCGAAGGTGTGCCGCAGGTCGTGGAAGCGAAGTCGCTTGAGTCCGGCGCGCTTGAGCGCGGCGACGTAGCGCCGTCGCAGGGTGGAGCGCTCGACGTGGTCGCCGACCGCGTTCACGAACACGAGGTCGTCGTCGCCCGTCCAGCGCTCCCGGCGGCTCAGCGCGTCGAGCGCCGCGGCGGCTTGGTCGACGAGGGGCACGGACCGTACCCGGCCCGACTTCGGCGGGCTCTCCGTCCCGCGCGTGAAGCTGCGCCGTACGTGGACGAGGTGAAGGGTCCAGTCGACATCGCCCCAGCGGAGAGCCAGCAGCTCGCCAAGGCGAAGGCCCGTGAAGGCGGCCACGGTGAAGATCGCGGCGTCTTGCTCGCTGGCGGCGTTCGCCGCGAGCAGCTCGACCTCGTCTGGGTCGAGCACGTCGAAGTCGCCTGAGCGCCGCTCCGGTTGGCGATCGACGTCGGCGACCGGGTTCGACGGGTGCCCATAGGACCGCTGCGCGTAGCGGAAGATCGCGCTGAGCTGCTGGAGGCGCTTGTTGATCGTGCGGTCGCTCAGTCGCCCGTCAGCGATCGCGTGGCGCTTCCAGGCCTCGATCGTCTCCGTTGAGATCGAGTTGAGCGGCGTGCCCTCGCCGAACGCCGCGTAGAGGTGGCCCAGCTCGGCGCGGTAGTCCTGAAGCGTCGAGGGGCGGCACTTGCTCTCCTCCTTCCAACGGATCCACGTGCTCCCCGCC
>JBOGZL010000113.1:0-20855 GCA_050697195.1 Solirubrobacterales bacterium
CTCGTGGTCGACGAGCGCGCTGCCGGGGTCGCCGCGGCCGGGGCGGCGATCGCGCTCCGCGCCCCGATCATCCCCGTGATCGCGATCGCCGCGGCCGTAACGGCAATCGCGCGCGCCCTCGGCTGACGTCTCTTCCTCGTGATCCTCCCGCCGTTCGGTCGCTTCCCACAGACGCCACGGCCGCCCGAGATCGGAGCTCGATCGCCCCGAGCAGCGCGAAGGCGTCGTCGTAGCGGACCTGCTCGTACACCGCGCGGGGCAGGTCCACCGCCGAGGTCGACAGGAACCACCCCTCGCCGATCTCGCGGAGCGAGCATCAGCTGCGCGCGCAGCCGTTCGCGCAGCGGATGCGCGCGGGCGAGCGCCTCCCGCTCACCGAGCACCGCCACAGGCCCAAGGCGTCGCTGAGCCTTCCGATGTAGACCTGGAGGGTGTTGGTGGCGGTCTCGGGAGGCTTCGGCCACAGCTCCTCGATGAGGCGATCGCTCGACACGAGCTCGTTCGCGTGCACCAGCAGGATCGCCAGCAACGCCCGCTGCTTTGCCGGGCCCAGCGCCACCTGACTCCCGTCGCGCCGCACCTCGAGCGACCCGAGGATGTGGAACTGCATCCGCTCTCCCTTTCTGTGCGCAACGTACCGCCGCGCTCGAATGCGCTCTAGGGACTCCCTCCGGTGGGATTTCAGCGCCGCTTCAGCGCCCTGGCGCACGCTTCGCCGGAAGCCACCGGAAGACAAGGAGGACGCAAGTGAGCACCTCGGCCTTGACACGAATGACCATCACGGCGCTCGCTGTGTGCGTGGTCGCGGCGCTCGCGACCCCCGCCGCGGGTCAGAACCTGAGGCGGGATGGCTCGAAGGCGGTGCCCTTCGTCGCCAAAGTCGGCGAGAAGGCTGTCGATTCGCGCGCGGCCGACGCCGTCGGCTCGTACACCGGGCCCGCGCTGCGCCGTGACGGCGCCAGGGCGGTGCCGGTTGTGGTGGATCTCGACCCGGCGCCGGCCGCCGACTCGGCAGGCTTCGACTGGCGCGTCGCTGGTGTCGCCGTTGGCGTTGGAGCGCTTGCGGTCGCCTTGGCCGCCGCGGCCGTCGTTTCACTGCGAGCCCGGCGCGACGCGCCGACGCCGGGGGAGCTGAGCTGGAAGTGACTACGGCTAGTGCCAAATTCGATGAGCGTCACCTCGTGGTGGCGCTGGAACAGCGATTCCTCCGAGGAAAGGGAGGTCAATGATGAGACGAAGGTACGTGATGATCGGCCTGGCGCTGGTCGCGGCGGCTGCTCTGGTCTCGACCGCAATCGCCGGCTCTGGCCACGACAGCGACGCCGGCGCCACTGTGGCTAAGAAGAAGAAGGGGAAGCGGGGTCCCCCTGGTCCTCCGGGTCCTCAGGGGCCCCAAGGTCCAGTGGGGCCGCGGGGTCCCAAGGGCGCCACCGGCGCCGTCGGTGCCCCAGGTCCGCCCGGTCCCAAGGGCGACACCGGCGCCAAAGGCGACACCGGCGCGACCGGCCCCAGCAACGGGTATTTCAACGGCTCGACTGGCACCGGCATAACCAAGATCGCCGCTGTGCCGCCCGGCGGCTACATCGTGAGCTACGCCGCGACGATCCAAAGTTCGAACCAATTTCAGGGGATCAATGCGGAGTGTCGAGTGCTCATCAACGATGCCACCACGGCGGCCGGCAGCTTGACGGGGCCGATGGGTCTGGGGGCGCTTGAAGTTGACGTACTCGCGAACTCGTTCGGCTTCTTCAACTCGGGGTCGGGATCAGCATCCCTCACCCTGTCATGCACCAAGACCGGCGGCAACGGGTCGTTCAGCCCACAGGGTGTCCAGCTGACTGCGATCAAGGTCGGCAGCCTCAACTGAGCGCGAGAAAGGATGGGCGGTGGAGCGCCTGCGGCGCAGGGTGGCCCCCTGCGCCGCGGCGCCCCGAGCCCCTAGCTCTCGATGTTGATCATCACGTGCTTGACCTCGGTGTAGTCCTCGACCGAGTACATCGACAGGTCCTTGCCGTAGCCGGACTGCTTGTACCCGCCGTGGGGCATCTCGGCGACGATCGGGATGTGGTCGTTGACCCACACGCACCCGAACCGAAGCGCGTTCGCGACCCGCATCGCGCGGCCGACGTCGCGGGTCCACACCGATGAGGCGAGGCCGTAGCGGGTCCCGTTCGCCCACTCGATCGCCTTCGCCTCGTCGTCGAACTGCTGCACGGTCATCACAGGACCGAAGATCTCGTTCTGGATCATCTCGTCGTCCTGCTTGAGGTCGGCGACCACCGTCGGCTCGTAGAAGAACCCCGGCAGGTCGGGCGCCTGGCCACCGGTAGCCACCTCGGCGTGATCGGGCTTGCGGTCGACGAACCCCGAGACGCGCTCGTGCTGGCGCGCCGAGATCACCGGCCCAAGCGTCGTGTCCGGGTCCAGGGTATCGCCCATCTTGTAGCCCTTCGCCTGGTCGGCGAGGCCCGAGACGACGTCGTCGTAGACCGACTTGCCGGCGAGCACCCGCGTCGCGGCGGTGCAGTCCTGGCCGGCGTTGTAAAGCGCGGTCGCGGCGATCGTCTCCATCGCCGTCTCGAGTTCGACGTCGTCGAACACGATCACCGGCGCCTTGCCACCGAGCTCGAGGTGGACGCGCTTCAGCGTGTCCGACGCCGCCTTCGCGATCCACTTCCCGGTCTCGGGAGACCCGGTGAGCGAGACCATGTCGACGTCGGGATGCGTGACCAGGGTCGAGCCCGCGGGCTCGCCGTGGCCGCCGATCACGTTGAACACGCCGGGCGGAAGGATGCCCGCGGCCAGCTCGGCGAGCTTGAACGTCGAGATCGGCGTGTTCTCGGCCGGCTTCAGCACCGAGGTGCAGCCGGCGGCGAACGCGGGGCCGATCTTCCACACCGCCATCATCAGCGGGTAGTTCCACGGGGTGATCTGGCCGACCACCCCGACCGCCTCGCGGCGGACCATCGAGGTGTGGCCCTCGAGGTACTCGCCCGCGGCCTTGCCCTCGAGGTTGCGGGCGGCCCCGGCGAAATAGCGGAGCTGGTCGGAGCACGCCGGGATCTCGTCCTCGAGGAACGCGCCCCGCGGCTTGCCCGCGTCGGCGGACTCCAGGTCAGCGAGCTCGTCCGCGTGCTCCTCGATCGCGTCCGCGAGCTTGAGCAGCGCGGTGGAGCGGTCCGCGGGGGTCGCCGTGGACCAGCCGTCGAACGCCTTGCGCGCCGACGCAACCGCACGATCGACGTCCTCTTTGGTCGAGAGCGGCGCCTCGGCGATCCCCTCGCCGGTCGCGGGGTTGATCACCTCCTCGGTCGCGCCGTCGGCGGGGTCGACGAACTCGCCGTCGATGAAGTTCTGAAGCTTCGTCTTCGTTGCAGTCGCCATCTGGCTCTCCTCTCAGTTCCTTTCGTGTGTACCCAAGGTTGTCACGCCGCCTCTGTGCTGGAAGGTACGGGCTTCCCCACCCCGTCGAGCACGTCCTCGACGGGCGTGTACTCGGCCTCGACCGCCTCGGCCACAGCCGGGTGGGTGACCCGGCCGCCGGCGACGTTCACGCCGAGCCTCAGGCCGGGATCCCGGCGCGCCGCCTCGGCGACGCCGTGGTCGGCGAGCGCGAGCACATAGGGAAGGGTCGCGTTGGTGAGCGCGAACGTCGAGCTGATCGGGACCGCGCCGGGCATGTTCGCGACGCAGTAGTGGATCACCCCGTCGACCTCGAAGGTGGGATCGCGATGCGTGGTCGGCCGCGAGGTCTCGAAGCAGCCACCCTGGTCGATCGCCACGTCCACCAGGACCGCGTGGCGCTGCATCAGCGAGAGCTGACTGCGGCGGACGACCCGCGGCGCCCGGGCGCCGTGCACGAGCACCGCACCGACGACGAGGTCCGCCCGCGGCAGCATCTCCTCGATCGCCAGGGTCGAGGAGTAAACGGTCGAGCACCGCCCCCCGAGCGCGATGTCGATCTCCCGCAGGCGGTCGATGTTGACGTCGAACACGAACACGTCCGCCTCCATCCCGACGGCTATGAACGCGGCGTTCGTGCCCACCGCCCCCGCGCCGATGATCATCACGTTCGCGGGAGCGACGCCCGGAGCGCCCCCGAGCAGGATGCCCCGCCCGCCGAGCGGCTTCTCGAGGAAGAAGGCGCCCGACTGGGTCGCCAGCTTGCCCGCGATCTCGCTCATCGGCGCGAGCAGCGGAAGCCGGCCGTGACGATCCTCGACCGTCTCGTAGGCGACGCAGGTCGCGCCCGACTCGCGCAGCGCCTCGGTCAGCCCCGGCATCGGGGCGAGGTGCAGGTAGGTGAACAGGGTCGAGTCGGGCCGCAGGAGCTCGACCTCGGACTGCTGAGGCTCCTTGACCTTCAGGATCATGTCCGCCTCCGCCCACACGGTCGCCTCGTCCGGAGCGATCCGTGCGCCCTGGGCCTCGTACGCCTGGTCCGGGAGCGCGCTGCCATCCCCCGCGCCGGTCTCGACCAGCACCTCATGGCCGTGCTCCGCCAGCTCGCGCGCTCCCGCCGGGGTCAGCGCGACGCGGTACTCGTCGTCCTTGATCTCGGTTACGACCCCAACCTTCACGTTCGTGCCTCCTCCGTGACCTCGACGTCGAACTTGGACCCCCGCTGCTCGAGCTCGCCGAACAGGTCGTCGGGGTCGATGCAACGCTCGGGGGGATGGACCCCGCGCGTCTCGATCCGCCCTCGCGCGAGCAGTCGAACCGTCGCCGCCGCCGGCGCCGCGGTCGAGGTGACGCCGCCTCCGAACCCGAGCCAATCGACTGGCTTGGTGACCGATCGAACGCGGACGGCGCGCTCGCCGCTCGACGCCTCAACCAGATGGACCGACACCGTGTCGCGCGACGGTGGCGACGCCTCGGCGGCCGCGCGGTCGATCTCCTCGTCGGACGCGCTCGCCAGCTCCCGCAGTCGCGCGAGCAGCGCCGGGGCGAGCGAGAGCCGGAAGCTCGCCTCGCGACAGCCGAAGCTGTCGCCGAAGGTGAGCATCTCCGAGTGCAGCGTGTAGATGGCCTCCGCGTCGCCGATCGGATCGCCGAACGCGACCCTCCCGCCGTCGCTCAGCGGCTCGATCTCGACCGGCTCGCCGTCGCGGACCACGACCGGATTGAGCGTGAGCTCGTCGATCAATGTCCTGAGCGCGTACGGGAAGCTGAGGCCCGGAGGCGGGTCGAGATCCCGTCCCCCTGCCGCCACGTGCATGGAGTCCACCTGTCCGAGCTCCCGCTTCGCCCGCACCCCCATCAGGTTCGTCTTCCCCGGCGCGGAGCCGATCCCGAGCACGGCGAGCAGCCCCTCCGCGGCGAAGCGGTCGCCGCCCGGGGGCGCGAAGGTCTCGAGCTGCTCCTTCGCGACCCAGTACAGGCCCCCGAGGTCGAGATAGTGGCTCCCGGCGTGCAGGCACGCGTCCATCGCGGCGACGTTGACGCGGTAGCTGGCCGAGTTCACGAGCACGTCGCAGCCCACGATCGCGTCGGCGAGGCTCCCGGGCTCGCCGGGGCCGGCGCCCGCGTCGGCGGCGTCCCCCCGCGCCTTGCCGTTGCCGTGCTCGGACGCGACCGCCTCCGCCCGCGCCCGGTCGAGGTCGAGCAGGAGCAGCTCCGCGACCTCCTCCGAGGGCCCGAGGTCGGCGGTGATCGCGGGCCCGATCGTCCCCCCCGCACCCAGCACAGCAACCCTCATCGGACCAATTCCTTCGCCCTCAGCGCCAGCCACAGCTCGATCCGGTCGTGGGCGGTGCTGAGGTCGCGCCCGGTCAGCTCCTCCACCCGGCGGATCCGGTAGCGAAGCGTGTGGCGGTGGCAGTACAGCTCCCGCGCCGCCCGCTCCCACTGGCCGTTCTGCTCGATGTACGCCTCGAGCGACCGCAGCAGCTCCGATCCGTAGCGGCCGTCCGCCTCGATCGGTGCGAGGAGGCTGTCGCTGTAGGAGCGCAGCGCGTCCTCGTCCTGGAGCGCGAGCAGGAGCGTGAACGCCCCGAGGTCGCGGTGCGAGGCGACCTCGGGCGCGTCGCCGTCGGCGAGCGAGGTCGCCTCCAGCGCGCAACGGGCCTCGTGAAACCCGCGCCGCACCGATTCGACCGGAGCGTCGCGGCTCGCCGCGGCTCGTGCGGTGCCGTGCTCGGCCGCGAGCGCTCGCCGCGCCCGCCGCGCGAGCTCGATCGCGTCCCCGGCCTCGCCGTCGATGACCGCGCACAGCAGCGGGTCGCGCGGGGTGCGGGCCGCGGCGACCAGCCCGCTGGATCCGGCCTCCGCGAGCGCGGCCTCGAGCGTGTCCTCGGCGCCCGCCGGGTCGTCGAGCGCGAAGACCAGCACGGCCGCGCGGTCGCCGATCCCGAACGGGCGCAGGCGGCTGCGGATCTCGTCCGGCTCGAGCCTTCCGCTCAGCGCCTCCGCGAGAACGTCGCCGGCGAGCCGCCGCTCGGTCTCACGGACCGTCCGCTCGCGCATCAGCTCGAGCGCCACCACGACCGCGGCCTGGCGCGCGCACAGGCGCTCGAAGTCACCGAGGGGGGCCGACTCGCGGACCACCACGAGCCAGGCGCGCGGAAGCCCCGCCCCGCGGGCGGGGACGGGAAGCGCCAGCGCCCGCTCCGCGAGCTCGTCCTGATCCGGGATGAACTGGGAGGCGGCGCCCTCCGAGGTCCGCTGGGCAATCTCCTTGCCGAGCTTCGTCACCGCGGCGCGGCCGAGCTCGGCGCGATCGCGGGAGCGAGCGATCACCCGGCCGCCGCCGTCGAGGACGATCGCGGCGCCCCCGATCGCGCTCCCGACCGAGCCGAGGACCTCGGCCAGCCCCCGGCCCTCGAGCACGAGGCGCTCGAGGCGCTCGTGCAGCGCCGTGCCCCGCTCCAGCACGTCGTACTGCTCGTTGACGAGTTGCGTGAACGCCTTCTCTGTGAGGGCGATGAACGGCATCTCGTACGGGACCTCGAACAGCGGGAACTCGAGCCGCTTCGCCTCCGCTGCCAGCGCCTTCGGGATCCGCTTGTGGTCGAACCCGGTCCCGAGGCCCATCCCGGCGAGCCCGTGCCCCGATAGCAGGCGGACGAAGTTGCGCTGGCTGTCCGCGGAGCGGAGCTGGATCCCGGTCGTGAGCAGAAGCTCCCCGCCCGCGAGCCACGGCGTCGGGTCCTCGATCTCGGAGATGTGGACCCAGCGGATCGGGTTGTCGCCGGCAGCCTCGCCCGCGGCGAGCTTCAGATCCAGCTCACCCAGCAGGCTCTCGACGGTGAGCAAGACGGCCCCTAGCCGAGATTCGCCCGTTCCGACGCTTCGGTGAGCACGGGTCGCAACACCGACTCCATCTCCTCGAAGTGCTCGGGCCCGCATATCAGCGGCGGCGCGAGCTGGATCACGGGGTCGCCGCGATCGTCCGCGCGGCAGATCAGCCCGCGCTTGTAGAGCTCGCCGGAGAGGAAGCCCCGGAGGAGGTCCTCCGACTCCTCGTCGGTGAAGGTCTCCTTCGTCTCCCGGTCCTTGACCAGCTCGATCGAGTGGAAGTAGCCGTCGCCGCGCACGTCGCCGACGATCGGGATGTCCCTCAGCCCGTCGAGCATGCCGCGGAACCCGTCCTCGTGCTCGAGCACGCGGCCGCACAGGTCCTCGCGCTCGTACACGTCGAGGTTGGCCATCGCGACGGCCGCCGCGACCGGGTGCGCGCCGAAGGTGAAGCCGTGGACGAACATGCTCTTGCCCTCGGCGAACGGCTCGTAGACCTCGTCGGAGACGATCATCCCGCCCATCGGCACGTACGCGGAGGTCAGCGCCTTCGCCATCGTGACGATGTCGGGCTGGTAGTCGTAGCGCTCGCAGCCGAAGTAGTGGCCGAGTCGCCCGAACGCGCAGATCACCTCGTCGGAGATCAGCAGGACGTCGTGTCTGTCGCAGATCTCGCGGACGCGCTGGAAGTAGCCTTCCTGGGGCGGGATGCTGCCGCCGGCGTTCTGGAGCGGCTCGAGGATCACGGCGGCGACGGTCTCGGGCCCCTCGAAGACGATCTTCTCCTCGATCGCGTCCGCCGCCCACAGCGGATCGCGGTCCGCGGGCCAGCGGTAGCTGTTCGTGTTCGGGACGTGGGTGCCGCCGTGCGCGAGCGGCTCGAACGGGGTGCGCAGCTGGGGGATCCCGGTCGCCGACAGCGCGCCGAGGGTCGTCCCGTGGTAGGCGACCTGCCGGGTGACGAACTTCGTCTTCCGCGGGTTCCCGGTCTCCTGGTGATAGGCGCGCGCCAGCTTGATCGCGGACTCGACCGCCTCCGACCCGCCCGAGGTGAAGAACACGCGGTTCAGGTCCCCCGGAGCGAGCCCCGCGAGTCGAGTCGCGAGCTCGATCGCGCGCGGGTGCGCGTAGCTCCACGTGATGTAGAAGTCGAGCTCGCGGACCTGGGCCGCCGCCGCGTCGCCGAGCTCCTCCCGGCCGTGTCCCGCGTTGACGCAGAACAGCGCCGAGAGGCCGTCGAGATAGCGCTTGCCGTGCTCGTCGAAGACGTACGGTCCCTCGCCGCGGGCGATGATCGGCACGTCGCCCTTCTCGTACGCGCCCATCCGGGTGAAGTGCATCCACAGGTGCAGCTTCGCGAGCTCCTGGAGGCTCGTGTCGCTCTCCGCCGCCGCCGGCCGGGTCCGGGTCGTCGCCATCGCCTTCTCCTCCTTCACTCCTCGACTTACCGCTTTGCACAACGGTATCGGGAGCATTCCCCGCACACAACGGGGATACAGTTCAACTCCACACTACTCCCTTGTACCCGGCGTACAAAGGGCCCTCTGGGTTTTGGGGCATCCGCCCCTTCACAAACAACGCCAAGTCGGACATAGTTCGGGGCCCGCGGTCACCGCGATGTCCCAACGCGGCGGGCCGCGAGCGTGTGACGATGCCAACCGAGGAGAGACGGGCAGACGGGGAGCCGGGGCCGGCAGCCGGAAACGGCGCTCGGCCGAGCGTCGAGCTCGAGGGCGTCACGAAGCTGTTCGACGAGTTCCCCGCCGTGCGGGGCGTCGACCTCGCGATCCAACCCGGTGAGTTCTTCACGATGCTCGGCCCGAGCGGGTGCGGGAAGACCACCACCCTGCGGATGGTCGCCGGGTTCGAGGAGCCGTCCGAGGGCCGCGTCCTGATCGACGGCGCCGACGTCGGCGGGCTGCCCGCCCACCGCCGTCCGACCAACACCGTCTTCCAGACATACGCCCTGTTCCCGCACCTGAGCGTCGGCGACAACGTCGCCTTCGGGCTGCGCCGGAAGAAGGTCCCGCGCGCCGAGATCACCCGCCGGGTCTCAGACGAGCTCGAGCGGGTCGGGCTCGCGGGCGAGATCAACCGGCGCCCCGCCCAGCTATCGGGCGGCCAGCAGCAGCGGGTGGCGCTCGCAAGGGCGCTCGTCAACCTCCCCAAGGTGCTGCTGCTCGACGAGCCGCTCGGCGCGCTCGACCTGAAGCTGCGCAAGGGGCTCCAGCTCGAGCTGAAGCGGATCCAGCGCGAGGTCGGGATCACGTTCGTCTACGTCACCCACGACCAGGAGGAGGCGCTGACGATGTCCGATCGGATCGCGGTCATGAACCGCGGGCAGATCGAGCAGGTCGGCGAGCCCGAGGCGGTGTACGAGCGTCCCGAGACGACCTTCGTCGCCGGGTTCATAGGCGTCTCCAACCTGATGCCGGGCACCGTCGCCGCGGTGAACAACGGTCGCGTGCGGGTGAGCCTCGAGAGCGGCGTCGACGTCGAGGCGAGCAGCACCGGACTCGCAACCGGCGAGCGCTGTCACGCGGTAGTCAGGCCCGAGAAGCTTCGCATCGACCGTGTCGAGGCGCCCGCCCCCGACGGGCACCCGAGCGTCGAGGGGGTTGTCGACAGCTCGGTTTACCTCGGAACGACGACCCAGATCGTCGTCAGGCTCAAGGGCGACGTACCGATGACCGTGCTGGTGCCGAACGCCGACGAGGCCGAGCGCCAGCGACTCCCGGGGGGCGGGGCAAGCGTCCGGTTGAGCTGGGCCCCCGAGCACATTCACGTCGTGCGTGAATCGGAGACGGTGGCGGAGGGTCAGACTCCAACCGCGCCCGACGCGACGACGGCGCAAACCGAAGCCACGGCTACAAGAGGAGAGAGCTGAGATGAAGAGGTACAGGCAGGTAGTGATCGCCGTTCTGGCCCTCGGCGCGGTGCTCGGCATCGCCGCCTGCGGGGGCGGGGATGGCGGGCTCGAGGAGGGCGCGAGCGAGGAGGACGTCGAGACCGCGGCGGCGGAGCCGATCGGCGGTGAGTGGACGATCTCGAACTGGCCGCTCTACATCGACAAGGAGACGGTCGACGACTTCGACCAGGAGGTCGACGCGAACACGAAGTACATCGAGGACATCAACGACAACTTCGAGTTCTTCGGCAAGCTGCGTCCGCAGCTCCAGAACGGCGACTCCGGCGGTCGCTCGATGTTCGTCGTCACCGACTACATGGCGAAGATCATGCGCGACCTCGGATACCTCCAGAACCTCGACAAGTCGGCGCTCCCGAACGTCGAGGAGAACCTGCTCCCCGGCCTCGAGGCCCCGGACTTCGACCCCGAGCGGGAGTACTCGGTCCCGTGGCAGAGCGGGTTCACCGGGATCGTCATCAACACCGCCGAGGCGCCCGACATCAAGTCGATCGAAGACCTGTTCGACCCCAAGTACGAGGGCAGGGTCACGTTCCTCGGCGACATGTACGACGACGTCAGCCTGGTGCTGAAGATGCAGGGCGTCGACCCCGCGAACGCCACCGAGGAGGAGTGGAACGCGGCGATCGACGAGATCGAGCAGGCCGCGGACTCGGGCCAGATCCGCGACTTCACCGGCAACGCGTACGCCGGCCCGCTGGTCAAGGGCGACATCGTCGCGGCGGTCGGGTGGTCGGGCGACGCGATCCAGCTCCAGGCCGACAACCCGAACGTGAAGTGGATCCGGCCTGAGGAGGGGTGCAACCTGTGGTCGGACAACATGGTGATCCCGGTCGGGGCGCCGAACCCGGGCACGGCGCAGGCGTTCATGAACTACGTCTACGACCCGGAGAACCAGGCCCAGATAGCCGAGTACGTGAACTACGTCACGCCGGTGGAAGGCACGAGGGAGATCCTCGAGCAGAAGGACCCGAAGCTGGCCGAGAACCAGCTGATCTTCCCCGACGAGCAGTTCACCGCCGACTGCACGCCGCAGGCGATCCCGGATCCCTCGTTCGAGGACGCGGTGACCGAGCGGTACCAGTCGGTGGTCACCGGCTGAAAGAGCTGAGGCGGCGGCGGACCAAGGAGCCATTTCGGGGCAACTGAGATGACCGTGATCCGTCGCCGCCTCGTGCCCTACTTCCTCCTCGGGCCGGGGCTGATCTGGCTGATCCTGTTCTTCGTCGTCCCGATGTACTTCATGGGTCGCGTGTCGCTCGAAGAGGGGTCAGCAATCTCGGGCGAATACGACTTCACCTGGCACTTCGCCAACTTCACCGACACTCTGTCGGAGTTCGACACCCAGTTCCTGCGCTCGTTCCTGTACGCGGGCGTGGCGACGATCCTCGCGCTGGTGATCGCCTACCCGCTCGCGTACATGATCGCGTTCCGCGCGGGGCGGTTCAAGAACGCGCTCCTGTTCGCGGTCATCGCGCCGTTCTTCACCACCTACCTGATCCGCACCCTGGCGTGGCAAACGATCCTCGGTGATACCGGCGTCGTCGTCGACACGCTGAAGACGATCGGGCTGGTGTCGGAAAGTGGCCGGGTGCTGGATACCGCAGGATCGGTGATCGCGGGGCTCACCTACAACTTCCTCCCGTTCATGATCCTGCCGATCTACGCCAGCCTCGAGCGGATCGACGAAAGTCTGATCGAGGCGGCGAAGGACCTCTACGCGTCGGCGAGGGAGGCGTTCTGGAAGGTGACGCTGCCGATCTCGGCGCCGGGGATCGTCGCCGGGACGCTGCTGACGTTCATCCCGGCGGTCGGCGACTACATCAACGCCGACTTCCTCGGCGGCCCGAACCAGGCGATGATCGGCAACGTGGTCCAGAGCCAGTATCTCGTGGTACGGAACTACCCGTCGGCTGCGGCGCTGTCCTTTGTGCTCATGGCCCTGATCTTCATCATTGTCGTGATCTACATCCGCTTCGCCGGATCCGAGGCGCTGATGGGCGAGGAGGCGCGCAAGACGTGACGCCGGCTTGGAAGTGGCTGCGGGAGAAGGCGATCACGATCTACGGGACGCTGGCGATCGCCTACATGCTGATCCCGATCGCCGTCATCGTCGTGTTCTCGTTCAACAACCCACTGGGCCGCTACAACTTCACCTGGGAGGGCTTCACGCTCGAGCACTGGGCCCACCCGTTCGAGATCACTGGCCTCACGGATGCGATGGTGCTCAGCCTCGAGCTGGCGGCGCTGTCCACGCTCGTCTCCACGGCCCTGGGCACCCTGCTCGCGATGGCGCTGGTGCGGTACGAGTTCTTCGGCCGGCGGGCGTCGAACTTCCTGATCGTGATCCCGATGGCGACGCCCGAGGTCGTGATCGGCGCCGCGCTGCTGTCGATGTTCGTGTTCTACGGGGTGGAGCTGGGCTTCAACACCCTGTTCATCGCCCACGTCATGTTCTCGATCAGCTTCGTCGTCGTGGTCGTGCGCTCGCGCCTGATCGGCTTCGACCGCAACCTCGAGGAGGCCGCGCGGGACCTGGGCGCGGACGCGTTCACCACCTTCCGCACCGTCACCCTCCCGCTGCTGGCGCCGGGGATCGCCGCCGCCGCGTTGCTTGCGTTCGCGCTCTCGATCGACGACTTCGTGATCTCCCAATTCAACTCGGGACTTCGAGAGACGTTCCCGATCTACATCTTCGGCGCCTCACAGCGCGGCATCCCCGTACAGGTGAACGTCATGGCGACAATCCTGTTCGGGATCACGGTCGTGGCGATGATCTTCACCGTGTGGCAGCAGCGCCGGGCCGAGCGGATGGCGGCCGCCCGCCCGGAGCAAGAGCTCGAGACGACGCTCGCGCTCGCTCCAGGCCAGGGTCGGGCGTAACGGACGTCGGCGTCGCCTGCCAGCGCCGGTGCGCCCGCCGACGCGATTGGGCAAGTAGGACGGTACCCGCGCGAGCGGTCAACCCGCTCCGCGTCCGAGTTCCCGCCACCGGGGGTCGGTTGGCCACGCCATACCGGGAGAAGTCGCTCCGGGTTGATTGGGCCGTGATAGCGAGTCGGTTGACCGGGTTGGCTCCATCGCTCCGTCCTCCCTATACCCTGCTTCGCTCCGGCTCCCCCGGGGTAGAACAGCGCCGTGAAGCCCGTGCGAGTTGCGTGCTCAGGCTGGGTCTATCGGGACTGGCGAGGGCGCCTTTACCCCGAGAAGCTCCCCCAGCGCCGGTGGCTCCAGCGCTACGCGGAGGTCTTCGACACGGTCGAGGTCAACAACACCTTCTACCGCGTTCCTTCCGAGAAGGCGGTCGCCGCATGGGTCGAGTCGACTCCGGACGGGTTCCTGTTCTCGTGCAAGGCAAGCCGCTATCTCACTCACGTGAAGCGCCTCAATGAGCTCGAGAGCGGCGTGCGCCGGTTTTACGAGCCGCTCGAGCCTCTTCGCGACGCCGGGCGGCTCGGGCCGATCCTATGGCAGCTTCCGCCCAACTTCCACCGCGACGACGAACGTCTCGATCGCGCCCTTCGCGCGCTTCCCGAGGGCCGGCACTGCTTCGAGTTCCGGCACGAGAGCTGGTTCGCTCCGGACGTCTACGAACTCCTGCGCCGTCACGGTGTTGCGCTGGTGATCGGCGACCATCCCGAGCGCCCGTTTCAGACCCACGAGCTGACCGCCGACTGGACCTACATCCGCTTCCATTTCGGCCGCCGCGGCCGGCGGGGACGGTACTCGGAGCGCGAGCTCGAACCATGGAAGCGAAGGATCGCCGCGTGGCGCTCGAAGGTCGAGGTGCTCGCCTACTTCGACAACGACCAGGAGGGCCACGCCGTCGTCAACGCGCGGTGGCTGAAGGAGCGGCTCTCGTGAGCGCGGATCTCGGTAACGGGGCGGCGCCTACAGGCCGAGGTCGCGCGCGATCCCCGGCTTGTGCGCGCCGATGAGCACGAACACCGGGTGCGGCACCCCGCCGGGCTCGACGTGCACGTTGGCGCCCTCGGGCGCTTCAGCCGCCAGGCGCTTCGCGAGCTCGGCCGCCTCGCCCTCGGTGTCCGCTCCGACCATCAGGTGATGCCACCGGCGGCGGACCTCGATTCCCTCGTCCTCGAGCTTGCTAGCGAGCTCCACCGTCTCGGTCCTGCCCGGCAGGTCGACCCGGACCTCCCAGTCGGGATCGCTCCACGCCCGCTCGTGCTCCCGCACGTCCGCGGCGGGACCCTCGGCCCCGGAGGCGTCCGTCCATGCTTCCTCCGCCTCGTCCCATCGCGTTACGCGGACCTCTCCGGACATCCCCTCGGAGGCGACCAGGTCGCGCGCGACCCGCTCGGCCTCCCGCGCTGCCTGCTCCGACCCGGCGTACAGGAAGAGGTGGTCCCCGTCGCGTGTGACGATCACGCGGTCACCGAGGCGCCGGCGCGCCTCGTCGTCGAGGTCGAGCGAGCGAAGCCGCTCGCCGATCGTCAGGTGGTGCTGCTCGTCGCCGAGCTCGACCTCCACTCGCCACTCGTCGGCCATCGCCGGCAGTCTACGAGCCACGCGGACCCCGCGAGGCCGGAGCACGTCGCGGGATTGGTATTGTTCACCTTGTGGTTAACGGTTCCGCCGAGCTCGACCAAGCCTTTACCGCGCTGTCGCATCCCCTCCGGCGGCGCATCGTCGAGCGGCTCGCCCGCGGTCCGGCCACCGTCGGTCAGGCGGCAGCCGGATCCGGGGTGTCAAAGCCCGCGATCAGCAAGCACCTTCGGGTGCTCGAGGAGGCAGACGTGATCGTGCGGGTGATCGACGGACGCGAGCACCGGCTGAGCCTCAATGCCGACTCGCTCGACGACGCCTCGGGGTGGATCGAGCGCCAGCGTCGGCTGTGGGAGCGGAAGTTCGACGTCGTCGAGCAGTACCTCGAGGAGCGAAAGCGCGGATGAACGAGTTCAAGCTCCAGGTGCGAAGGACGTTCGACTCCCCGCGCGAGGACGTGTTCGAGGCGTGGACCAGCCCCGAGGTGCTGCGCCGGTGGATGGGCGCCGGGCAAGACTGGACCACCCCGACCGCGGAGGTCGACCTGCGCCCCGGCGGCCGCATCCGCGTCTCGATGGCCGAGACCGGCGGCGACCCAGTGTGCACACGTTCGAGGGCACCTACCTCGAGGTCAGTCCGCCGGAGCGCCTCTCCTTCACCGTCGACGATTCGTCCACCCTTCCTCGTGGGCGTCGCGCGAGTCCGCGCTGGGCAGGTCCGCGTGGGTGAGGACGACCGTCGTGAGGAGCTGTTGCTCCCGCTGGCTCCCGGGAGCGGGGTTCTGTGGCTGGCGCTGCACGCCGCCACGACACGACTTCGGAAACCCCAACGAAGGAGCAGACCATGAACACACCGCCGATCGTTTCGCCGCAGGAGTGGGAGGCAGCCCGCGAGAAGCTGCTGGTGAAGGAGAAGGAGCACACCAGGGCGGGCGACGCGCTTGCCGCCGAGCGCCGCCGGATGCCGTGGATGGCGGTGGAGAAGGCGTACGAGTTCGACGGGCCCGACGGCAAGGTGAGCCTCCTCGATCTGTTCGAGGGACGCCGTCAGCTGATCATCTACCGCGCCTTCTACGCGCCGGAAGTCACCACCACCGCGGAGGGGACCTCGTACCCGGAGCGGGCGTGCGTGGGCTGCTCCATGGTCGCCGATCAGGTGGCGCACCTCGCCCACCTGAACGCGCGGGACACGACGCTCGCGTTCGCCTCGCGCGCCCCCCAGGCCGAGATCCAGGCCTTGAAGGAGCGCATGGAATGGGAGCACATCCCCTGGTATGAGATCACCGACGAGTTCGACGCGGACTTCGGGGTCGACGAGTGGCACGGGCACAACGCCTTCATCCGCGAGGGCGACCGGATCTTCCGCACCTACTTCGTCCACAGCCGCGGCGCCGAGCACATAGGTAGTACCTGGAGCCACCTCGACATCACGGCGCTCGGGCGCCAGGAGGAGTGGGAGGACTCGCCCGAGGGCTACCCGCAGACCTCGCCGCCGGGTCAGTGGTGGAACTACCACGACGCGTACGGGTAGGCGCCCTGCTCAGTCGCCGAAGCCTCTCGTCTCACTTCGCGTCGTGGAAGATGATCCCCAGCGCGGTTCGCGAGCCCTCGGTGACCGTGCTCAGCCCGTGGCGCAGGCCGACCTTGTGGTAACCGCGCTTGCCCTTGTTCGGGCGGTGATGGGTTGGGAAGATCACGAATGCCCCCTGCGGCGGGGTGAGGACGTGGGCCCGGCTCTGGGCGCGGGGGCGCTGCTCGACGAGGACGAACTGCCCTCCCTCGAAATCGAGGGCGGGATCGGAGAGGACCGTCACCGCCTGGAACGGGAAGTAGACGTCCCCGTAGAGGTCCTGGTGAAGCGCGTTCCAGTCGCCGGGGCCGTAGCGCAGGATCAGGGGCGTCGGGCGCTCCTGACCGGCCTCGCGGCAACGCTCGAGGAGCTCTTCGTGGGCGAGCGGGAAATCGTCATCGGCCCCTCCGAGCCGCGCCGACCAGTCGTTCGCGACCGGCGCGAGGCGGGCGTAGAGGGCGCTTCGCAGCGCCTGGATCCGTTCCGGCAGCGGGTGGTCGAAGTAGCGGTAGCGCCCGTCGCCGAACCGGTGGCGCGCCATCTCGACGGTGGAGCGAAAGCGCCCGCCGTCGAACAGGGCCGAGAGCTCCTCGCACTCGGCGCGTTCGAGGACCGGCGGGGTGACCGCGAAGCCGCGATCGTCGAGCTGGGCGCGAAGCTCCTCCCAGGCGAGCGCCTCGACCCGGTGTGCGAGCGCGGTCTGCGTGGTGGTGGTCATGCCCTCGGACCTCCTTTCGATTCCCCCTGACTCAACGCTCCCGGCAGCGGCTTCGTGAGGCGCGCCCCCGACGGGAAGCGTTGCGCGAACGCACGCCGGTAGCATCGAGCCGTGGCCGAAGTCGAGACCAGGCTGCTGATCGGAGGCGAGCAGGTCGCCGGGGACGGGGAGCCGCTCGAGGTCGAGAACCCGTTCACGGAGGAGCCCGTGGCGACCGTGGGCGTGCCGAGCGAAGAGCAGGTCGACGCCGCGATCGCCGCGGCGAGCGAGGCCAAGCGCGAGTGGGCCGGGACGCCCGCCGTGGAGCGCGGCGAGGCCCTGCACGAGGTCGCGAGCCGCCTCCGCGCCCGGACCGACGAGATCGCGAGGACGATGACGGCCGAGGGCGGCAAGCCGGTGGTCGAGAACGTCGATGAGATCGGGTGGACCGCGGCCGCGTTCGCCTACTACGCCGAGATCGGCCGCGACTCGGCCGGACGGGTGATCCCGTCGATCGAGTCGACCCAGCTGTCGATGGTCGTCAAGGAGCCGATCGGGACGTTCGCGTGCATCGTGCCCTGGAACTACCCGCTGCTGCTGTTGTCGTGGAAGCTCGCCCCGGCGCTGGCGACCGGGAACACCGTCGTCTGCAAGCCCTCCGAGCTCACCCCCATCTCCACGCTGATGCTCGCGGAGTGCTTCGATCACCTTCCCGCCGGCACGGTCAACTTCCTCGCCGGCGCCGGCGACGTCGGCGCCGCGATCGTCGCCGACGAGCGCATCGACGGCGTCGCCTTCACCGGCTCGGTCGAGACCGGGAAGCGGATCGCCGCGACGTGCGCGGAGCGGATCGCGCGGGTGAACCTCGAGATGGGCGGCAAGGACCCGTTCATCGTCTGCTCGGACGTCGCCGACCGCGTGGAGGTCGCCGCGAAGGGCGGCGCGTGGGCGGCGTTCCTGAACGCGGGTCAGGTCTGCACTTCGGCGGAGCGCTTCTACGTGATGGAGGACGTGTACGACGAGTACCTCCAGTCGATCGTCGACTACACCGGCGGGCTCGTGATCGGCGACCCCACCGACCCGTACACCGACATCGGCCCGATGGTCTCCTCGGTCCAGCGCCAGAAGGTCGTCGACCAGGTCGAGGCGGCCGTCGCCGCCGGGGCCGAGGTGGTCGTCGGGGGCGGCAACGGCGGCCGGGAGCGCGGCCATTTCTTCTCCCCGGCGGTCGTCACCGGGGCGCCCTCGGAGACCGACCTGCTGCGCGAGGAGACGTTCGGGCCCGTCGCCCCGATCGTCCGGGTGAAGGGCCTCGACGAGGCGATCGAGCTCGCGAACTCGACCCGCTTCGGGCTCGGGGCGAACATCTACACCGGGGACCTGAAGACGATGGTCCGGTGCATGCGCGAGATCAAGGCCGGAACGGTGTGGTTCAACGACCCCCTCACCGACAACGACGCGGGGCCGTTCGGGGGGTTCAAGCAGTCGGGGCTCGGCCGCGAGCTCGGACAGGAGGGTCTCGAGGCGTTCCAGGAGACCAAGCACGTCCACGTGGAGACCGAGATCGCCCCGAAGGAGTGGTGGTATCCATATTCCCAGTACGCGGGAGGAGAGCATCCGGAATGAGCACTGTTGAGACGACTGCGGTGGCGACGCTCCAAAACTACGCCGGAGGCGAGTGGGTGGAGCCCCGGGGGGTCGAGACCCTCGACGACATCGATCCCGCCACCGGGGAGCTCGCCGCCCGGGTTCCGCTCTCGGGGGCCGACGACGTCGATGCCGCGGTCCGCGCGGCTCGCGAGGCGCAGCCCGAGTGGCGCGCGACCCCGCCCCAGCGCCGGGCGCGCGCGGTGATGGCCCTGCGCGAGGCACTGTGGGAGCACCGCGAGGAGCTCGCCCAGATCGTCACCACCGACATGGGCAAGACGATCGACGACGCGCGCGGCGAGGTCCTGCGGGGGATCGAGTCGACCGAGGCGGCGACCGCGATCCCCCACCTGCTGAAGGGCGAGAACCTCGAGGGCGTCGCGACGGGGGTGGACGTCGAGCTCGTGCGCCAGCCGGTCGGGGTCGTCGCGGCGATCACCCCGTTCAACTTCCCCTGCATGATCCCGCTCTGGTTCCTGCCGTTCGCGCTCGCGACCGGCAACACGTTCGTGCTCAAGCCGTCGGAGCGCGACCCGCGGACCTCGGCGCGGATCTTCGAGCTGATCGACGCGATCGACCAGATCCCTGCGGGGGTCGCCAACCTCGTGCACGGCGCGCACGACGCGGTCAACGGGCTCCTCGATCACCCCGAGGTGGACGCGATCTCGTTCGTCGGCCAGGCGGCGACAGCGCGCTACGTCGCGGAGCGCGCGGCCGCGACGGGCAAGCGCGCGCAGGCGCTCGGCGGGGCGAAGAACTCGATGGTCGTGATGCCCGACGCCGAGCTCACAGCGGCGGTGCCGGCGATGCTCGGCTCGGCGTTCGGGAACGCGGGCCAGCGCTGCCTCGCGGGGTCGGTCGCCGTGCTGGTGGGCGACGGCGAGCGCCAGGACGCGGTCCGCGACGCGCTCGTATCCGAGGCCGCGAAGCTGACCCTGGGGGCGGGGATCGACCCCGCCACCGACGTCTCGCCGGTGGTCGCGCCGGAGGCGCGCCAGCGCGTCGTGGACGCCGTGGGACGGGCCGAGGACGAGGGCGCCGAGGTGCTGCTCGACGGGCGCGGCGCCGACTCGGGCCCCGCCGAGACGCAGATGGGACCGACGATCGTCGCGACGGACGACACCGAGTCCGAGCTCGCGCGCGAGGAGCTGTTCGGGCCGCTGCTCACGCTCGTTCGTGCGCCGGACATCGACGCCGCGCTTCGGTTCGTGAACGGATCGCGGTACGGCAACGCGACGGCGATATTCACGACCTCGGGTGCGGCCGCGCGCGCGTACCGCTACGGCGTCGAGGCCGGGATGGTGGGAGTCAACGTCGGTGTCCCCGCGCCGGTCGCGTGGTTCCCGTTCGCGGGCTGGAAGGACTCGATGGAGGGCGACCTGCACGCGAACGGCTTCGACGCGGTCGAGTTCTACACCCGCACCAAGGTCCTCACCTCGCGCTGGCGCTAGCGGCCGATACGGATCCCCAGCCGCTCCGGGAGGCCGGCGACCGCGAGGGTGAGCGGGTCGGCGCGCCGGCCGTCCTCCTCGTGGCGCTCCTTGCGCAGCAGCGCGCGCCGCACGATCGCCCCGCCCACGTAGCGCAGCGGCTCCGGGGGAACTCGGACCGACCGATCGTCGACCAGCGGCAACTCCGACCAGCGGTCGCGGCGCCCGAGCGCGAGCGAGGCGAGCGCGCGGCCGACGAGCTGGGCCGGGCCCACCCCGTTGCCCGTGTAACCGAACGCATAGTGGACCCGCCCGCCCGCGAGGCTGCCCACCAGCGGAAGATGGGTCGGAGAGACGTCGATCGGGCCGCCCCACGCGTGCTCGATCCTCCGCCCCCGCAGCGCGGGGAAGAACCGAACCAGGTCGCGCTCGACCTCGGCGACGACGACCGGGTCGAGCTCGGCGCGGCCCGCGACCCGGCCGCCCGCCACCAGCGGGCCACCTCCCCACCCGAAGGCGATTCGACCGTCGGGCGTGGTGCGGAAGTAGTGGATCATCGCGCGCGAGTCGGTGATGCACTCGCCGCCTGTCCACCCGATCGCCTCGAGCACGTCGGGGACAGGCTCGGTGATCACCATGTGGCTCGAGGCCACCGTGAGGTGGCGCCGGAGCGGGGGAATCCCGGCGGCCGCGCCCCCGACGGCCAGGACCGCGGAGGCGGCGACCACGCGCCCGCGGTCCGTCTCGACCCGCACGTGGGTGGGCGCGGAATGGATCGCGCGCACGCGCGAGCGCTCGTGGATCGCGACGCCGCGCCCGGCGAGCCGCTCGCGGAGCCCGAGCG
>JBOGZL010000114.1:0-2494 GCA_050697195.1 Solirubrobacterales bacterium
CCGCCCGCCGGACCGCAGGCGGCGGCAACGGCGCCCCGGCGGCGGACGACGCTCCCGCCCGCGAGGGTCCGCCGGCCACGCCGCCCGCCCGGCACACGTCGCGGTCTCCGCGCCGCACCACCCGGCCGGAGCGAAACGAGGCCCTCAGCTTCGAGGGGATTCGCGCCCGCGCGCGCGAGATGATGCAGGGCTTCCGCGAGAGCGGAAACCGTGCCGGCGACAGCCTGCGCTCGCTGCGCGAGGGAACCGGCGGCGACGGCGTGACGACCCCGCGGCGCGAGCGCGGCGGCGGGATCAGCCCGCCGTGGCGCCGCACCCCCTCGCTTCCCCCTCCGCCCGGCCCGCGTCCGCCGAGCGGCGACGGCGGGCGGCCGCGGCTCAAGAAGCTGCGCCTGGCACTCGTTCTCATCGGGCTCGGCCTCCTCGCGATGGTCTCGTGGTTCTTCGGAATCATGATGTCGGTCACCCAGGACCTCCCCGCGCTCGAGAACCGCGAGCAGTACCGCAACGCCCAAAACTCCGTCGTCCTCGACCGCAACGGCACCCAGATCGCCACCCTGACCGGGAACGAGCGCCGGATCATCGTCCCTTCCGAGGCGATCTCCCAGACCGTCAAGCAGGCGGTCGTGTCGGTCGAGGACCAGCGCTTTTACGCGCACCGCGGGATCGATTACCAGGGCATCGCCCGCGCGGTCGTCCAGGACGTCCTCCAGCAGAACACCGTCCAGGGCGGATCGACGATCACGCAGCAGTTCGTCAAGAACGCGCTCCGCGCCCAGGACAGCCGGACCGTGTTCCAGAAGCTGCGCGAGGCGGCGCTCGCCTACCAGCTCGAGCGTCACTGGTCCAAGGACAAGATCCTCACCGAGTACCTGAACTCGATCTACTTCGGTGAGGGGGCGTACGGGATCGAGGCCGCCGCCCAGACCTACTTCGGCTGGAACCACCCGGGTTGCGGCGGCGAGGACGACACCTGCGCCTCGCAGCTCGGGCCCGAGGAGGCCGCCCTGCTCGCCGGGATGATCTCCTCCCCGAGCGCGTACTCCCCGCGCGCCAACCCCCAGGCGGCGACCGACAGGCGCAACCTCGTGCTTCAGAAGATGGCCGACCAGGGTGTGCTCACCCCCGAGCAGTACACGGAGATCGCGGGCGACGGCTCGGTGGGCGCGGGCATCCGGATCCCGAAGCCCTCCCAGATCGACCCGCCCGACGAGGACTCCGAGTCGCCCTACTTCACGACCTGGCTCCGCCAGCAGGTCGTCGACCGCTACGGAGCCGGCGAGGCGTTCGGCGGCGGGCTCCAGATCACCTCCACCCTCGACCTCGAGTACCAGCAGGCGGTCGAGGGGATCGCGTACTCGACGCTCGCGGGGATCGAGCCGACCGCCTCGATCGTGGTGATCGACAACCGCACGGGCGGCGTGCTCGCGATGGTGGGCGGCAACGACTACGAGAAGGAGCCGTTCAACCTCGCGACCAACGGCCACCGCCAGCCGGGCTCGTCGTGGAAGCCGTTCACGCTCGTGCGTGCGCTCGAGGAAGGGCACTCCACCGAGGAGGTGTTCACCTCGCAGCCGAAGTCCTTCCGATTCAGGGCGCCGGGGGTAAAGGCGCCGCAGCAGTTCGAGGTCAAGAACTACGAGGACACCTACTACGGCTCGCAGTCGATCGCCAGCGCGACCACGACGTCCGACAACTCGGTGTACGCGGAGCTCGGGCTCCAGGTCGGGGTCAAGGACATCGCCAGCACCGCCGAGAAGATGGGGGTCCAGACCGACCTCTCGACGAACCCGGCGATGATCCTCGGCGGGCTCGAAACCGGCGTCTCCCCGCTCGAGATGGCGTACGCCTACTCGACGCTGGGGCGCAGCGGCGCGCGAATCGGCGGGACGATGGACAGCATCCCCGGCCCCACCGAGGGCCCGCTCGCGATCTCGAAGGTCACGACCCGAGACGCCGACGAGGAGCCGGTCGAGGACAAGACCGGCTCCTCGGGCGAGAACGACGTCCAGACCGAGCAGGTGCTCGACGCCGGGGCGTCCGACACCGCGGTCGGGCTGCTCGAGAGCGTCGTCTCCTCGGGCACCGGCGAGAACGCCGCCACCGGCGACTTCGCGTGGGGCAAGACGGGGACCACCGACGACAACGGCGACGCGTGGTTCGTGGGCGGGACCGAGGACGTCACCGCCGCGGTCTGGGTCGGACACCCCAACGACGTCACCCCGATGGAGACCGAGTACTCCGGCGGCCCGGTCGACGGCGGGACCTACCCGGCGGACATCTGGCACGACGTGGTGATCGCCTACGAGGAGATCATCGGCTCGGCGAATGAGGAGGACAGGGCCGGGAGGTCCGGCGGGTCGGGAACGACCGAGGAGGTTGCCCCGCCGGTAGAGGAGGCGCCCGCCGCGCCCGTCGCCCCCGCGCCGACCGAGGAGCCCGTCGCCCCCGCGCCGGCGCCCGAGGAGGAGGCGGCTCCCGCTCCGGCCGCGCC
>JBOGZL010000115.1:0-21085 GCA_050697195.1 Solirubrobacterales bacterium
GGGGGAGGCGGCCCGCCTCGTACTCGCGCCGGAGCTCGTCGTGTGCCTTGTCGTCGAACCCCCCGCGCAGCGTCACCTCGACCTTGCGGCGGTACTGCTCGAGTGAGCGGAGCGGGAAGTGGAGCACGCGCGCCGGCCATGTGGGCGCCCACACGAGGCGATCCTCCTCGGCGCCGCGCTTTGACTTCACCGCTCGCATCACCGCCCGGCCCGAGTGGCGCACGCCGCCCTCCTCGCGCTCGATGTCGACGTCGTGAGCGCCGCGGTGAAGGGTGGCGTCGGGGTCGGCTCGATGGGCGACCTTGGGCCGCAGGCGGGAACGCGCCTCGCGCACAGTCATCCGCTCCCAGAACGGGGCCGGCCCGTCGGGGCGCGCGAGGAACTCGGGCCGGGGGGCGAGCACGACGCCGTACTCGGCCGGGACGCGCTCCAGGACCTCCTTCAGCGATCCTCCCACGGGGGCCCAGAACTCGTCCGCGTCGGCGTGCACCACCCAGTCGGCGCCGAGCTCGGTTGCCGCGAGCCGCGCCATCCGCGTCACCCACCCGTGGGCCTGGTCGCGAAAGGCGTCGGTCGAGGGCTCCTCGATCACCCTCAGGATCCCCTCCGCCTCGTGGCGGCGAAGGATCTCGGGTGTGCCGTCGGAGGACCCGTTGTCGGTGACGATGAAGTGGTCGACCCCCTGGGCGCGGTGGTAGCGCAGGTTGTGCTCGAGGACGTCGTCCTCGTCGCGCACCTTCATCGCCATCACCAGCTTCACAGCGGGACCAATGTAAACGCCGGGGGACTAGCGGCCGGCCGCGACCGCGTCGCGGCCCGAGGCCAGGGAGGCGAACACTCCGAGGCCATCGTCGGAGCCGGTCAGCGGGTCGACCGCGTGCTCGGGATGTGGCATCAGGCCGACGACGTTGCGGGCGTCGTTGCAGACCCCGGCGATGTCGCGCGCGGAGCCGTTCGGATTGTCTCCCTCGACGTATCGAAACACGACCTGCTCGGCCTCCTCGATCCGATCGAGATTGCCCTGTGGCGCGAAGTAGCGCCCGCTCATGTGCTTGACGGGGATCAAGAGTCGCGCGCCGGCCTCGGTGCTGCGGGTGAACGGGGTCTCCGAGCTCTCGACCCGGACCTCCACCTGGCGGCAGACGAACCGCAGCCCCTCGTTGGGCAGCAGCGCGCCCGGCAGAAGCCCCGCCTCACACAGGACCTGGAACCCGTTGCAGATCCCGAGCACGGGGCCACCCGCGGCCGCGAACTCGGTCACGGCGCCCATCACGGGGGAGAAGCGCGCGATCGCTCCCGCTCGCAGGTAGTCGCCGTACGAGAACCCACCGGGGACGATCACCGCGTCGATCCCGCTCAGGTCGGTGTCCTCGTGCCACAGCATCCGCGCCTCGCCGGCCCGACCGGCGCCCGCGATCGCGTCCCGGTCGTCACAGGAGCCCGGGAACTGGATCACGCCGAAGGCGGTCAGCGGTCCTCCTCGACGGGTTCGATCTCAAAGTCCTCGATCAGCGGGTTCGCGAGCAGCTTCTCGCACAGGTCGGCGAGGTTCTCGTCTCCCTCCGCCTCGAGCTCGACCAGGCGCCCGACCCGGACGTGCGAGACGCCCTCGAACCCGAGCGCCGGCAGCGCCCGCTCCACCGCCTTGCCCTGCGGGTCGAGGATCCCCTCCTTGGGGCGGATCAGGACGCGGGCCTTCACCGCTCCCAATCTAGCGATGCGCTCAGCCGTCGAGCGTGCGGCCGGTGATCCGCTCGTACGCCTCGACGTAGCGGGCGCGGGTGTTGGCGACCACTTCGGTGGGCAGCTCCGGCGCCGGTGGGCTGTGGTCCCAGCCCGTCTCGTCGAGCCAGTCGCGCACGTACTGCTTGTCGAACGAGCGCTGGGTGCGGCCCGGCTCGTACTCGTCGGCGGGCCAGAAGCGCGACGAGTCGGGAGTGAGGACCTCGTCCCCGAGCACGACCTCGGCGCCCGGGGAGGACCCGAGCTCGAATTTCGTGTCGGCGAGGATGATCCCCCGCTCGGCGGCGTGGTTCGCAGCGTGCCGGTAGAGGGCGATCGAGATCCGCCGCAGCTCCTCCATCAGCGGGCGCGACCCGACGATCTCGCACGCGCGCTCGAAGTCGATGTTCTCGTCGTGATCGCCCACCTCGGCCTTCGTCGCCGGGGTGAAGATCGGCTCCGGGAGCCGGTCGGACTCGCGCAGCTCGCCCGGGAGCTCGATCCCGCACACGGCACCCGAGTCGCGATACTCGCGCCATCCCGATCCCGAGAGGTAGCCCCTCACCACGCACTCGACCGGGTACATCTCGAGCCGCTTGACCCGGATCCCGCGGCCGGCGGCCTCCGGGGGGACATCCTCGGAGATGAAGTGGTTCGGGACGATGTCTTCCGTCGTCTCGAACCAGAACACCGACATCTGGGTCAGGACGCGGCCCTTGTCGGGAATCGGGTTCGGCATCACCACGTCGTAGGCGGAGATCCGGTCGGAGGCGACCATCACCAGGTCGCCGTCGAGCTCGTACATCTCGCGGACCTTGCCGCTCGAGTGGAGCTTCAGCTCGCCGAGCGCTGTGGGCATGGCGCGAGCCTAACAACGGCCGCGACGAGCGCGGGATAGGGTGGCGCCGCGTTGACGCAGATTGCGGAGATCCTGCCGGGCGTCCTCCACTGGAGCGCCCTTCACCCGGGGATCCGGCAGGAGGTGCACTCGTACTACGTGGAGGACGCGGCGGCCGTCCTCGACCCGATGGTCCCCGAGGGGGTGATCGCGGCGATGGAGAGCCGACGCGCTCCGGAGCGGGTCTTGCTCACCAACCGCCATCACTACCGCCAGAGCGACCGGATCGCGTCCGAGCCCGGTTGCCCGGTGCTGTGCCCGGAGTCCGGCCTGCACGAGTTCGAGGGCGGCCCCGAGGTGCGCGGGTACGCGTACGGCGACGAGGTCGCTCCGGGAATCACGGCGCACGAGGTCGGATCGATCTGCCCCGACGACGCCGCCCTCCACATCGAGGTCGGCCCCGGGCTCCTCGCCCTCGCCGACGCCGTTATCCGGTGGGACGGCGAGCTCTCGTTCGTGCCCGACTTCCTCATGGACGAACCGGAGCGGACCAAGCGCGGCATCGTCGACTCGCTGCGGCGCGCGTGTGAGCTCGAGTTCGACGTGCTGCTGTTCGCCCACGGCGAGCCGCTGGTGGGAGGCGGGCGGGAGGCGCTCGCCGAGTTCATCGCCTCGCCGCGCACGGCCGGCTTCTAGCTCCACGTCAGCGCCGCGTCGCGCGCTGGACGCGGCGGCCCAGGGCTCGCAGGCGGCGGACGAGCTCCGGCGGCTCGTGGACCTCGAACTCGACGTCCAGCATCGCGATCCGCAGCGCCAGCCAGTCGAGGTCGTCGTCGCCGGTGCGGTACTCGCAACTGCGCTCGTCGATCGGCACGATCGTCCCCCAGCGCGACGGGACCTGCTCGCGAACGGCCGCGGCGGGGGCCTGGACGGTCACACGCGCCGCGTAGCGGGTCGGCGCCGCGGAGATGCTGTCCGCGACGTAGGCGGCGGCATCCTTGGCCGGGAGGTCACGGGGCTCGAAGCGCTCCCCGGTCGAGGCGGGGCGCTCGAGCCGATCGAGCCGGAACGTCCGCCAGTCGTCGCGGGCCGGGTCCCACGCGGCGAGGTACCAACGGCGCCCGAGGTTGACGAGCGAGTGCGGCTCGACCTTGCGCCGGCTCTCCCTCCCGTCGCGACCGCGGTAGGCGAAGCGAATGCGCTCCGAGTCGCGGCACGCGGCGGCGATCACGGTCAGCGCCTGCGGGTCGACGGTGGGGCCGCCTCCGGGGAGCGTCATCGTCGTCGCACCCAGGGCGCGGACGCGGCGACGCAGGTGCGCCGGGAGCACCTGCTCCAGCTTCACCAGCGCCCGCACCGCCGTCTCCTCGATTCCGGTCACCGACGCCCTCGCCGCGGTTCGCAGGCCGACGGCGATCGCGATGGCCTCGTCGTCGTCGAGCAGCAGGGGCGGCATCGCGGCGCCGGCGCGAAGGCGGTAGCCCCCCGCCGGCCCCGACAGCGACTCGACGGGATACCCGAGCCGGCGCAGCCGCTCGATGTCGCGGCGGACGGTCCGCCCCGAGACCTCGAGCCGGTTCGCGAGCTCACCCCCCGGCCAATCGCGTCGTCCCTGGAGCAGGGACAGCAGGGTCAGGAGTCGACTCGAGGTCTCGGTCACGTGGATCCAATGGTGGGCCGTATTCAGGACAGATCCTGACCTAAACACGCCGTACGGTGTCTCCGTACCCGAAGATCACGAGAAAGGAGCGATCAGATGCTCGAGCGAGACGAATATCCCCCCGGCGTCCCGTGCTGGGTCGACACCGACCAGCCGGACCCTCAGGCGGGGGTCGAGTTCTACGCCGGCCTGTTTGGATGGGAGTTCGAGGGTCGCATGCCCGCCGACGCACCCGTCCCCTACTCCGTCGCGAAGCTACGGGGCCGCGACGTCGCCGGGGTCGGCGGCCGGCCCGAGAATGCACCGCCGACGCCGGTGGCGTGGAACACATACGTGGCGGTCGAAAGCGCCGATGCCAGCTCGGCGAAGGCGAAGGACGCCGGCGGAGAGATCGTGATCGATCCCTTCGACGTCCTGGATGCGGGTCGCATGGCGGTCCTCGCCGACCCCGAGGGGGCTGTGTTCTGCGTCTGGCAGGCGATGCAGAGCAGCGGCGCGGTGCTCGTCAACGAGCCGGGGACGTGGAATTTCAGCGCGCTCAACACCCGCGACCCGGATGGCGCGCGGGCGTTCTACGGCACGGTGTTCGGTTGGGAGACCGAGACGGTCGAGGGCGGCGGGATGGAGTTCACGTTCTGGCGCCTCCCCGGCTACGGCGACTTTCTCGAGACGCTCGACCCCGAGGTCCGCAACCGGCAGCGCGACAGCGGGGCCCCCGAGGGCTTCGACGACGCCGTCGCATGGTTCCAGCCGATGACCGGCGACCGGTTCGGTGACGACGTCCCCCCGCACTGGAGCATCACGTTCGCGGTCGACGACGCCGATGCCGCGGCCGGGAAGGTGAGCGAGCTCGGCGGCAAGGTCCTCGCCGGGCCTCTCGACGCCGGCCCGACGAGGATCGCCGTGGTGAGCGATCCTGCCGGGGCGACGTTCACGGTCAGCCGGTACTACCCGGATGCCCTCTAGCGCGACCCGACCCGCGCCGCGAGGAATCGAGTCAATCGGGGGCGTGCGCCCGGACCGGCCGTGCGTCGTCGTCCACGTCGCGGTGTCGGTCGACGGCGCGACTGCGGGCTTCGAGCCCGACGCGGAGCTGTTCTACGCGCTGGCGAGCACGTGGGGCGAGGACGTGACGCTCGCCGGCGCCGACACGATCCTCGCCCAGGAGGAGGTGCTGGCCGACGCGCCGCGTCCCGGTCCCGCCGCGGACGGCCCGCTGCTCGCGGTGGTCGACGGCCGGCGCCGCGTGAGTCAGTGGGAGGCCCTGCGCGAGTGCGGTCACTGGTCGGACGTCTGCGCCCTGCGCGCCGGAACCGTGAACGGCCGCGTCGATCTCGTGGCGGCGCTCGGAGCGCTGAGGGAGAGGGGCGCGCAGGTGGTGCGGGTCGATAGCGGTGGGGGGCTGAACGGGGCGCTGCTTCGCGCACGGCTGGTGGACGAGCTGAGCCTGCTCGTCCATCCGTGCGTCGCGGGATCGGGAAGGCGATGGTGGGGCTCCTCGCCGCCTGAGTCCGACTCGCTGAGGCGACTGGCGTGCGAGCCGGTTGGCGTTGGCCTCGTTTGGCTGCGGTACGAGACGCGCGAGGGTGGGTGATACCGCCCCGCGGGGGTAGGGTCTCGACATGGCCCTCCCGCCGGGACCGTCCGCCCCCGCGCTCGTCCAGGCGATGCGGTGGATGCGCTCGCCCGTGAAGCTGATGGAGGACAGCCGGGAGCGCTTCGGCGAGACCTTCACGCTGCGGATGGCGCGCGTGGGAACGCTCGTGTTCATCTCGGATCCGCAGTCGATCAAGAGGCTGTTCGCCCAGGACCGCGACAACCGCCTCCCGGAGGGAAGAACGGTGCTGCTAGAGCCCGTGCTCGGCAGGCGCTCGCTGCTGCTGCTGGAGGGAGACGATCACCTTCGCAGCCGCAGGCTGATGCTGCCGCCGTTCCACGGCGAGAGGATGCGCGCGTACGAGGCGGTGATGGCCGAGATCGCCGACCGCGAGCTCGACTCGTGGCCGCTGGGCGAACGGTTCGCGCTCCACCCCCGGATGCAGGCGATCACGCTCGAGGTGATCCTCCGGGCCGTGTTCGGGATCGACGACCCGGCCCGGCGGGAGCGCCTCAGCGAGCTGCTCGTCCGGATCCTCAACGTGACCAGCTCTCCGAGGGCGCAGGTGATCGGCCTCGCGGCGCGGCGACTCGGGCGGGTCGGCCCCTACCGCCGCCTCCAGACGGTCCTCGACGAGGCGGACGGCGCCCTGTTCGAGCAGATCGCCGAGCGGCGCGCCGCCCCCGACGTCGCCGAGCGCAACGACATCCTGTCGATGCTCGTCGCCGCGCGGTTCGAGGACGGGGAGCCGATGAGCGACGTCGAGGTCCGCGACCAGCTGATGACGCTGCTGCTCGCCGGTCACGAGACCACCGCGACGGCGCTCGCGTGGGCGTTCGACCTCCTGTTCCGGACCCCGGACGCGATGGCGCGCCTCCGCGCCGAGCTCGCCGAAGGGCACGACTCCTACCTCGACGCGGTGGCGACCGAGACCCTTCGGGTCCGCCCCGTCGTCCCGAGCGTCGGTCGGCTGCTCACCTCCAACGCCGAGCTCGGCGGGTTCGAGGTACCGAGCGGGACCGCGGTGATGCCCTCGATCTATCTCGTCCACACCCGGGCGGATCTGTATCCGGAGCCCTACGAGTTCCGCCCCGAGCGCTTCCTCGAGGGCGCGCCGGACACCTTCGGCTGGATCCCGTTCGGGGGCGGCACCCGGCGCTGCCTCGGCGCCGCATTCGCCAGCTTCGAGATGAAGGTCGTGCTCCGGACGCTTCTTCGCCGCGCTGAGCTGCGCCCCGCCACCGATCGCCCCGAGCCCTACGGCCACCGCAACGTGACGCTGTCGCCCCGAAACGGCACTCCCGCGATCCTCGTGGAGCGTTCGGCGGCGCGTCCGACCGGTTCCGCGGAGGTGGATGGAGCCCCGGTGCCGAGCGCCCGGTAGCGCCCCGGTCGGGGCGGAGAGGACCTGGTCCGTTGGATCTTCTCGCCGGCGCGCACCTCGCGGCGCTCGCGGTCACGGCTGCGGTCGCCGCGGGAGCCGCCTGGGCGGCACGGGCCACTCCGGGTACGTGGATCGTGCCGTTCACCCGCGGGCTCGCCCTCCTGATCATTGGCGCCTACCTGGTCGAGAACGTCGTCGTCGTCGCCCGCGGCAACTGGTCGGTGGAGCGCAGCCTCCCGCTCCATCTGACCGACGCGGTCACGATCGTGGCGGCATTCGCGCTGTGGAGGCCGCGTCCGTTCGCTGTCGAGCTGGCCTACTTCTGGGGGCTCACCGCGTCCCTGCAGGCCGTTCTCACCCCTGATCTCGACAGCGGGATCCCGAGCCTCTTCTTCTGGACCTATTTCGTCACGCACTCCGGTGCCGTGGTTGCCGCGGTCTTTCTCACCTGGGGGTTGGGGCTCGCGCCGCGACCGGGTGCGGTCCCGCGAGTCCTCGGCGCCACCGTGGCGTTCACCGCGCTCGCGGGGGTCGGCGACCTTCTCACCGGGGGCAACTACATGTTCTTGCGGGAGAAGCCCGAGCAGGCGTCGCTCCTCGACCTGATGGGCCCGTGGCCGTGGTACATCTTCGGGGCGGCCGTTCTCGCCGTGGCGATGTTCGCGGTGCTCGACCTCCCGTTTCGCCGCCGCCGGGCGCGACTTCACGGCTAGCGCCGCTTCCGCTTTCGCTTCCAGGTATGCGTGGCGGGCGTCTGATCGACGTTGCCGGCGGCGTCGATCGCGTGGACGTCGAAGCTGTGCCGGCCCTTGCGCCTCGCCTTCACCCGTGCAGGGGACGAGCAGGGTGAGAATCCCCGCTCGTCGAGCGCGCACTCGAAGCGGGATCCCTGCTCGTCGGAGACGAACTCCAGCGTCACGGACTTCTTTCGGGTCTTCCTCTTCGGCCCGTCGACGATCGTCGTCTCGGGTGGGTCGTCGTCACCGCCGCCTCCCCCACCAGGGGGCGGGGTAGTGTCGATGGTCACCGACCGCGTGGCGGGGGTGGGATCGGGCGTAGCCGGCGGGTCCTGATCGGTGGCCCGGAAGGCGAGCGCGTGCACGCCGTCGGACAGCGAGGGGATCGTGCAGCTCGCGGGGCAAGGCTGGAACGGCCCGCCGTCGACACGACGCTCGAACGTGGCCGCTTCGTCCGCCGCAATGGCGTACGTCGGCGTCCGGTCCGCGATCGTCGCGCCGTTTGCCGGGCCGGCCGCGATCGAGGTCTGGGGCGGGAAGTCGACCGTCTCGCAGTCGGCGTTGATCGAGTCCACGCCCTGCTCGTCGGCGACGCCCGAGTCGGATCCGTCACCACAGTTGACGGTGTCCGTCAGGCCGTCCATTACCTCGAACTGGTCCGGTCCGTCGAGCAGGTTCAGGGTGTCGGCGCCTCCCGCGCCGACGATTCGATTGGCGGCATCCGTCCCGGTCAGCGTGTCCCCGAACGTCCCGCCGGCGAGGTCTTCGAAATCGGTCTGATCGAGAACGTCGAATCCCCCGCCGCCGGTGTCCTGTCCGGCGCTCATGCCGAGGTCGATCGCCACGGGGCCAGTGGCACGCGAGTAGCTCAGCGTGTCCGTGTCGGCGCCCCCGCGCAAGGTCTCGCTGAATGAACTCTCGGGGGTGCTGAACACGGTGTCGTTCCCTCCGCCGGCGTCGTAGGTGCCGCCCCTGTCCCCTCCGATCAGGTTGTCTGGCCCCTCACCCAACGCGACGCCCCCGATGTTGAGCGGGAAGCCCTCGGTGAACTCCGGCCCTCCGCTGGCGTCGAAGATGTTCGGGGCCGAGCTGAGACCGCCGGCGAACGTGCTGAAGAAGTCCACCTGCTCGAGCTCGATGTCATCGCCGTCCGGTTGAGCGGTCTCCGGAGCATTCAGGTTTACGCCCGGATTTCCCGACGCCAGCTCGCCGAGCCGCATGTGGTCGACTTCGGGATCGGGTCTACCGTCGACCTGAACGCTGTCGAACCCGTCTCCGAGGTCGATGTCGAACTCGATCTCGCTCGTCCCGCCTCCCTCCGCCGGTCCGCCCGTCCCGGGCTCGAAGGCGCCCCCGGACTGGTCGATGACGACCTGCGCCGTCTCACCCGGGTCGGGTTGGTTGACGGCGATCCGCTCCGTGTTCGTCACCGTCGCGGGATCTCCCGAGCAGACAGGGTCCGCTCCCAGGTTGTCTTGGACACGAATGTTCGGACCGGATCTGTCGATGATCGGGAACTCGTTGTTCGCGTTCAGGGTCACGGTAAGCACAGAGCCGCCGAAGTCGCAGGTGATCGCGGCGCTCGCGGAGCCCGGCAGCGCGATCGCGCCACAGACCGCGACCGCGGCCAGCGTGGCGAGCTTGATGGAGATCGCGCGCACGCGAGCACGGTAGGGCGGGCCGTGCGCGTTCGCTACGTGGAGCCTCCGTAGGTTTTCCCGCGCCACGCACGGGCAGCCGGCGGGAAGTACGTTCTAGCCGCGCAGCGCCTCGAGCCGCGCGAACACGTCCGGCAGGTGGCGCAGGTAGGCGTCGTGGTCGAGCACGGCGTCGAGATCGAGGTCCGGAGCGGCCTCCGCGATCAGCTCGCCGAATTCCGTGCCCTCGTCCCAGGCGCGCTGCGCCGACTCCTGCACCAGGCGATAGGCGTCGTCGCGGGACATCCCGGACTCGACCAGCGCTGTGAGGGCGCGCTGGCTGTGCAGCGCCCCGTGGGTGAGGTCGAGGTTGTCGCGCATCCGGTCGGGGTGGACGGTCATCCCCTCCGCAACGCGCACCCCGAGGTGCTGCATGTAGTCGAGCAGGATCGTCGCGTCGGGAAGGATCACGCGCTCCGCGCCCGAGTGCGAGATGTCGCGCTCGTGCCACAGCGCGACGTTCTCGACCGCGGTCTGGGCGTACCCGCGCAGCACCCGGGCGAGGCCGCAGACCCGCTCGGAGAGGATCGGGTTGCGCTTGTGCGGCATCGCGGAGGAGCCCTTCTGGCCCGAGGCGAACGGCTCCTCAACCTCGCGCACCTCGGTGCGCTGGAGGTTGCGGATCTCGGTCGCGAAGCGCTCCAGGCCAGCGCCCGCGAGCGCGAGCGCCTGGACGAGGGCGGCGTGGCGGTCGCGGGGAACGACCTGGGTCGAGATCGCCTCCGGCCGGAGCCCGAGCTCCTCCATCACCCGCTGCTCGATCGTCGGAGGGACGGACGCGTACGTGCCGACCGCACCGGAGAGCTTTCCGACCGCGACGCCCTCGAGCGTCGCTCGCAGCCGCTCCAGGTTGCGGTCGGCCTCGAACGCGAAGCTCGCGAGGCGGAGCCCGAAGGTGGTGGGCTCGGCGTGGACGCCGTGCGTGCGGCCCGCCGAGAGCGTGTCGCGGTGCTCGAGCGCGCGCTTGATCAGCGCGTCCCGGTACTCGAGCGCGCCGGCGAGCAGGATCACGCCCGCCTCGCCGAGCTGAACCGCGAGCCCGGTGTCGAGCACGTCCGATGAGGTGAGCCCGTAGTGGATCCAGCGTCCGTCGGTGCCGATCGATTCCGCGACCACGTCGACGAAGGCGGCGACGTCGTGCCCGGTCGTGCGCTCGCGCTCCTCGACCGCCTCGACCGAGAACGAGGCTCGCTCGCGGCATGCCTCGGCGGCATCCGCCGGGACGACGCCCTCGGCCGCCCACGCCTCGGTCGCGGCGAGCTCGACCGCGAGCCACGCCTCCATCCGCCGTCGCGGTGCCCACACCGCGCCGATCTCGTCCCTCGTATACCGCGGTATCACGCGTGGATTATGCGCGCAGCCAGCAGCCCGGCGTTCTTCGCCCCGTCGATCGCCACGCAGCCGACCGGGACGCCGGGCGGCATCTGGACGGCCGACAGCAGGGCGTCGAGCCCGCCCAGCGCCTTGCCCGAGACCGGCACGCCGACGACCGGAAGGTCGGTGTGTGCGGCGGCGACGCCGGGCAGCGCCGCAGACATCCCAGCGCCGGCGATGATCACTTTCAGTCCTCGCATGCGCGCGTTCTGGCAGTAGTCACGGACCTGGTCCGGGGTGCGATGCGCGCTCATCACCCGCACCTCGTAGGGAATCCCGGCGTCGTGAAGCGCCGCCCCCGCGGGCTGCATCTTCGGCTTGTCGCTCTTCGAGCCCATGATGATCCCGACCAGGGGGGCGTCGACCTCGATCTCCTCGAACGCCGCCTCCACGTCGGGCATCGGGTCGGCGGTCGCGACGTCCGGCTCGGCGCCGCCGCGCTCCTCGGGTTCCCGTACCTCCATCAGACCTCCCTCCGCGCCGCTCTTCCGTCCTACGCGGCCGCCGCTCGCTCGGCCGCCCGGGCTGCGATGTCGGTTCGCATCTGCATTCCGTCGAAGCTGATCCGCCGGGCTGCATCGTAGGCCCGGTCCCGGGCGCCACCGGGCGTCGGCCCGAGTCCGGTCACGTTCAGGACCCGGCCGCCGGCCGTTATGAACTCCCCGTCGCGAAGAGCCGTGCCCGCGTGCAGGACCTCCGCGTCCGCCTCGACCGCGTCGTCGAGCCCGCGGATCACGTCTCCCTTCGAGCTCGACACGGGATACCCCCGCGACGCGAGCACGACCGTGACCGCCCACGCGTCCGCGAACTCCGCCTCCACCCCGGCAAGCCCGCCCGGCTCTCGCGCGGCGCTGCACAGCTCGACCAGGTCGGAGCGCAAGCGCGGCAGCACCGCCTGCGTCTCGGGGTCGCCGAAGCGGCAGTTGAACTCGAGCACCTTCGGCCCGTCCACGGTGAGCATCAGGCCCGCGTACAAGACACCGTGGAACGGCGTTCCCCGGCGGCGCAGCGAGTCGACCACGGGACGGTGGACGCGATCCGCGATCTCGTCGACCGCGGCGGCGTCGAATCCCGGGACCGGCGAATAGCTCCCCATCCCGCCGGTGTTCGGACCCCGGTCGCCGTCCCCGATCCGCTTGTAGTCCTGCGCCGGAGCGAGCGGAAGGACATTCTCCCCGTCGCACAGGGCCAGGAGCGAGAGCTCCTCCCCCTCGAGGTGCTCCTCGAGGACCACCTCGGTGTCGCCGAACCGCCGCTCGACGAAGAACACGTCCACCGCGTCTTGCGCCTCCGCCTCGGTCGCGCAGATCATCACCCCCTTGCCGGCGGCGAGCCCGTCGGCCTTCAGCACCGCCGGATAGGCCGAGCGGGAGAGGTGCTCGAGGGCCTCGTCGCGGCCGCGGAGCACGGCGTGCGAGGCCGTCGGGACCCCGGCGTCGGCCATCACGTCCTTTGCGTGGAGCTTGGAGGCCTCGAGCCGCGCGGCCGCCGTGCTCGGGCCGAAGGCCGCGATCCCGGCGTCCTCGAGCGCGTCCACGAGGCCGCCGACGAGCGGCGCCTCGGGTCCGATCACCGCGAGGTCGACCTCGGCGTCGATCGCGGCCGACGCGATCGTCCGGACGTCCTCGGGGTCGCCGACGCCGGCCCCGAGCGCGACCATGCGCGCCGAGTCCTCGACTTCGATGCTGCGGGCGTCCCGGGCGATCCCCGGGTTGCCGGGACAGCACAGGAGGTCCGGCTCCCGGGGGGAGCGGGCGAGCGCGCGAACGAGCGCGTGCTCGCGCCCCCCTCCGCCGACGACGAGAACCCTCACCGCGCGCCTAGAGCGAGCTGATGAACTGGTCGGCCGGCATCGCGGCGAGCGTCTGGCTGGTCATCGTGCCGCGCGAGCCGAGCTCGACCGAGACCTTCGCCATCGTCACCTCGTCGGGCGCCTCGACGACGCTGATGAAGTCGTACTCGCCGAGGGTGGCCCACTGGCTCACGACCTTGGCTCCGAGCTGCTCGACCTCCTTGTTCACCTCCTGGACGCGGCCGGGGTTGCCCTTCAGCGTCTTCACGCCGTCGGGGGTGAGGTTGGTCAGCATGATGAACGTGGACATCGCTCTCCTTCCTCTGTGTGCGACGGATGCGGCTCCCTTTCTCGCACGTTCGGCTCCGGGGCGCAAGTCCGAGCGGGCGCTACAGTCCGCCGCAGGGGCATGCCCGAGCACCGCTTCTTCGCCGCGATCTACGACAGGCTGCTCGCCGCGAGCGAGGATGGCGGACTTCGGGAGATGCGCGCTGAGCTCTTGCGCGACGCGAGCGGACGCACCCTCGAGCTCGGCGCCGGGACCGGGCACAACCTCCCCCACTACACCCCGTCCGTGAACGAGCTCGTCCTCGCCGAGCCAGACCGTTTCATGGCCATCCGCCTTGAACGGCATCTCGCGGCAGAGCCGCCCGCGTCCGCCTCCGTCGAGGTCGTGGACGCGCCGGCGGAGGCGCTTCCGTTCGAGGACGGAAGCTTCGACACCGTCGTGTCGACCCTGGTCCTGTGCACTGTCGAGGATCCCGAACGCGCGATAGCGGAGGCGAAGCGGGTGCTGCGTGCGGACGGAGCGCTCCTCTTCCTCGAGCATGTGCGCAGCCCCGACGCGCGGCTCGCGAAGTGGCAGGACCGGGTCGAGCGACCGTGGGGGTGGTTCGCGGGCGGATGCCACCCCAACCGTCGCACGGAGGAGTCGCTCCCCGCGTGCGGTTTCGAGGTCCAGGGGCTGAACCGCGAGAGCTTCCCGGAGTCCAAGTGGACCCCCTGGATCCGCCCCGTGATCGTCGGCGCGGCGCGTCCGGCCCCGTGAGAAAGCTCACCCCCGTCGAGCTTCCCGCCTGGGCCCTGCCGCTGATCGTGGTCGCGGTGATCGTCCCGATCATCGGCGCCGTGCTGCTCGGCGGCCCGGCCGCTGGGTTCATCGCCGGCGCCGCCGTCGCGGCGACGATCATCGTGCTCGCGGCCCGCGCCCGCTACGACGAGCCGATCGAGGTCGCCCCTGCAGGCGCCGACAGCGGCTACCACCTGCTCGTCGTGGTCACCGAGCCCGCCGACGACCCGCCGGTCGTCGAGGCGATCGCCGACGCGGCGGCGCACGGCGCCTCCTCCGAGGTGCTCGTCCTCGCTCCCGCCCTCAATCCCCGGCTCCCGCATTGGCTATCCGATCTGGGCAACGCGCGGCTCGGGGCCCAGGAGCGACTCGCGCTCACTCTCGCGGCCCTCGCCGCGGCCCGCGTCGAGGCCACGGGGCGGGTCGGCGACACCGATCCCGTGCAGGCGGTCGAGGACACGCTGGCGTCCTTTCCCGCGCAGGAGGTGATCTTCGTCACCGCGAGCGGCGAGGACGGTGACGTCAGCGAGGTGAGAAGGCGCCTCGACCGGCCGCTTCGTCATCTCGAGGCCGAGCGCCGCTGACCCGATCGATCAGCTCCCCGTAACCGCGCACGGTGCGATCCCAGCTTCGGCGGGCTCGCAGCTCCAGCGCTCCGGCGCCGAGCCGCGCCCGAAGCTCGTCGTCGGCGATCCGGGCGATCGCGGTCGCGAGCTCGTCGACATCGGGCTCGTACGCCGCGATCCCGGACTTCGTCGTCCCCGACTCGATTCCCCTCACCAGCAGCCCGTTGACGTCGTCGGCGACGAGCTCGTTCATCGGGGGGTTGTCGTTGGTGATGATCGGGATCCCGAACGCGGTCGCCTCGTACAGGTGCAGCCCCAGCCCCTCCCAGCGGCTCGGCGCGAGACAGGCGTCGCAGTCGGCGAACAGCTGCAGGTACTGGGAGGTGGGGAGGTCGTCCCAGATCACCTCGATCCGCGGGTCGCGCTCCACCAGCTTGCCGACCTTCTTCACCCGGCGCTCGACCTGCGCCTTGAAGGTGAGTCGCAGCCTCGGGTCCTCGACTCTCGAGAACGCCTCGATCACGGCCTCGAAGGGCTTGCGCTTGCTCATGAACCCCCCGGGGTAGATCAGCCTCACCGTCGACGGGTCTCGCCGGGGCTCGATCGCGAGCAGCTCCGGGTGGCAGCCCCAGGCGACCTTGGGGCTGTCGATCCCAAGCTCCCCGTAGCGCTGGTGCTCGCACTCGGTGAGCGAGTAGATGAGGTCGAACGCGTCCCTCGCCGGGGCGGCATCGGCGGCGGCGAACGCCTCCCACACGAACCGGCCGACGGTCTTGACGCCCATCTCGCGCACGGCCGCGATCTCGGCGAACTGGTAGTTCTGGTCGAAGAAGACGATCTCCGGCGAGTTCGCCTCGGCCCAGTCCAGGTACTCCCCGGCCGGGATCTCGTACGACGAGGCCTCGGTCACTCCCGGCTGGTCCCACACCCCGGTGCGGTCGATGAACGAGGGACGGATGTTGCCTCCCCGGGTCGGGCGGGCGAGGACGAAGGTCTCGTGGCCGAGTTCGTCGAGAATCGAGCGCAGGTAGCGGGCGACGACCGCCTGTCCGCGGTTGAACCACCACGAGCAGATCCCGATCCGCATCAGCAGGTGCGCGAGGAGCGCGCCGCGGAGCGCAGCGCTCCGCCCATCGAGAACCCGACCTCCGCCCGGACCGTGCCCGGTCGGTTCACGGTCACGGTCGTCCATCTTCCGCGCTCCCCGATGCACCCGTTCCCCCGGGTCACCTCCCAGAAGGGGGACGGCCTCGCGAGCACCGTGAAAGCGCCCGGGCGCTCGACGCGAAGCGTGAACGACTCCGGCCGCAGCGACAGCAGCCGCGCCTCGCCGAACGCGCTGCGCACGAGCGGGCGCGGGTCGGCGACCTCGAACACCCGCCAGTGCGGCGACGACCAGCGCGGCTCTAGGTACGGGGGTCGATCGCGGATCAGGCGGCGCTCGGGGCGAGCGTCCTGCTGCAGCGGGGCGTCGGGGAGGGCGACGTAGCGCACCCCGTTTCGCTCCAGCCACTGCTCGTAGCGCTCGTGGGTGAGCCGGTCGTCGTAGAAGACGCCGTTGCGGGCGCGGTCGAGCTGCCCGAGCCACCCGCGGGCGAGCTGGAACTCCGGCGCGAGGTACGCCGCCTCCCACGTGTTGAGGGTCGTCGGGACCTCGATCCGGGCCTGCTTTCCTCCGTGCGACCGAAGCCAGTCCTCGAGGCCGTTGTAGTACTCCGCCTTCGTCGACGCGTCGCCGGCGCTCTGCGCGAGGTCGCGGGCGGGGGCGAGGAACTGCCAGAAGGCGGCGGTGGCGAGGATCAGCACCGCGACGACGGTCGGCACGCGGGGGCGCCGCGCGAGCATGATCGCGAGCAGGAGCGGACCGCCGAAGAGCGCCGGCAGCCGGACGGCGTTGTTGCCGAGCGGGTTGGGGATCAGCCACACGAGCGCGGTGGCGATCACGAACGCGACCACAACCGCGCGGAAGCGGCGCTCCTCCGCCAGCCCGCGCGTCAGGTACAGGACCACGGCTCCGTAGAGCAGGATCGGGAAGAACGCCGCGAACGAGAACGGCTGGCGGCTCTCGTCGGGAAAGACGAGGTTGAGGAGCAGAATCGGGACGGCGGCGACGGCCGCCACGACGAGCGCCGAGCGATTCACGCGGCCGCCGACGACCGCCCCGACCGCGGCGATCCCGGCGAGGAAGACCGCCGCCACCGGGCTCGACAGCGCGCATGCCGCCGCGGCCGCGACGGCGTGCACCCGGCGCTCGCACTGCAGCGCCCGCAGCGCGGCGAGCCCGAACGCGACGCCGAGCGAGAACGTGACCCGGCCGGTGGCGAGCATCGTCACCGCGCCGGCACCGAACCACAGCGTCGCCCACCGCGCGCGCTCGCCCCAGTGGTCGCGGACGAGGCGGTCGAACAGGTAGGCGGAGGCGATCGCCGACAGCGCGCCGACGAGCTGGGGGCCGAGCAGCGCCGCAAGCGGTGGGAAGAGCACGCTGTAGGTGAGCGTGTAGTGGCCCTCGTACCAGCTCCCGTTCCAGATCGCGAACCCCTCGCGCTCGAACAGCTCGACCCGGAACGCCTGCGCTGCGAGGTCGCGGACCTGGGGATCCCAGATCAGCAGGATCGCCGCCAGCGCGCTGCTCAGCGCGACCGCGGGAAGCCAGTCGGGGAGGCGGGCGGCGCCCGATTCACCGCGCGCGCCGCCCGCGCCCGCGGATGCAAGCGCCGGATCGCTCGGGCCGGTGTCGGATCGCAGGGACATGCCGAGGACGGCGACGCGCCGAAGCGCCCTAGCGCTTGTTCTTGCGCTTGTGCTTGCGCTTCAGCTTGAAGTCGAGCGTAGCGGGCGTCGGGTCGGCGTTGCCCGCCGAGTCGATCGCCTGGACCTCGAAGTCGTGCCTGCCGCGCCGGAACCGGTGCCTGTAGGGCGAGCGGCAGGCCTCCCCGAGCCCATCGTCGACCACGCACCGGAACTTCGAGTCCGGCTCCGACGAGACGAACTTGAACCGCACCCTCTTCTTCCGCTTCCGCGTCTTGAGCTTGCCCTTCGGCCCCTTGACGATCGTCGTCTCCGGCGGCACCGTCTCGCACCCGTTCCGGGGGCCGGGCTGCCCCAGGCAGTCGTCCTGGGTCTCGTCGCCGAACCCGTCGGCGTCGGCATCCTGCTCGACGTCGGCGTTGAGGAGCAGCTCGCCGTCGATCGTGGTGGTTGGAGACCCAGTGACCAGGTCGGGGAGGACCGAATCCCAGCCGACGATCGAGGCGCCCGACACGGGCGCCACGTACCAGAGCGTCTCCTCGGTGAGCTGGTCGGCGCCGATGTGGTCCCCGGAGCGAATCGGGAGCCGGGCCGCGAAGCTGTCGATGCCGGATCCCGACGCCGTCCTCGTCGCGCTCGTCCCGGCGCCGATGAACGCACCGCCGCTTGTGGGCCGAAGCACCCTCAGGCGCGCGATCCCGTCCTCGGTCTCGGACCTGATCCTCCAGCGCACGACCACACCGTCGATCGGGGAGGCGACGAGCCGTCCTCCGGGAAGCTCGTCGTGGGCGTAGGTGAACGTCCCTGGAAGGGTGGCATCCGGAAGATCGTCCAGATCGCTCCCGATCGTCACCGCGGCGCCGGCCGGCGGCACGGCGAGCAGCAGCGCCCCCGCCGCGAGCGCCGATGCGACCAAACCTGACCTCCCTGCGCTTCCCATCCGATCCGAAAGTAAAGCAACGCCTCTGGAGGGCGACAAGGCCTCGTGCCTGCCCCGCGAGAGCCCCTCAGGGCGTGGCGGCCAGCGGCACCTTGACGTCGAGCGTCTGCTGCGCGTACTCGATGTGCCCGAACAGCGCGTAGAAGTCTTGATGGGAACACGGAAGGCCCGGTCCCCCTGAGACCAACCCCAGCGCCGTATACCGCTTCGGCGTTCCGGGCGGCTGCTTCAGTCCGGGAATCCTGCTGTACACCGGCCCCCCGCTGTCACCCGGCTGGCCGCAGAAGTCCGCCTTGACGAATCTGCTCGACCAGGGGACGTAGTCGACCCCGCTGTACTCCTTGCTGAGCACCTTGCCGCACGACTGCAGGGTTCGGATCCCCACCTTGCACACGGTCGAGCCGATCGGGAGCTCCTCCCAGGTCCCGACACGCTTGACCTTTCCAATGTCCACCTGGTTGACGTAGATCTCCGCCGTGGGCTTCAGCGACCTGAACGGCTCTTGGCTGACGTGGTGCCACTCGGCATCGACGCGCCCGAACTGCTGCTGCCGCTGCACCGTTCCGTACTGGACGCGCTTGGTCCCATGAAAGCGCGGGGAGCCGAGATCGAGATCCGGCGTGCCGCAGTGGGACGCGCTGAGGACCCCGAGGGTGCCCACCTTCGGGGAGCGGCCGGTATGCGCGATGAATCCCGTGGTGCAGCCCTTCTTCGGCGGCGTCGTGTCGGAAAAGGCGGTCTCGAGCCCGGCGCGAAGCCGCGGGCAGTCGAAGCGCGACTTGCACGGATAGAGGGCGAATGGCTGTGCGAGCGGTCCCGCCCTGACGATGACATCGGGTGCGTACCGCTCGCGGAAGGCCGCCGTCGCTGCGTCGGTCGGATGCTCGAGGATCACGACCGGGGCGTTCTTGGTCACGTCGATGTCGAGGTCGTAGAGCTCGTCGGGAACGCCGGTGAATGGCGCGCCCGTCTCGCGGAAGGCCTCGCGGTCGGCGATCATCTTCGTCTGGAGCTGCTCGAGGTCTCGCAGCGAACGCTCGAAGCTCACCGACCGCAGCATTCCCGGCTTCGGGAATCCCCTGCGCAGCGCCCCCACCCGCCGCCTCGCGTCGTCGGTGAACGCGACGAAGACTCGATTTCGGGCACTCGAGCGCGCGGCCACCGCGTCGCCGGAGATCTCGGCCTCGCACGCCTCGTCGGGGCACGAGAGCGTGAGCTGGAGCCGGTCCGGCTGCTGGCGCGCGGCGGCGTCGATGTCGAGCGCCAGCCCGTCGTCGGGCTGGAGCGTCGCCGAGACGTTCACTCGCAGGTCGGGATCGTCGCTCGACATCGCGCGCGTCGCACCCGGCGCCGGGTCGGTGGCGCCGAAGCCGTCGAATCGGACCACGTCGCCCACCCCAGCGCCGAACGCGCAGCCCGCCGCGGCGTCGGCACGCAGGCCGAGCAGGTCACCCCGCCGGACCGGGATCGCGGTCGCGAAGCTGTTCGCTCCCGGTGCGAATACCTCGAGGGCGCTTCTTCCCACCAGCGTGTAGCTCGTCCCGCCGGCCCGCCGCCACACCTGAAGCCGCCCCGAGCCCGCGTCGGCAGGGTTTCCGTTGTGCCGCCAGCGGGTGATCACCCCGTCGGCCGGCACCTCGTACGAGACCCCGGCGGCCGCGGAGGCCTGGACGTTGTTGCGGGCGGCCCCGCAGTCCTCGGGGTCGCCGGGCGAGAGCCCGCCGAGCTCGATCGGGTCCCCGCGCGCGACCCGCCGGGACGTCGCGCCGCCCGCCGACCCCCCGCGGACGAGCTTCAGCTCGATCTCGCGCGCGGTGGAGTTGCCGGCGGCGTCGCGGGCGCGCACCTCGATCCTCGCGATCGATCCGCGGCGGAACGACTTTCGCCTCAGGAGCCTGCGCAGCTTCGCCGCGGCGCCGGCCTCCTCGAACGCGAGCGTCACCGTCCGGCGCTCGCCCGCGCCGAGCGAGAGCGACGCCGGCCGGAGCCCGAACTCGCGCCGCACCCTGGGAACCCGTTCCATCCACACGCCCGCGAAGCTGTCGGGCCATCTGCGACGCGCCTCCGGCTCGAGCCGCAAGATCCCCTTCGCGGCAGCGCCGTCGCGGTCCGACTTGGAGCGTTCTCCAGCGGCGCCCGCGGACGCGATCGTGACCGCGACCGAGCCGGCGAGGACGATCGCAAACGCGAGCGGGACGGCGATGCTTCGAGCGTGCCGCCCCCGTTTCACCATCGATCGGCTACTTGGTCGCCGTGAAGCTCCGGCGCTCCGGAGGCGGCGCGGTGCAGAAGCCGCCGTCGAAGCTGACCGCGATCAGCCCTCTCACGATCTTCTTGCCCTTCCTCTTCACGGTGCCGGAGATATCGACGGTGTCGCCGGGGCTCGCCGCCTGGTCGTAAGACCCGAATATCCTGAACGGGCTCGGGAAGGGCTTCGTCTTCAGCGACGTCGTTCCGGTCTGCTCGCCGACGAAGCTGTCGTCGCAGAATCCGTCGAGTCCCTGCCACGCGAAGGCCTTGACCTTCTTCGGCTGGCCCTTCTTGACCACGACCTTCATCGAGATCCGTGCGTTCGCGTCCCCCTCCACCGGCCCCGAGAGGTTGTGCGTCTTCGCGACCGCCGCCGGCGCGACCGCGAGCGCGCCCACCAGCGCGCAGATCGTGAACAGCCCCTTCATGGGACCACCCTATGCGCATGGGAAGCCGCGCCGCATCGATGAGCCACCCTGATCTTTTCTCGGCGGCGGCTACCGGGAGGGTGAGAGAGCACCGGCGAGCTCTTCGCGGGAGGAGATCTCCAGCTTGCGAAAGATGTTGCGCATGTGGGCCTCGACCGTCTTGCGGGTGATGAACAGGGCCTGGGCGATCTCGCGGTTGCCGAGCCCCTGCGCGGCGAGCTCGGCGATCCGGTGCTCGCGCGGCGTGAGCGCCCCGACCCCGCTGAGGGCGTCGCGGCGC
>JBOGZL010000116.1:0-5734 GCA_050697195.1 Solirubrobacterales bacterium
CCGCGCCGACGCCGGGCGCTCGAGCGCGCGGCGGGGGTGCGACCTCGCCGAGATCGCGGCCGGAGCCGTTGCCGAGGTCCGTCCGGTCGCCGCCGGCCACGAGCTGACGATCGACTCCGACGGCGCCACCACGGTCGACGGGAACCCGGACGAGCTCCACCGCCTCGTGGTCAACCTGCTGGACAACGCCGTCAGCCACACCCCGGCGGGGACCGAGGTGCGGATCGACGTCCGACGCGACGACGGCGCCGCCGTGCTCGAGGTGAGCGACGACGGGCCCGGGATCCCGGCCGGGATGGAGGATCAGGTGTTCGGACGCTTCGTCCGCGGCCCGGGCCCCTCCGACGAGGCGACCGGCAAGGGCACGGGGCTTGGGCTCGCGATCGTAGAAGCGGTCGCGACCTCGCACGGCGGCGGAGCCGAGGCGGGCGCCTCTCCCCGGGGAGGCGCCAGGTTCACGGTCCGCCTCCCCGCACGTTTAGGTCAGGATCGCCGGGGTATGCCTGCACCGGCTGCATAGCCGCGACCGAAAAGGAGGTCACATGGAGGCCACGACCGCGCGCGACTCAACCGGCATCCTCGCCGACGAGAACGCCGAGAGCCGCGAGGAGATCCTCGAGATGCTAAAGCGGGCCTACTGGATGGAGGTCGAGACCGTGATGAGCTACATGGCGAACTCGGTCAACCCCGACGGCGTGCGTGCGCAGGAGATCAAGGAGTCGCTCGCCGAGGACATCCAGGAGGAGCTGGGACACGCGCAGCGCTTCGCGGAGCGGATCAAGGAGCTGTGGGGCGTGGTTCCCGGATCGGACGAGTTCAACGCCGAGCAGTCATACCTCCAACCCCCGGAGCACCAGACGGACGTCGTCCACGTGATCCGTGGGGTGATCGAGGCCGAGGCCGACGCGATCGAGCACTACAACCGAATCATCGCGACGAGCGACGGCGTCGATCCGGTCACCCAGGACATGGTCACCGAGATCCTCCACGACGAGGAGGGCCACCGGCGGCTGTTCGAGGGATTCCTGCGCGAGTACCAGGCCGAGGGCCTCGCTTAAAGGTTTCTTTACCAAGCCTTCGTAGTCTGCAGACGGATGAGACCAGGGCCCGTCGTGCCCTTCCCCAAGCAGGCTCGACGGTGTCCATTGGCCAGCCTGAGCCAACGGCCCGCCGGGGTTTTCCCTCCCTGACCCCGGCGGGCCGGCTTTTCCCTTAGGCTCGGTTCGTGGGAATCATCGGGTGGATCTTTCTGGGGTTGTTCGCGGGACTGATCGCGCGGGCGATCATTCCCGGCGAGACCGAGCCGGGCGGGTGCATCGGCACCACCGCGGTCGGGATCCTCGGCGCTCTGATCGGCGGCTTCATCGCCACCGCGCTCGACATCGGCCGGATCGAGGACTTCTTCGACATCGGGACGTGGCTGATCGCGATCGGAGGATCGCTCATCCTCCTCGTGATCATCAACGCGATCGCGCGCCGGGCGTAGCGCCGGCGGCGACTGTCGCTGTGGGCGGTTAGACCTCGACGACCACCGGCAGGACCATCGGCCGGCGCCGGAGTCGGTCGTAGACGAACTCCGCGATGTCGTCGTGGAGGTCCTGCTGGAGCAGCACCACCTCGCGCACCTCGTCCGCGGCGGCCTCGGACAGCGAGCTCTCGACGACGCCGCGCAGCTCCTCCACCAGCCCGTCCGCCTCGTCCACGAACGGGACCCCCCGGAAGATGATCTCGGGCGGCGCGACCGAGCTCCCGTCGTCGGAGGAGATCGTCGCGACGACGATGAACACCCCGTCCGCCGAGAGCATGCGGCGGTCCCGCAGCGCGACGTCGTCGGGATCGCCGATGTCGACGCCGTCGACGAAGATCATCCCCGCGTGCACGTCCTCGCCGAAGCGCGCTCCGTCCGGCCCGAGCTCCAGCGCGAGCCCGTTTCGGCCCTTGAAGATCCGCTTCCGCTCGACGCCAACCGACTCGGCGAGCTGGGAGTGCAGGTGGAGGCGCTTGTGGTCGCCGTGGAACGGGAACACGAACCGGGGCCTGGTCAGGTTGAGCATCAGCTTCAACTCCTCCTGCCACCCGTGGCCCGAGGCGTGGATCGGCGCGTCCGCAGCCGTGATCACCGACGCCCCGATGTGGAAGATCCGGTCGATCGTCTCGTTCACGGAGCGCTCGTTGCCGGGAATCGGGGTGGCGGAAAAGATCACCGTGTCGCCGGAGTGAAGCTCGACGTCGGGATGATCCGCGTGCGCCATCCGCCGCAGCGCCGAGAGCGGCTCCCCCTGGCTTCCGGTCGACAGCGCGACCACGCGCTCGTCGGGGAAGTCCTGGATCTCCTTCGGCGGGATCAGGATCCCGTCGGGCGCCGACGCGATCCCCAGATTGGTGGCGATGTTGAAGTTCTTGCGCATCGAGCGCCCCACCAGCGCGACCTTTCGGTCGAGCTGGGCGGCCGCGTCAATCACCTGCTGGAGGCGGTGCACGTTGGAGGCGAAGCTCGTAATCACGATCCTCCCCTCGCAGCGCGAGAAGGCCTCGAGCAGCGCCGGGCCGACGCTCGACTCCGACGGCGCGATCCCGCGGCGATCCGCGTTGGTCGAGTCCCCGCACAGGCAGAGGACGCCGTCCCGTCCCAGCTCGGCGAGCCGCGAGACGTCGGCGGGCTTGCCGTCGACCGGCGTCTGGTCGAACTTGTAGTCGCCCGTCACGAGGACGGTGCCGCCGGCGGTGCTCACCGCCACGGCCCGCGCGTCCGGGATCGAGTGCGACATGTGGACGAGCTCGAGCGTGAAGGGGCCGGCGTCCACCCGCCTGCCGGCGTCGAGGACCTCCAGCGGGGCGTCGCGGATCTTGTGCTCCTCGAGCTTCGAGCGCACCAGGCCGACCGTCAGCGCCCCGCCGTAGATCGCCCCCGGCATCCCCAGCTCTCGCAGCACATAGGGAAGCGCGCCGACGTGGTCCTCGTGCCCGTGAGTCAGGACGATCGCGTCGATGTCCCCGGCACGGTCGCGCAGGTACGAGAAGTCAGGCAGCACGAGGTCGATCCCGAGCATCTCGCTGGTCGGGAACATCAGCCCGGTGTCGACGAGGACGATCCGGCCCTCGTGCTCGAGGACCGTCATGTTCTTCCCGATCTCCCCCAGTCCGCCGAGGGGCAGGATCCGCAGTGGAGAGCTCACCCGGCGCTGGTCGCGAGGAGCCCCTGCCGCTCGAGGGCCGCCCGCACCGCCGCGCGCTGGTCCTCGTCGGCCTCGACGATTGGCAGCCGCGTGCGCCCGCCGATCACCCCGAGCATCTCGAGCCCGGCCTTGACCGGGGTGGGATTGGTCGTCACCGTCGTCGCCTCGTAGATCCCCCGGAGCTCGGTGTCGATCTCGCGTGCCCGGTCGAGATCGCCATTCGTCGCCGCCTCATACATCTCGCGCATCTGGGGGCCGACGAGATGCGAGGACACCAGGATCCCGCCGCTCCCCCCGAGCTCGAGGCAGCGCAGGAAGATCTCGTCGTTGCCCGCGAGCAGATCGAGCCCCTCGATCGGGGCGAGGTCGTCGTTGTTGGCCTGCTTCACCGCCACCACGTTGTCGATCCGCGCGAGCTCCGCGAGGAGCTCGGGGGGAAGGTTGATCACGCAGCGCGACGGGATGTTGTAGAGGACGACCGGGACGCTGCCCGCCGCCTCCGCGACGGCGGTGAAGTGCGCCCGGAGGCCGGCCGGGCCGGGCTTGTTGTAGTAGGGGGTGACGACGAGCACGGCGTCCGCCCCCTCGGAGGCCGCCGCCCGGGTGAGCTCGATCGAGTGCCGGGTGTCGTTCGATCCCGTCCCGCAGATCAGCGTCAGCTCGTCGCCGAGCTCGTCGCGGACCGCCGCCAGCAGCTCGAGCTTCTCGGCGTCGGAAAGCGTCGGAGACTCGCCCGTGGTCCCCGCCAGCACGAGCCCGTGCGAGCCGTTGTCGGCCAGATACCGCGCGAGGCGCCGCGCGCCGTCGGTGTCGAGCCGCCCCTCCTCGTCGAACGGGGTCGCCATCGCCGTGATCACGCCTGAGATCGTGGCCATCGCGGTCAAGTTTAGGCCGGGGCGCCCGCGAACACCGCCGGCGTGCGATCCGACCACGGCTGGGCGCGCTCGAGCTGCGCGGCCACGCGCAGCAAGATGTCCTCGCGACCGTACTCGCCGACGAGCTGGATCCCGATCGGGAGCCCATCGTCGTTCCAGTGAAGCGGCACCGAGATCGCCGGCTGGCCGGTGGCGTTCCAGTACGCGGTGAAGCCGGCGGTGGGAACGGCGCGCCGCAGGAAGGCCTCGGGCTCGTCGGGGTCGAACCCGAACGATCCGAGCGGGGGCGGAGGCTCGCCCAGGGTCGGCGTGAGAAGGAGATCGAACCCCGACTCCCACCACCCCGCGGCGGCGCGGGCGGACCCCTGCTGGTAGGCGATGATCCCGAGCAGGTCGGAGGCCCGGAGATCGCGCCCGATCTCGCCCAGCGCCCAGGTCGAAGCCTCGACGCCGTCGGCGGTTACCCGCTCGCCGCTCTTCAGCGACCAGTACTCGATGTTCGAGGCGACCGCGACCGCCCAACGGGCGATGAAGCGCTCGATGTACTCGGGGTCGTCGAGTGCGTCGGGGTGCGACTCGTCCACCGCGTGTCCGTGCGCCTGCAGCAGTTCCCCCGCCTCGCGGGCGGCGGCGACGCAGTCCGGATGAACCTCGAACCCGCCCGCCGGCGCGGTGCTCATCACGCCGATGCGCAGCCGGCCGGGGTCCGCGCCCAACTCCTCGGCATAGGGGCGCTCCGGCGGCGGCGCGACGTAGGGGTCGCCGGGCCCCGGCCCGTGCGTTGCGTCGAGGACCGCTGCCGAGTCCCGCACCGAGCGGGTGACGACGTGCTCGCACACGAATGCGCTCGAGGGCTCGCCGAGGTCGGGGCCAAGGGTGGTCCTGGCCCGCGACGGCTTCAACCCCACCAGGCCACAGGCGCTGGCGGGAATCCGGATCGAACCGCCCCCGTCGTTGGCGTGCGCGACCGGGACCATCCCGGAGGCGACCGCGGCGGCGGAGCCGCCACTGGATCCCCCGGTCGAGCGTGATGTGTCCCAGGGGTTGCGGCTCGGCCCGTGGGCCTCGGGCTCGGTCGTGGGGAGGATCCCGAGCTCGGGGGTGTTGGTCTTGCCGCAGCTCACCAGGCCGGCGGCGCGAAACCGCGCTGCGAGCCAGCTGTCCCTTGGCTCCTCCCAGCCGAGATCGCGGAGGTGCTTGATCCCCTCGTGATACGGCTCGCCGGCGAAGTGGGCGCCGAGATCCTTGTGCAGCATCGGGACTCCCCGGAACGGGCCGTCGGGGACCTCTCCCCCGGCCGCGGCTCGGGCACGGTCGAAGAGCGGATGGATGACGGCGTTGAGCTCCCCGTTGAGCGCCTCGATCCGCTCGATCGCGGCGTCGACGAGCTCGGTCGGGCTCGCCTGCCTCGATCGGACCAGCTCCGCCTGCGCGGTCGCGTCCATGGTCGCCAGCTCGTCGCTCATTCCCTCTCCTCGAAGCCGGTGCGAACCTATCAGGCGCGCCGGGGCGCCGGCTCGGGCCTGGTCTGGCCGCCGCGTCCGAGGAACGGCGCGAAGCGCGGCGCCCTTCGCGGCATGAAGCCCATCCAGCGCTCAAACCACGGCGCGACGTGGAGGAGCTCGACGCTGAACCCCTGGTCGTCGTCCACGTACACCACCGACCACGCGCCGAGGGAGAGCG
>JBOGZL010000117.1:0-3357 GCA_050697195.1 Solirubrobacterales bacterium
AGGCGAGAATCCGCGCCCCCAGCTCGGGATGCTGGCGCATCTGGTTCCACTCGTCGTCGTCGAGCGGGCCCGGCTTCTGAAGGATCGCGTCGGGGATCGCGACCTTGCCGATGTCGTGAAGAATTCCCGCAAGGCGAATCCGCTCGACCTTCTCGGTCGGCATACCCAGCTCGCGGGCGATCATCTCCGCGCAGCGCCCCACGCTTTGCGAATGGCTCGCGGTGCCGCGCTCGCGCAAGTCGAGCGCCTCGGCGAGGCTGAGGACGGTCGCCAGGTGGCCCTGCGCCTGAACCGAGCGCTTGCTGGTCACGCTGCTGAGCACCTCGGAGACCTCGGGGCTGTACAGGACGGCCCTGTTACGGCCAAGACCCTTCGCGGCGAAGAGCGCCGTGTCGGTCGACGTGATCAACGCGTCGACGTCCTCGCCGTGGCGGGGATAGGTGGCCACTCCGACGCTCGTGGTCAGCGGCACCTCCTCGCCGGCGAAGCCGCGTCGAACCCGTGCCAGCAGCTGCTCGGCGATCAGGTAGGCGGTGTGCTCGTCGGCCTCCGGAAGCACGATCGTGAACTCGGCCCCTCCAGTCCGCGCGACCGTGTCGATCCTGCGGGTCGCCTGATCGAACAGCTCGCCGATGCGCCGGATCACGCGGTCGCCGGTGGCGTGGCCGAAGCGCTCGTTGACATCCTTGAACTTGTCGAGATCGGCGATGAGGAGGCTGACCTCTCGCCCCCCGATCCGGGCGCGCTCGATCTCGCTCTCGAGCACCTCGTGTAGGCCGCGGGTATTGCGGAGCCCAGTGAGGAGATCGGTGCGCGCCGCGTCGGTTAGCCGCTCCATCAACCCCTCGACCTTGCCTCGGAGATAGAGCAGCAGGGCGCCCGCGATCAACAGCGTGCCGGCGACGATCACGAAATGGTGGATCAGGTCGCCCGACGCCGAGTCGCCGACCACCTGCCCGCTCGGATGACCGACGATCGCGAGCGCAACCGCGTAGTTCGCGACCGCGAAGGCGATCGTCAAGGCGGCGTCCCGGCCCGAGAAGAAGAAGAAGGCGAAGAAGCCCACCCAGATGTAGAACAGGGCGTAGGCGCTGGTCGCGTCGCCGCTGAACGCGATCACGATCGTGTTGATCACGGTCGCAATCGCGGGCATGATCCGGATCACCCAGAACGGCACGTGCTCGGGACGGACGAGCAGGGGCAGCGCGAGGACCACGGTCATGGCCGGCATGATGAGCAGGCCCGTGGCGTTGAACGAATCGGGGTGGGGAAGGATCACTCCGACGACGCCAAGCAGTGCGCCGCCGATCGCCATGTACGCGAGCGCCCGCGCGAGCGCGGCCGATGACTCCGAGCCCTGCCTGGGGACGCGTCCGGAAATCGGCACCGCGACCGAGCCGATCCCGAAGGCCCGGTCCCGCGCTTCGCCTGTCGGTAGCAATCCCATCGGTGGGGAACAACATACGCATGTCGGGCAAAAAAGCCCGCACACGAACGATTTATCGTCAGCTCCTAGTAAAGCTGCAGTGGTGTTCTAGCTTTCGCGGACGAAGCCTTCAGACCCGGTCAGGATGCGCCGCGGGAACTCGTGCTTCCGCGCGCTTGAAGCGCTGCGTCTGGGTGCGTGGACCCAGGACGACGACCATCCCGCCGCGTCCCGGGCTGAGGGTGAAGTTGCGCCGCTGGATCGGCTCCGGCTCCTCGAACGGAGCTCGCAACCGGACCTGGGGAAGGATCGTCGCCAGGATCGCCTCCATCGTGTGAAAGGCGAGATTGGTGCCGACGCAGTGCCGGACCCCGGCGCCGAACGGTGCCCAGGCGTGAGCCTCGGGGGGATCGTCGAGAAAGCGCTCGGGCCGGAAGGATTCGGGCTCAGGGTACAGGGATGGCTCGTGATGAAGCAGGTACATGCAGGGCATGACCGTCCAACGCTCGGGAAACACGTAGCCCGCCAGCTCCATCGGCGCGGCGAGCTTGCGAGCCGTGATCGGGAGCACGGGACGCTGGCGAAGCGTCTCCTTGATCGCGGCTCGCAGGTAGCTCCGATCACCGGCGCGGGCGTCCGTCGTGGCCTGCTCGAGCACGTCGGGGTGCCGGACGAGCCGCTCGAACGCCCACGCGGTTGCGGTTGCCGTCGTGTTGAATCCCGCGATCAGCATCGTGATGACCTCGTCGCGAATCTCCTCGTCGGTGAGGAAGCCGGGATCCTCGGGGCCCTGCTGGACGAGCATCGACAGGACATCGTCGTGGGACGGCCCGGCGGGATCGACGCGCCGCTCGCGGATCTCCTCGTACAGGATCTCGTCGATGGCGCGCGCGGCCTGCATGACCCGGCCGAACGGAGACCGTCCGCCGAGCTCGTGCTGGAACTGGGGCAGGACCGCGAGGGGACGCTCGACCCGATCCAGCATGTCGACCAGCAGCGCTCTGAGACGCTCGCGCCGCTTTCCCTCGGCCACCCCGAAGACGAAGTCGAAGATCAGCTCGAGGCTGAGGCTTCTCATTCGCTCATCCGTTCGGAAGGGCTCGCCCACCGGCCACCTGGCGAGGTCGCGTTCGGTCAACTCGACGGTCAGCTCATGAAAGCGCGCCACATGGCTGTGGTGGAAGGAGGGCATGATCAAACGGCGGTGCCGGTGGTGCTCCTCCCCGTCGAGCAGGAACAGGGAGCTCGAGCCCAGCACGGGCCGGAAGAGCGCATTGGTGGGACCCATCCGCACCACGTCGGGATCCGCCTTGAATACCTCCCTGACCGCCTCCGGCTTGGAGATGAACGAGGCTCGCCTCAGGCGACCCAGGCGAACCGAGAAGATGTCGCCGTACTGGCTGCGGCAGCGCTCCATGTAGCCGACGGGGTCGCGGAACCACTGCAGCGACTGTCGCGTCCCCGAAGCGCGCGGTCCGGGTGGAAGGTTCGGCTCGAGGCCTTCAGCGCGGGGACGGCCCGGAGTCCGGCGGGCCGTTTCCTGGGCGAGCGCAGAAAGCACCGACTATCCATCGGGCCGAATCCACGAAAACTTGAGTTATTCGACATGTTGTGGACAGAATCCTGCAAAATCCGGACAAATCTGTCCGAACCGCCCTGGACAAAAATCTCCTTTCTCGCCCTAGTGTGAAGTACGACTGACTACTTTTCACGGTACGCTGTCGGGCGATCCGCCACCACCATGCGAGCCGAGGAGGCCCAGTTGGCGACAGCGACCGAAACCGTGATCAAGCCCGACCACGAGGCGAAGCGTCCGCACCTGATCTTCACCGACGAGCACGACGACCTTCGCGAGTCGATGAAGTCGTGGGTGCTCAAGGAGCTCACCCCGCACCGCAACGAATGGGAGGAGACGCTGTGGCCCGACGAGG
>JBOGZL010000118.1:0-11486 GCA_050697195.1 Solirubrobacterales bacterium
GCCCGCTGCCGCGCCGCCGCCCGCCGAGGAGCCGCCCCCGAAGATCGTCGCGAGCTTTGCTCCGAAGAGCTCCTTCATCGCTACCAGCGAACCGACCGGGAACAGCGCCGTCAGCGCCTTGCTGTCGGACCGAAGCTGGGAGCGGAAGTCCTTGCACCCTTCGCACGAGCGCACGTGCTGGCGCACCGGGCCGGAGACCTTGCGCAGGCCCTCGGCGGCCTCGGCCAGCCCGAGCTGGACCTCGCCGCAGGTGAGCTGTCGCGCCTGGCTCGACTCCGCGAGCGTGATCCGCGCCCGGACCAGCAGCGACTTGACGCTCGGCACGGTCGTGCCCATCGCGTGCGCGATCTCCTCATAGGACATGGCGTCGACCTCGCGCAGGAGCAGCGCGGTGCGCTGGGTCTCGGGGAGCATCTGGACGTCGGCGACGAGCTGGCGGAACTCCTCCCGGTTCTGGACCCGCTCCGCGGTCGAGGCGCCGTTCTCGTGCGGGTGGACGTCCATCGTGTCCTGGCCCTCGGGGACGGGCTTGCGGAGATGGTTGAGGCAGCGGTTGCGGGCGATCCGGTACAGCCACGGCCGCGCGTTGATGCTGCGGTTGTCGGAGAGGATCGCGCTGTGCGCGGCGACGAAGACCTCCTGGAGCACGTCCTCGGCGTCCTCGCGCGAGGAGAGCATGTGCTGGCAGAAGGCGAGCAGGCGCGCGTGATAGCGCTCGAACAGGACCTCGAACGCGCGCTCGTGCCCGTTGCGCATCATCGCGATCAGGCGGTCGTCCTTCTGCAGGCGAAGAAGCCGCGAGGGCCTCGCGATCAGTCCACGGCGGCTGGCGTGTGTGAGTGCTGAGGCTTCCACGGGATGCTCGAGCCTGCAGGGGTGTGCGCCTCCCTACGCCTGAAACACCGTAACAGCGCCGATGTTTCGACGCCGACAGTCCTACCGAACAACCTTCTAGGCCACCTAAAGCATGCGTGGCGCGTGCGTGAGGTGCCGGGGGAGGGATTCGAACCCTCACGCCCTTGCGGGCCATCGGGTTTAAGCCGATGCGCGCCTACCTGTTTACGCCACCCCGGCGCCGGGATCAGAAAGCTTACGTCCAACACGCGTCCAGCTATGCGCCGTGCGCTCGGGGCACTGTTCACCCGTGCCGATCATGGCTCTGGGTGGATCGATGCCCGACCCACCCAGCTGTCTGGCAACAGGAGGCTCTCAGGCAACGGTGAGTTGCCGGCACGACGTCGCAACTCCCGTCGCCGCTCCTCAGGAGCCGCCGCCCCGCGCGGCGGCTCCTGCCGTGTGGCGCCCGACTACAGCTTCGTCCAGACCGTCTTGACCTCGAGATAGGCGTCGAGGTTCGCGTGCCCCTTCTCGCGCCCGATCCCGGACGCCTTGAAGCCCCCGAACGGGGCGGCGGGGTCGCCGCCGCCCCAGGTATTGATGTAGACGACGCCGGCCTCGAGCAGGGCCGCGAGCCTGTGCGCCTTGGAGATGTCGCGCGTCCACACCCCGGCGGCGAGCCCGTACTCGGTGTCGTTTGCCCGCTCGGCGACCTCCTCGAGGTCGTCGTAGGGCATCGCGACAAGGACCGGCCCGAAGATCTCCTCCCGGGCGATCGCCATCTCGTCGGAGACGCCCGCGAACAGGGTCGGCTCGACGAAGTAGCCACCGTTCTCACTTCCGGCGTCGAGCTGCGCGCGGCCGCCGCCGGTGACCACCTCGGCTCCGGCCTCGCGGCCTCCGTCGATGTAGCCGAGGACGCGCGCGAGCTGCTCCTCGGAGACGACCGGGCCGAGCTCGGTGCCGTCGGCGAGGCCGGGGCCGAGCTTCGCGTGCTTCGCGGCCTCGGCGAGCCCTGAGACGACCTCGTCGAACTGGTCGGCGTGGACGAACAGGCGCGAGCCGGCGTTGCACGCCTGGCCGGTGTTGAAGTAGATCGCCTCGTAGGAGCCCGCGATCGCCCGCTCGAGGTCGGCGTCGGGGAGGATGATGTTCGGGGACTTGCCGCCGAGCTCGAGCGTGACTCGCTTCAGCGAGCGCCCGCACTTCTCGCCGATCTCGCGCCCGACCTCGGTCGAACCCGTGAACGCGACCTTGTCGACGTCCGGGTGGTCGACGATCGCCGCCCCGGTCTCGCCGTCGCCGCCGAGGATGTTGACGACGCCGGCCGGAATCCGGGCCTCGTTGACGAGCGCGCCGAGCCGCAGCGCGGTCAGCGGCGTCTGCTCGGCCGGCTTGAGGACCACCGTGCACCCGGCCGCGAGCGCCGGGGCCAGCTTCCACGCCGCCATCAGGAGCGGGAAGTTCCACGGGATCAGCTGCCCGCACACCCCGACCGGCTGCTTGCGCGTGTAGCAGAGCACGTCGGGGGCCGAGACGGGGATCGTCTCACCCTCGATCTTCGTCGGCCAGCCCGCGTAGTAGCGCAGGTGGTTGACGGCTGCCGCCACGTCCCCCTTCGCGTACGCGACGGGCTTGCCGTTGTCGAGCGACTCGAGCTCGGCGAGCTCCGCGAGGTTCGCCTTCACGAGCTCGGCGAGCGCGTACATCAGCCCCGCCCGCTTGGACGCGGCGAGCCTCGACCACGGCTCGAACGCCTCCCGCGCGGCGCGCACCGCCCGGTCCACGTCCCCGGCGCCGCCGTGCGAGACCTCGCAGATCACCGCCCCTGTCGCGGGGTCGAGCGTCTCGAACGTGCGCCCGTCCGCGGAGGGGACCTGCTCGCCGCCGATCCAGTGCCCGTGGGGGGCGCCGGAGACGAACTCGCGCGCGCCCTCCGACAGCGCCTCCGCTGTGGCCGTTGCCATCGCCCGGATCGTAGAGGACGCCCTAGGAGCCCGCCATGGGCATGTCGCGACGAAATACAGGACGAAATATGCCCAGCGTCGGCCGGTCTAGGGGACGGGCACCGCTGCCTCCGGCTCCTCGGGAGGGCAGGGAGGCCGGTCCGGATCCTCGGTGTCGGGATCCGTGGGCGCGGGCTCGGTGGGCACCGAGTCGACGGCACCCGGCTTCGTCGCCGCGTCGTCGGGATCCGGTGCCTCCTCGGCCGCCTCGGGGCACTCGGGGAGCGGCTCCGCGGGAGCCGCGGGCGCCTCGGGCTCGACGGGTGCCGGCTCTTGCACGGCCGGTGGCTCGGGCGCCGGGATGGCCTCAACCTGGCCCTCTCGCTTGCGGTTCGCCCCGCCCGCCCCGGAGTCCTCCGACTCCACCACCTCGGGCCGGCCGCGCTCGTCATACCCCCACGCCGAGACGGTCACGGTGTAGGTGCCGTTGCCCACGTAGGGCACCCAGGCTCCGGTCGAGGCCGCCCCCGACGCGCCGCCGCCCGACACGGTGCCGAGGTCGGTCACGGCGCCGTTCGCCGCGGTCACCGACGCGGTGTAGTACTCGGCGTCGGGCACCCGGTTGAAGCTCGCGTTGATCCGGCACACGATCGCGCCATCCGAGAGCCCGCAGCCCTCCAGCGAGGCCTCGACCCCGAGGTCCGCCGCGCCGGAGCCTCCCGGCAGCGCCAGCGCAGGGAGGGGCACCGCCAGGGCAAGGGCGGCGTAAAGCAGTGCGCGCTTGCGGTTCATGGATGCTCCGGCGCCGGACCGTCGGGGGCGTGAGTGTGCGAGGTCAAGTTACTGCGGGCCGGGGAGGAAGGAGCTGTGGATCAGCCTCGCGCCAGATCTCGCCCGCGAGTCCGCGTCAGGCTGAACCGTGGTCAGAAGGTAGTAGCGGTAGGGGCCGGAAGCGCGCAGCGTGACCGCGTAGGTCGCGCCGCCGCTTCCCGGGTCCGAGCGCAGCTCGGCGACGCTCTCGCCGATCGTCGGGCCCGGGACCCGGTCGACGACCTCGGCGCTTCCCGCCGTCCGGCGAAGCTCCTTGAGGGAGCGGGCCTCGAACCGCGGGAAGTCGAGCCGGGGGTCGCGCTCGATGTAGAGCGCGGCGCTCGCGGCCGCGTCGGGCGTCCGGGCTCCGAATGTGGCGCCCGGCGGCGGGTCGGTGCGCTCCCATCCGGGCGGGAGCGCGAGGGTGTAGGTCGGCTCGCGAACGAGGCGGGCCTCTTCCTGCCCCCCGGCCGTGCTCGATCCCTCCCCCCCGACGTCGGCCTCGTCGACCGCGGCGTCGTCGCCCACGAGCGGCTGGAACAGGAGCAGGGCGGCGATCACCGCCGCGGCCGCGATCGGGATCGAGAGCAGCCGCCACGCCCGCCCCGGCGGGCGACCGAGCCAGCCACCCGTGGCCGGCGGGCTCGGCCCGCCGGCGACGTCGGGCACCTCGACGAGGTGGCACTCGTACGCCTGACCGCAGCCGTCGCACACCGCCCGCCGAACGGCCTCGGTGGGGAGGTGGCGAGGAAGGCGGATCCGGGTCTCGGCGCCGCACTCGAGGTGGGTGCTGCGCACCACGCGCACCGGCTCGCCCGCGGGGGGCTCCGGGAAGCCCCCGTTTCCACCGTCGAGCGCGCTCCCCGCTCGGACGCGCTCGCCGGCGGGGCTAGCCGCCTGCGGCGGCGGCGCCACGCTTCACCCTGCGCCCGTCGTCCCAAGCGGTGATCGTGACCGTGTACGTCCCGTCCCCCGTGTAGCGCGGCCACAGGCTCGCGGAGCCGGCGGGCACGGCGCCGAAGTCCTGCCGCGCGCCGTTCGGCCCGGTCACCGAGGCGGTGTAGTAGTCGGCCCCGCCGACCCCGGTGAAGCTCGCCTTGAGGTTGCACACCACGCCCCCGCCGCCGGGCTCACACCCGCCGAGCGACGCGTTCACCGCGATGCTTCCTCCGGACGCGGTGCCGGCGGGAATCGATATCGCCACCGCCGCGACCGCGGCCAGCAGTCCGAGACGCTTCATCGGCCAGGCGCGACCCATCACCGACCCATCGGCGCTGCCCGGCGCCCACTTGAGCGGGTGGCTGCCCGCGACGCCCGCGGGTGGGGGACAATTGTCGACATGTCGCTGCGGGTGATGAGTTGGTTTTACCGAAAGCTCGGGAGCTTCTACCCGGCGGCGTTCCTCACCGTCGAGCTCCAGTCCGCCCTGCTCGTGACGGCGGCCACCGTCGGCCTGTTCACCTTCTACTACGACTCGGACGGCGCAGAGCTCCTCCAGGTGCTCGCGGTCGCGCTCGCGCTCACGGCGCTCGCGATCGCGCTCGTCCTTCCGCGCACCTACCGGCGCCTGCGCCCGATTCAGCGCTGGATCGCCGGCGCCCGGGGGCCGGAGGAGACCGCGCGCGCGTGGAGCGCCGCGGTGGGCCTTCCGCTCGAGCTCCTGCGCCGCGACATGCCGGTGCCGCTCGCCCTCACCGTCGTACCCACCTGTGTCGCCGCCGTCGCGATCCTCGACCTGTCGTGGGTGACCTTCTTTCCCATCCTCGCTGGCGCGCTCGTCGCGGTCGGCTACGCGGCGATCCTCCATTACCTCGCGATCGAGTCGGGCATGCGTCCGGTGCTCGTGGACATAAACCGCGTCGTCTCTCCCCGCCTCCACACCCGCGCCAGCGCGCTTCCGCTCCGCGTCAAGCTGCTCGCCACCCTGCCGCTGATCAACATCATCACCGGGCTGGTGGTCGCCGCGTTCACCTCCGACGGTGGCGGAAACGCCGACCTCGGCGTCGACGTGCTGGTCGCGGTCGCGGTCGCGACGACGATCTCGCTCGAGCTCACGATCATGCTCTCGAAGACGCTCCTGCGCCCGATCGCCGACCTCCAGCGCGCGACGGAGGCCGTCCGGGAGGGCCGCTACGACGTCGCGGTTCCGGTCACCACCGCCGACGAGTTCGGTGACCTCGCGGCCTCGTTCAACCAGATGGTGAGCGGGCTTCGCGAGCGTGAGCGGATCCGCGAGGCGTTCGGCACCTATCTCGACGAGGAGGTGGCCGAGTACATCCTCAGCGAGGGATTCCCGGAGGAGGGGGTCGAGGCAGAGGTCTCGATCCTGTTCAGCGACGTCGAGAACTTCACCCGGTTCACGGCCCATGCGAGCGCGACCGAGGTCGTCGCGCGGCTGAACGAGCTCTTCGAGGTCGTGGTGCCGGTCATCGCCCGCCACGGCGGCCACGTGGACAAGTTCGAGGGCGACGGCCTGCTGGCGGTGTTCGGAGTCCCGGAGCGCCATCCCGACCACGCGGACCGGGCGCTGCGGGCCGCGCTCGAGATGGTCGCGAGGGTCAACGGCAGCGGGAGCGACCTCCGGGTCCACGTCGGGGTGAACACCGGGCGGGTGGTCGCGGGGAACATCGGCGGTGGCGGGCGGCTCGACTTCAGCGTCATCGGGGACCCGGTCAACGTCGCCGCGCGGACCGAGGAAGCGACCCGGAGGACGGACGACGACATCCTGATCACCGCGGAGACCGCCGCCCGGCTGCGCGCGGACTTCGAGCTCGAGGAGCGCCCCGGAATCGCCCTGAAGGGGATCGACGCGCCGGTGACGCTGTACGCGCCGGCGCTCCCGGTCGCGACCTCCCCGAGCGGGGGGGACGGGCACGCCGAGACGATCGGGAGCCGGATCCGCGGCGCCCTTGGTAGCCGCCCCGGCCGGCCCACCACGCTGTAGGCTCGCCGGAATGGAGCAGGCCCCGGAGCAGGCGACCGAGGCGGCGGCGCCCGACGCCGAGGGAACGGCCGTGCACGGTGGCCGGCTCGTCGCCCGCACGCTTGCCTCGCGGGGCGTGAGCAGGTTGTTCACGCTCTCGGGGGGCCACCTGTTCTCGATCTTCGACGGATGCCGTGACGAGGGGATCGAGGTCGTCGACACCCGACACGAGCAGGCCGCGACCTGGGCCGCCGAGGGGTGGGCGAAGGCGACCCGGAGCGCCGGCGTCGCAGCGCTCACCGCCGGGCCGGGCGTGACGAACGGGATGAGCGCGCTCGCGGGTGCGCAGCAGAACGGCTCGCCGCTCGTCGTGCTCGGAGGGCGGGCGCCCGAGATGCGGTGGGGCTCGGGCAGCCTCCAGGAGATCGACCACGTCCCGTTCGTCGCCCCGCTCACGAAGTCGGCCGAGACCGTCAAGGACACGGGGGCGATCCCCGAGCGGACCGCGGCCGCGCTCGACCGCGCGGTCGAGCCTCCCAGCGGGCCGACCTTCGTCGACTACCCGCTCGACATCGTCTTCATGGAGGCCGAGGCGGAGGTCCCCCCGCCGCCGGAGCGCCGTGACGCGGGCGCGGCCGAGGGTGTGGAGGAGGCGGCCTTGATCCTCGCCGCCGCCGAGCGCCCCGTGATCATGGCGGGGACGAACCTGTACTGGGCGCGCGGGGAGGGGGAGCTGCGCGCGCTCGCCGAGGCACTCGGAATCCCGGTCTTCCTCAACGGCATGGGCCGCGGCTGCCTCGCGGCGGATCACGAGCTCGCGTTCAGCCGCGCCCGCGGCAAGGGACTGAAGGAGGCCGACGTCGCGCTCGTCGTCGGGGTCCCGCTCGACTTCCGGCTCGGGTTCGGCGGCTCGTTCGGCGAGGAGACGCGGCTGATCCAGCTCGACGTCGCGCCCAGCCGGCTCGAGGCCACCCGCCGGCCCGAGATTGCGCTCGTCGGCGACATCGCCGCGACGCTCGCCGCGCTTCGCGAGGGCGGGTCGGCCGACGGAGGGAAGGCCGAGCGGACGCGGGAGTGGGTCGCGGACTTACGCGCGACCGAGGACCACAAGAGGGCCGCAGAGCGGGGCGAGTTCGAGGACGATCGCGCGCCGCTTCACCCCCTGCGCGTGTACGCCGAGCTGCGCGAGGTGCTCGACCGTGACGCGATCGTGATCGGGGACGGCGGCGACTTCGTCTCCTACGCGGGACGGGTGATCGAGACCTACGAGCCCGGCTGCTGGATGGACCCCGGCCCATACGGATGCCTCGGCGCCGGGCCGGGGCAGGCGATCGGCGCCAAGGTCGCGCGGCCGGAGCGCCAGGTGTGCGTGCTGCTCGGCGATGGCGCGTTCGGGTTCTCGGGCCTCGAGTTCGACACGATGGTGCGCCACGGGCTCCCGGTCGTTGGCGTGATGGGCAACAACGGCATCTGGGCGCTGGAGAAGCACCCAATGGAGTTCCTGTACGGGTACTCGATCGCCGCCGAGCTGCGCCAGGACGCCCGCTACGACCGGGTGGTCGAGGCGCTCGGCGGCCACGGAGAGCTGGTCCGCGAGCCGACCGAGCTGCGGCCCGCGCTGGAGCGGGCGTTCGAGTCGGGCAAGCCGGCGCTCGTCAACGTGCTCACCGACCCGAGTGTCGTCTACCCGCGCAAGGCCGTCCTCGCGTAGCCGACGGTCAGCGCTTCCTCTTGCGTCCCTTCCCCTCGCCCTTGGTCCGCGGGGGGTACTTCTCGCGCTCCTCGGGGGTCATCTTGCGAATCTTCAGGGTGCCGTCGGCGACCTGCTCGCGGATCAGCGCGAGCTTTTCCTCGCGGCGCTTGCGCTGGCGCTTGGCGGTCGGACTCGAGCCCTTGGGCGGCTTGCGCGGGCGGCTCATGGCACCGGCGCGTGCGCGGCCTCGAGCGCCGCGCCGTAGAGGAGGTCGTGCTCGGAAACCTCGACCTCGGAGAGCCCGAACGCCCTCATCACCTGGATCAGGATCACGATCCCGGCGGGGATCGTCGGCGCCCGCCCCGGGTGCATCCCCGCGACGTGGCGTCGATCGGCGAGCGGGATCGACGAGAGCTCCGAGCACATGCGCTGGATCGAGCTGAGCGACAGCCGGTATCCGTGCACCGCATCCGAATCGTAGGGGTCGAGGTGGAGGTCAACCGCCGCGAGCGTGGTCGGCGTGCCCGCCACGGCCACTCCCCTGCCCGCGTTCGGCCGCTCCGCCGGCGGCAGATCGGCGTCGATCACGCCGCGGACGTCGTCGGCGAGCGCCTCGAGCTCGGCGCTCGCGGGCGGGTCGCTGGTCAGGTGGCGCTCGGTGTGACGAACGCTTCCGCACCGAAGCGACGCCCACGTGACCACATCGGGGCCCGACCCGACGATCAGCTCCGTGCTCCCGCCGCCGATGTCGATCACGAGGGTGCCGTCGACGTCGCGGCGCTCGCAGCACGCTCCGCGGTAGGTGAGCCGGGCCTCCTCCTCGCCGTCGAGGATCCGGGAGTCGAGCGCGAAGCGCTCGCGGAGCTCGGCCACGAACGCGTCGGCGTTCTGCGCGTCGCGCACCGCGGAGGTCGCGAGCGCGACCACGCGGTCGGCGCCGAGACGCTCGTAGAGGTCGATGTAGCCGCCCACCGTCTGGCACACCTCCTCGATCGCGTCGGACGCGAGCTGGGCCGAGAGGTCGACGCCCCGCCCGAGGCGGGTGACGCGGGTCCGCCGCTCGACCTCGCGGACCCTCCCGCCCTCGACGTCGGCGACCAGAAGCCGGGTCGAGTTCGTGCCCATGTCGACGACAGCGACTCTCAGCGCACCGTCCTCGCCTCGCGCTGCCGGCACCACGCGGCCAATGCTATTTCGCGTCGGGGATGGCGCGTCGGCAGGCCTCTACACTCGGCGGCCCGTGAGCGCGCTCCGCGTGATGGCAACGGCGGTCCGCGGCCGGGCCGGCGTCGCGGCGATCGTCGCCCTTGGGGTGGCGTGGGCCCTGCTGATGCACTCGATGGGCTGGGCCCAGTCGGCCAACTACGCGCAGGTTCGCGCGCTCGCCGCGGGGACGACCGAGATCGACCGCTGGCACTGGGAGACCCAGGACAAGGCGTGGATCGACGGACACTTCTACTCGGTCAAGGCCCCCGGGCTCGCGGCGATGACCCTCCCCGCGTACCTCGGGCTCGACGCCGTCGGCGCGCAGGGGCTCGCTCGCAACGCGGCGGAGAACGCCCGCACCGCCGAGTACCCGCGATGGACATTCGAGGCGGGGGCGCGGCCGCCGTTCGAGCAGTTCGGGCGCAGCGAGGCACGCGCTCACAGGGTGTGGGACCGCGTCGAGGCCGGCGCGCCGATGATCTGGGCGCTGACCCTGGTCGGGGCGGTGATCCCCGCGGTCCTCCTCCTGCTGCTGGTGCGGTGGGTCGCGGACCGGATCGAGCCCGGGTACGGGACCGCGGCCGCGATCACCCTCGGGCTGGGGACGATCGTGATGACCTTCGCGTCGGAGTACATGTCGCACGTCGTCGCCGCGGCGCTCGGGTTCGGGGCGTTCGCGATCCTGTTCCGCGAGCGGGAGGGCCCGGCGCGCCTCGGGGTGGTGGGCGCCGCGGGGCTGCTCGCCGGGCTCGCGGTGAGCTTCGAGTATCCGCTCGGGCTGGTCGCGGCGGTCCTGTTCGCGTACGCGCTCGCGCGACCGGATCGGCTGCGAAGGGGCGCCGCGTACGCGGGAGCGGCGGTGGCGGGGGCCGCGCCGGCGCTGCTCTACAACCTGTGGTCGCTCGACTCGCCGCTTCGGTTCGCGTACGGGGACGCGATCGCGCGGTCGGGAACCACCGGTCACGCCGAGGTGGGGCTGAACGACGACGGCGTGTTCGGCATCACCGCGCCGCGGCTCGAGTCCGCGTTCGACCTCTTGGTGGCCGGCCGCGGCATCGTCACCCTCACCCCCGTGCTCGTGATGGCGGTGGTCGGCGTCGTGCTCATGCACCGCCGCGGCCGTGTCGCCGAGGCGCGGGTGATCGGCGCGATCGCGCTCGCGTACTTCGTCTACAACGCGGGCTACTGGCTCCCGTTCGGCGGCGGTACCCCGGGGCCGCGCTTCATGACGCCCACGCTCCCTTTCCTCGCGGTCGGGCTCGCGGTCGCCTACCGCCGCGCGACGGCCCTGACGCTCGCGCTCGCGATCCCCTCGGCCGCGTTCATGGTCGTGGCCGCCGTCACCTTTCCGCTGATCGGCGAGAACGGGACGGCGACCTGGGTTGGGATGTGGCGCCTCGGGAGCCTCGAGCACACGGTGCTCACCGGCGCCGGGGTGGGCGAGGCGTGGGTCGCGATCGCCCCCGTGCTGCTCGCCGCGGTCGCGGCGGTCGTGCTCGCGGTGGTCGCGACGCCGCGGGCCCGGATCGGCGACGTGCGCCCGGCGCTGGGCGCGATCCTCGCGTGGGTTGGCATCGCGGTATTCGGGCCCGACCTCGCGGGCGACTTCACCGTACCCCTCGACGGCGACCGGGACACGGTGAAGCTAGTCGTGCTCGCCGCCGGCGCGTCGGTGGTGACCGTTCTCGGGCTGCGCTACCTGGAGCGTCGATCCGACCGCGCCGGGCGCAGCGCACGGCCCGAGCCGGCCCCGCTCGGCGAGCGGATCTCGTAGACGAACGCCTCGCCCTCCACCCGCATCGTCACGCCCAGTCCCCGGATCGGTCGATTCTCGGCTCGCTTCCACGGGGTGCCCTCGGCGCGCTTCGGATAGAGCACGACGCTGCGCACCCCGAGTCGGCGGAGATAGGCGACGGCGTTGCGGTCGGGGAAGCGGCGCACGCGCCGGATCACCTCCGCGGTGAACACGGGGTTGGTGCTCGACCGCCCGTTGATCATCTCGGGCAGCCCGTCGGTGGACCACAGCAGATAGCGACGGTTGTCCTCCGGCCGGCCGGCCGGGAGGTGGAGC
>JBOGZL010000119.1:0-2706 GCA_050697195.1 Solirubrobacterales bacterium
GAACTGGCCCTTCGGGGCGGCGCTCACGATCGTGATGATGGGCTTCCTTCTGATCTGGATGTCGATCTACCTGCGCTCGGCCGCGCGGGCGTCGCGGGAGGCGGCGGCGTGAGACGCCCTGTGTCAACCCCTAACTGCGAGCAGGCGTTGCAGGGCACCGTGGCGCTCGGGGTCGTAAGCCTCGCCGTCTTGCCAGCAACGCCAGAGAACGAGCGCCCAAGCGCGGCCCAGGGTTCTGCAGGCGTGGGGATGATCCTGGCCCCTCGCCACGGCGCTCGCGTAGACCTGGCCCGCCCAGGGATGCCAGTGACGGGTGGAGTCGGCGAGCGTCCCGAAGTGATCTCGAAGGCGCTTGTCGCATGCCCACCGAAAGGCGGCTGTCTTTCGTTTCCCAGACTCGATTGCGACCGGCGCCTGGCCGGCGCCGGCGGCGAGCGCCTGGGGGCTCGGGTAGCGGGCCCGGTTGTCGCCGATCTCGGCCAAGAGGCCGGCGGCGCAGACGACCGACTTCGGATCCTTGAACAGGGAGAGGAAGATCTGCCCGTCGCGATGGGCGCGCACGGCGCCCCGGATCTCGGCCGTGAGCGCGCCGATCTGCGAAACGATCGGCCCGAGCGCCGCCACCAGGCCCAACACGGCGACCCGCCGGGCCTCGACCTCGGCCTCGCCGATGCAGGCGAGCGGTGCCCGCCGCAGCCGCTCGAGCAGCTCGTCGACCGATCGGCGCCCGCAGTAGGAGTTGCGGGCGAGGAAGCCGGCGAGGCGCTTGGGGCCCAGCCCGCGGGCATCGGCGGGGCTCGGGTAGCGCTCGCAGAAGGCGAGCCCGATCGGGCTGTCGACGTCGGCGAAAATCCGGGCCGCCCCCGGCCAGAAGGCCTCGAGCTGCGCCCGCAGCTGGTTGGCGAGCCGCAGGCGAGCCTCGACGAGGTCCTCGCGGGTTCGGCAGAGCGCCCGCAGGGCCAGCGTCTCGTCGCCCTGCGGCGCGAGCAGCTGAAAGCGGTGGCGGTCGGTGCGCGCCAGCTCGCAGAGGACGAAGGCGTCGAAGCGATCGGACTTGCCGGCGGCGGCGCGGAAGCGATCCCTCGCGGCCTTGAGCTGGTTCGGGTGGATCGCCAGGACCGGGACGCCGGCGCCAAGCAGCCGACCGACCAGCAGGCCGTCGGGCCGCTCGATCGCGCAGCAGGCGACCCGGTGGGAGACGAGCAGCGCGCAGAGCTCGGCAAGCCCGCTCTCGTCATGGGTGACTCGGCGCTCGACCAAGAGCCCACCCGTCTCCTCGTCGGCGATGCGGACGTCGTGGTGCTCCGAAGCCCAGTCGATCCCGCTGATTGCGGCCATAGGCCCTCCTCCTCGTGCGAGGTCGTTTTCGAAACGGCCGACCAGGAGGTACCGTTGCGGGTGCTCATAGGCAGGCGCTCTGAGGCGCAACGCCCTGTTGCCGCTTTGGGTGCCTCGCACCGTCGGGAGGCGCTGGTCTCACGCGGGCTCTCTGCGGAGCAAGCGCCGAGGGCGCTCTCCCGACGGTGGTCAGCTCTATGCGCCGGGCAGTCTCATCGGTCGCCTGGCCTGCGGCCAGGCTTCTCCCTCATTGACTTCCCAACTTGGGAGAGGAACCTCTCCCCAACGGCAGAGGTTGCTCTATGAGCGCCTTTACCTCGCACGTCGACTCCTTCGTGCGCGACCGGCTACCGCCCCCCGACCAGCTACCGGTTTTTCGGTTCGACCTGGCGGACCTCAGCTACCCCGAGCGCCTCAATTGCGCCACCGAGCTGCTCGATCGTCGTGCCGAACGGCACCCCGAGCGCCGCTGCCTGATCGGAGAGGGGGAGAGCTGGACTTACGGGGAGCTGCTCGAGCGCGCCAACCGCATCGCCGCGGGCCTGGTCGAGGACCTCGGGGTCGCGCCGGGTACCCGGGTCATGCTGCGCGGCTGGAATGGGCCGATGCTCGTTGCATGCTGGTACGCGGTGATGAAGGCCGGTGGCGTGGCGGTGACCACGATGCCGCTGCTGCGCGCCGGCGAGCTCACGTCGATGATCGCCAAGGCGGAGATCGGCGTCGCCCTGTGTGACGCGGAGCTGCGCGCAGATCTCGACCGTGCGAATTCCGGGGAAGGGCCTTCGATCCAGATCTGCTGCTTCGGCGAGGGCGAGGAGCTGGACTCGATCGCGGCGTCGAAGCCGCCGCGATTCGCGAACGTCGATACCTTCGCCGACGATCCGTGCCTGATCGCCTTCACCTCCGGAACCACCGGTGAGCCGAAGGGCGCGGTCCACCTGCATCGCGACGTCCTCGCATGCTGCGACTGCGTTCCCGGGGACGTGATCCGACCGACTTCCGAAGACGTCTTCATCGGGTCGCCGCCGCTCGGCTTCACCTTCGGCCTCCTGGGGCTGGCGTGCTATCCGATCTGGGCTGGGGCTTCCTCGGTGCTGCTGGAGCGACCCACTCCCGATCCGCTGCTGGAGGCGATCGCGACCCATCGGGCAACGGTGTGCTTCACGGCGCCGACCACATACCGGGCGTGGCTCGGCGCGCTCGACGGGCACGACATCTTGTCCCTGCGCGTCGCGATTTCGTCGGGCGAGGCCTTGCCCCCGTCGACATGGACCGCGTTCAAGCAGGCGACCGGGATCGAGATCCTCAACTGCCTGGGTTCGACCGAGATGCTGCATTCGTTCATCTCCACGGCGGACTGCGCTGGAC
>JBOGZL010000120.1:0-7508 GCA_050697195.1 Solirubrobacterales bacterium
CGCTACTGGTCGGGATGATCCCGAAGGCGTCAGCTACGGCGCACGGCCTTCGCGTCGAGCCTCCGTGCCAGTTCGTCCCGCTGGCGGACCGTCAGCCTGCCGAGCTCGCGGTTTTCGTTCACGGCGAGGGGGATGAGGAACTTCCTCACCCGTGTTCGGCCCCAGCGGCGTTGACTCCGCAGGAGCTCGCTCACGGTCATGGACTCCACCTCCGAGGGGCAGGTCCGGACAACGTCCGCCGCGGTCGCGGCGCCCGCGTTGATCTCGCGCTTCCTCATCGGTTCCGAACGCCGCCGACCCGAAACGCGAGCCCGCCCGAGCGCCGCCTGAAGACCCCGGTGAGCCACCACGCCGCGAGGGCGAACACGACCGCGGCGGCCGCGATCCGGAGCAGCGGCGGCAGCGCCGCCGGCGCGGCAAAGAACAGGATCCCCAGCACCGCGATCGCCGCGGCGGCGCCGAGCAGGAGCGTGTGGGACCGGTAGCCGCCGAAATGCTCGCGCACCGCGAGCTCGAGCCCGGCCAGCGAGCCGAGCACGAGGCCGGTCCCGATCATCACCGCGCCCTGCGTCCCTGAGACCACGAACCCGCCGATCAGCATCACGACCGCGACCAGCACGACCAGCTCGACGAGGGGAAACGATCCCCACGGCGCGGGCGGCGGGTCGTCGGGCCCGGGTCGCCTTCGCGTCGCGCGGGAACGACCCGCTCTCGCAGCCGGCGGGTCCGCCGCCGGGGCCGGGTTGGACTCGGTGGGCTCCGGCCGGGGGCGAGGGCCGCGCGGGCGTCGCCGCTTGCGCGACTTTCGGGCCACCTAGTCCACTAGCTCGAATCTTCGGGGCGGGACGCGGCGTGGCCGCGCCCCGACGGTAACGGGCAACCCGACGAGAGCCTGATCCGCCACCAGTTGAGGACCATCCCAAGCAGGCCCCACCGGGGTCGGGAGTGCCAGTGCCGGCAGCCGGGCTCGCCGATGTCCTCGTTCGAAACCCGAACCCAGCGATGGCGCTCGGGCTCGGCGATCATCCGCTCGATCAGCTCGCGGTTTCGCTCCTCCACGTCCACGCGGGCGGAGAGCTCGGCGCGCGCGCTCTGGAGTCGACTCGCGAGGGCATCGCGGACGGCCTCGAGGTCGGCCAGGCCCAGCACCCTGGGGCCGCCCGCCGCGGCGACCCCGAAATCGATCCCCCGGCGAGGGAACGTGGTCGCAAACAGCTCGGCGAGCTCGTGCTCGAGCTCCCCGATCTGGCGCCTGAGGTCACCGCGCGCCAGACGGTCGGCGTCCTCGGTGACCCGGGCTCGGCCGCCGGTGGCCGGCGGGATTCGGCCTGCGGGACTCACCTCTGGCGGTAACGCCTTCGTCTGCTGGAGCAGCTCGGGCATGAGTTCCTTCCGAAGTGGCTCGATCCGGGATTTTACGTCTTCATGACGTCGGCCGCCAACCACAACGCCTCTTCGACCGCGATGTCGGGCACGCCCTTGACCTGAGTCGCGGCGAGCAGCGTGCGGCGGGTGTTGCGGCGAACCCCACGGCCGCTCCCGGTCGCCCCGAAGAGGAGCGCGATCGGGCGCCGCTCGTCGGCGATCACGAGCGTTCCGGGGGGCAGCTCGCCCGGCCGACCCTCGAGGCCCTCGCCCGGCGCCGACCCCCGGAGCCCGATCGGACCCTCCACCCGATCGGCGTCGAACGCCCGCATGGCGACGCCCGACTCCATCGTCGCGATCGCCAGCGCGTCGTCGAGCAGGCTCAGGCTCCGAAACCCGCCGTGCTTCATCCGGTCCAGGGCGAGCTGCTCGACCGGCGTTCGCGTCCGATCGGGGTCGAGTCCGATGTGGCGGAAGAAGACCCGGTACGCCCACGGAATCGGGCGGTGCCTGAGGTTGATCGCCTCACCGCCCGTGAACCGGTCGCTGAGGCCTCGGAGGCGCTGCTTCACCTCCCTCGGGCTGCGTCCCGACCCGCGATCGAGGACCAGGTAGCGGATCGCGAGACCCGGAAACTCCTCGCGCAGCTCGGGTGCCACAGGACCACCGCCGGCCGCGTGCTCCGCTTCGCGTCCGCTCGCGGCCGGGTAGCTGCTGGGTTCGGAGGTCATTCTCAGCGATCCGTTGCGGCGCGGCGGCGGGACTCGCGAATCAGCCGATCGACCTGCTCCGCGAGCTGGCCGTCGTCGAGCTCCTCGCTTCCCACGCTCGCTCCCCTCAGGATCCCGCCCGGGTACGCGAACGCGACCGTGGGACACACGCCGACGCGGTAGATGTTGCTCACGGCGCCGTCGGCGTCATAGCCGACCGGCAGGCTCCAGCCCCGGTCGAGGATCGCGGCTCTCACCTCGTCGCGCTCGTCGCGGATGTTGACGCCGAGGAAGTTGACCCGACCACGGTAGCGGGAGGCGACGCGGTCGACCACGTCCTGGCTCGGGAGGCAGTCACCACCCCGGCTGAACCAGAACGAGAGCACGAGCGGCTTGTCGAAGTAGTCGCAGACCCGCAGCACGCCTTCCCCCTCCACCTCGCACGCCGGGGTCCGGCGCTGATCGGCGGGGCACGGCACCTCGGAGCTCTCGCAGTCGTCCTGGAACACGTTCGCGTCTCCCTCGAGCGGTCCGAGCGCGTCCGGGACCGCAAACTGCGACAACGCAATGCCGCGTTCGCCGCCCGCCCCCAACAGCCCGCCCTCGGTGGTCCGCAGCGTGTTGATCAGCGCGACACCGATCAGGGTGACGAACGCGGCGCCGACGAAGATCGAGTACGCCCTCCCGGGCCGCCTCATGACCGGTTGCTCGACTCGCGGGCATGGGGGCTTCGCCCCCTCGGCGCCCATCGGGCGCCTCCCCCGATCCGAGCACGGGGCCGGAGTTGGTTCAGTGGCCGGAACCCTCCGTCCGCCCACACCAACGTCGCCGGGAGGACGATCATCACCCCGGCCAAGGCGACGCCGAGGTCGACGACCGTGACGATGCCGAAGTCGCGAAGCATCGTGATCTCGGTCGCGATCAGGGCCGCGAACCCCGCGATCGCGGTCACGCCGGAGGCGAGCACCGCGGTGCCCGTGCGCGCGTAGGTGCGGCGCAGCGCCTCCCCCACCGAGCGCCCTGCCTCACGCTCGGCGCTGAAGCGAGCCGAGAGGATGACGCTGAACTCGGTCGCGATCGCGATCACCAGCGCCCCCAGCGTGGCGGACATCGGGTTCAGCGGGATGCCGATCGCGGCTAGGACCAGCGCCGACCACCCCGTTGCGAGCGCGATCGGGATCAGCGGCACGAGCGCCCGCCGCGGTGAGCGATAGACGGCGAGCAGCACCGCGGCGACGGCGAGCAGCCCCGCGACCGTGAGCCAGTAGCGGCTGCCCGAGAGGTCCTCGTTCGCCTCCGCGGCGAGAACCGGCAGCCCCGCCAGCTCTGCCTCGACGCCCTCTGGTGGCTCGGCGGCGCCCTCCGGATCGACCTGGGCGCGGATGTCGTCGATCAGCTCCTTCTGCTCGTCGAGCGGCATCACCGGGATCCCGAACGCGATGTGCGCCGTGTCGGGGGGCCCGGAGCCCGAGCTGCGCGCGATCACGGCCTGGGAGAAATACGGGGGCACGGCGTTCAGCACAGTGTCGACCCTCCCCTCGGTCAGCCGCCCGCCGTCCTCGAACAGGTCCGGGAGGGCGACGGCCGGACACAGCTCCGCGTCCTCGCAGCGAGGGAACTCGCCGGTGAACCCGTGGCGCTCGAGGACGCGCCGCTTGAAGTCACCCATCCACTCGACCACCTCTGGGTCGGTGACGTCCTCGGCACGCACCACGACGTTGAGCTCTCCCGAGACCCCGGTTGCGTCCTGGAGCTGATCGACGTCCTCGAGTGCGGGCAGGTCGCCCGGGACCAGCTGGTTGATGTCGGAGACGACCTCGGTCCGCGTTCCCGCGACCCATCCGGACACCGCGAGCACCAGCCCCACCACCAGTACCCGGCCTGACCTTGCAATCGCGACCGCGAGCGCGCGCTTGCCGACGCCGGCGATGCCGGCGCCGAGCCGCGCCCGGCGCTCGGATAGCCGCCTTGCCGCGCGATCGAGGCGCGGCACCCGCGCTGCGGTTGTCGCCGCGCCGGGCGCGCGCCCGGCGAGCACGAGAGCGGCGAACCCGGCCGTCAGCGCGATCGCGAACGCGATCGCGATTCCCACCACAAGCAGGAGCCCGAATGCCCGCACCATCGGCACCGGCGACAGCAGCAGGACCAGGAAGCCCGCGCCTGTGGCCAGGCCCGCGGTCGCGATCACGGGAGCGCCGATTGCCGCCGCGCGGCGAGCGGCGACCGCGGGCGCGTACCCCTCCGCCGTGGCCTCCCGGAAGCGGGCCTGGAACTGGATCGCGTAGTCCACCGCGAGCCCGATCAGGACGGGGAGCACGGCGAGCGACGCCATCGTGAGCGAGCCGCCGAACAGCGCCAGGCCTCCGAACGCGATCGCAGCGGCGACGATCGCGATCCCGAGCGGGAGCAGCCGCAGCGGGGGGCCGAACACGAGATAGAGGGTCAGCGCCATGACCACGAGCGCCGCGGCGAGCAGGATGAAGATCTCGCCGCGGATCTCCTCCGCGAGCCCGTCGACCACGGCCGGCACCCCGCTGACCACGTAGGTGGCGTCGTCGAGCTGGAACTCCTCGGCGCGGACGGTCTCCCGGATCAGGTCGATCGCGCGCTCACGCTCCGCCTCGGTGAGGTCGGGCCGCAGGCGGACCGAGATCAGGGCGGCGTCGGAGCTCGGGAACAGGTAGGAGAACTTCTCCTTCGGGGTGCAGTCGGGAAGGCGGCTGTCGCACACGACCTGGGAGACGAACCGCGGGTCGTCGATGCGCGGCGGACCGCTGAGCCCGGAGCGCACGGCGAGATTGAGGAGCCCCGACTGGAACTGGCCGAGGACCTCCTGCGCCGCCGCGCTCGCGGCCGCCTGCTGCGCCTCCTCGGTCTCTCCTCTCCGCCTTGCGTCGCGCGCCGCGGCCGCGGCGGCTCCGCGGGCCTGCTCGGCCGCGGTCTGCGTCTGGGCGCCGAGGAACTGCTCGGCCTGGATCGCGGACTGGTTGAGGAAGGTGGCGGGGCCGAATGTGACCTGGCTCGGGTTCAGCCCGGCGAGCTCGGCGCAGCTCTCGGTCACGGGCCGCTGGTCCTCGGGCAGGCGGCCCGAGAGGCAACCCTCGAGGCTGAGCAGGCGAGCGAGGTTCTCGGACAGGACGAGCTTGCGCAGGTCGCCGCGAACGAGGATCACCACCGGGTCGTCGCCGAACTGCTCCCTGAAGCCCTCGGTCGCGGCGAAGCTCGCCGAGTCGCGGTCGACGAGGGTCTCGGTGCTCGCGTCGGTCTCCAGCGTCAGCGCGCCGGCCGTCGCGAGCAGACCGAGCAGCGCCGCGCCCGCGACCACCTGCCGCGCGTGCCGCACCGCCCACCCGGCCAGGCGTCCAAAGAACCCGCTCATGCAAAAACCTTAGGCCGCCAGAGGCGGCCAGACTCAGTCCATCGCCAGGGGGCCGCGTGTCTCCGCGTTGAGGAACTGCCTCACGAACTCGTTCTCCGAGTTGAACAGCTCGTCCTGTGGCCCACTCTCCACGATCTTGCCCTTCCACAGAACGGCGAGGAAGTCGGCGACGCGCCGCGCGGTGCCGAGGTCGTGGCTGATCACCAGGTAGCAGCCGCCGTTCTCCTCGTGGACCTCGCGGATCAGCTCGCACAGGAGCGCCGTGCGAACGGGGTCGAGCCCCGAGTCGGGCTCATCGAACATCACGATCGCGGGATCGAGCACGAGCGCGCGGGCGAACCCGGCGCGCTTGCGCATCCCGCCCGAGAGCTCGTTCGGCATCTTGTAGATCGCGTCGGCGAGCCCGACCTCCTTCAGGCGGCGGTTGCAGATCTCCCCGATCTCCTCCTCGCTCTTGTCGGTGTGCTGGCGAAGCGGGAAGGCCGTGTTGTCGTACACGTTCATAGACCCGAACAGCGCGCCATCCTGGAACAGGAGCCCGAACTTCTTGCGGACCTCGAACAGCTCGTCATCGGTCATGTTCGGGATCGACTCGCCGTGCACGAGCACGTCGCCGGAGTCCGGGTAAAGGAGACCGACGATGTGCTTGATCAGCACGCTCTTTCCGGTGCCGGAAGGGCCGAGCACCATCGAGATCTGGTTGTCCGGGAGGCCGAGGTTGCACTCGTTCAGGATCCGCATGCGGCCGAACTGCTTCACGAGGTCGATCACCTCGATCGCGTCCTGGCCGCCGTGATCGCGCTTGCTGCCGGTGTGCCACTTGTAGGGATCGGGATCGTCCGGGTCGACACCCGGGATCAGGTAGTCGCGGCCGGCGCGGCCGAGGTGGGAGCGGTCCTCGGGCTCCGGGCCGTCGTCGCGCTCGGGGGCGTAGGGCGCCGCCTCCGCGGGGGCGTCGGCCCCCTCGTCGGCCGCGATGCCCTCCTGTTGGGTCTCGTGTCGCTCCTCGGGCACGGTCCTGCGGTCGTCGGATTCAGGCACAGTTCTCCCCTCGCTATCCGCCTATCGGCGCCCTTGGGTTGGCGCCCCAGAACACCAGCGTTCCCATCATCCCGATGATGTGGACCAGGACGATGTTAAGCACCATCGACTTCGCGGTCGCCGTACCGACGCCGACGGGGCCGCCGGAGGCGGTGTAGCCGTAGTAGCAGCCGACCAGCACGATGGCTGTCGCCATCGTCATCGCCTTGATGAGGCTGAATAAGAGGTCGGGCGGGTTCTGGAACATCCAGAAGATCAGGAAGTAGCCGCCCTCTGATACCTCGCCGATCTGCTCGACCACCGCCAGCCACGAGGCGAAGTAGCCGACCCCGATCGCGGCCAGGTACATGAACGGGAGCGTCAACCACGCCGCGAGCAGGCGGGTGGCGGCGAGGAAGGTGATCGGCGGCACTCCCATCACCTCGAGCGCGTCGATCTCGTCGGAGATCCGCATCGCGCCGAGCTCGGCGACGATCCCGGTGCCGACCTTGGCCGACATCATGTAGCCGAACGCGTACGGGATCACCTCGCGCAGGTCGCACCACGCGGCGAACACGCCGGCGTTCGACGGGGCGCCGACCGAGCGGGAGAAGTACGCGCCCTCGATCCCGCACTGGAGGCCGAGGATGAAGACGAGCCCCCAGATGACGATCGTCGAGCCGAGGATCAGGATCCCGGCCTGGCGCAGCGACTCGCCGAAGAAGCGCATCACCCGGCCCGAGTAGACGATCCCCATCACGTTGCCGCCGAAGCGGGCGATGTCGCCGAGCGAGGCCAGCCAGTCGCGAGGTATCGCCATCCAGCCCGGCATCAGATCACCGACCACCCGCCGAAAGCGGACGCGAAGCGGAGCATTTCGGCGGAATTCACTTGATCACCAACAGCTCGGGATGGGTGGCCAGCAGGGTTTGCGTGAACACGTAGTTGAACGCGAACACGCCCATGAAGCTGATCACGACCGACTCGATGACCGCCCTCCCCACCCCCTCGGCGCCACCCGAGGCGTTCATGCC
>JBOGZL010000121.1:0-24775 GCA_050697195.1 Solirubrobacterales bacterium
CTGCGGGGTCGGGGGCTCGGGCTGCGGAGTCGGGTCGGGCTGAGGGGTCGGGGTCTCCACCGTCGGGGCCGGCGGCTCGGCGCGCGTGGGCCGGACCAGCCCCTCCTCCGCCGCGAAGTCGTGGAACAGCGACTCGCCTCCCGTCTCGGGTCGATCGGCCGGCGGCGCGGACGGCTCGTCGACGACGGGGCTGGGGGCGGCGCTCGCGCTCGGCGGCTCCTCGGACCCCTCGCTCGCGGACTCGGGCCGCGGCCCCTCCGCCTCGGCCACTGCGGTAGCCCCCTCGGCGTCGCCAGGGCGGTTCGGCGGCCCGAAGGCCTCGTCTTCGAGGCGCTTCAAATCGGGCTGCGGCGTTCCACCCCTGCGCTTCAGGTCCAGGTGGTCTCGGATCGCTTCGTCCAGGATTCCCATATCAGACCGCCGTATAAGCGTTGCAAAGTCTCGCTGGGAAGGCTTGCCCATGCAAGGGCAAATGTTCCCGCATTGTGCGTGGTTAGGCGTCTATGTTCGCCGCTCCACCGACGGTCCCTGCGCGACAACGGCCCACCCGGGCTCCTCGCTCGGGGTCGCCTGCTCGGCGCGGTTCTTGCCGCTCCCCTTCGCGCGGTACAGCGCCGCGTCGGCCGCCGCGATCAGGTTCCTCACGTCCCGTGCGGCACCCGGCATCGATGCGACTCCGAGGCTCGCCGTGATCCGGATCGCTCCCGGGCCGTCGACGCGCGGGACCTGGGCTGCCTCGACCCGGGTCCGGACTCGCTCCGCGGCCTCGAGCGCACCCTCCGCCCCCGTCTCCGGAAGCGCGAGGACGAACTCCTCGCCTCCGTAGCGGGCGGCCTCGTCGACGCCCCGCGACTCGTCGAGCAATATCCCGCCGATCGTGCGCAGCACCTCGTCGCCCTGGAGGTGCCCGTAGGTGTCGTTCACCTGCTTGAAGTCGTCGATGTCGAGGATCAGCAGCGAGAGCTCGTGGCCGAACCGCTCCGCCCGCGCCGCCTCCTTTCCGATCAGCTCCCGGAAGCGACGCTGGTTCGACAGTCCGGTGAGCTCGTCGGTGATCGCCTGCTCGGAGACCACCTCGTGGAGATCGATGTTCTCAACCGACACGGCGGCCTGGCCGACCAGGTAGCGGAACAGCTCTCGCTGGCCGGAGTCGAAGGCCGGGCCCTCGCGCGCGATCGACATCGCCCCGAGGCTTCGCTCGGGATCGTGGATCCCGGTGAGGGGGCGCGCGACCGCGCGTATCTCGCCCTCGCCCACCTCGGACTCGGTGCCGCGACGCAGCGCGTCGCGCTCCGCCGCCCTCAGCGTTTCGCCGAGCGGCCCGTCCGCCATTCCAGCGTCAACCTCGATCCTCCGCCGGCCGGCGAGCACGATCCGGCACGACTCCGCCTCGCACGCGGCGAGCGCCGTCTCGGCGACGATGTCCAGCAGCGCGTCGCGGTCCAGGCCGTGGGCGAACGCCTCCCCGATCCGCCGGATCGAGCGCTCCAGCTCCGCCCGCTGGCGTCGCAGCTCCGCCATCTGGGCGGCGAGCCGCTCGCTCATCTTGTTGAACTCGCTCGCGAGCCCCGCCATCTCGTCCTTCCCCTCCACCGGCACCTCGCGGCTGAAATCACCGCCGCCGATTCGCCGCGCCGCGGCGAGCATCGCCGCGATCTGGCCGTGGAGCGAGCGGACCAGCATCACGATGAAGAACAACGCGATAGCGAAGAAGACCGCGAGCGCCGCCGCGACAATCGGGCGGGCCGCGAACCCCGCGCCCTCGACGGGACCGAACAGCGCCAGCCTCAGCCTCGGCTCGGCGCCGCTCAGGGGGACGGTGGCAACCCGCATCTCGTCGCTGGGAAGCTCGATCGTGCTCGCCTCGTCGGAGATCGGAACGTTCTCCCCCCCGAGGTCGAGCGTCCGCGCGATCGGGCGACCCTCGACCAGCACCGCCACCTCGCCCTCGGTCAGCTCGTCGACCCGGTTCGCGAACGAGGAGGCGGTGATCGTCGAGGCGCGCACCGTCCCGAGGGCGCGCGAGCGGCCGCGAAGGGTGACCTCCGCCTCCGCGACCGGCTCAGCCGAGCCGTCGCGGACGAGCTCGCGGCCGCCGGGGCCCAGCAGCGCGATCGCGGCAAGGTTCTGCTCCGCGCGCAGCCGCCGAGCGACGTCGCGAAGCCGCCGCGTCCCCGGCGAGCGAAGCGCGGCGGCGAGCTCGTTGTCGCGCGCCGCGGCCCGCGCCGCCTTACGGCTGCGCTCGAGCTCCTCGTCATACAGCGATACGCCGGTATCGAGGCTCGACGAGAGGCGGGCGTCGGCCTTGCCCGTGCCCGACTCGCCACCGACCTCGGTCACGAGCACGGCTACCGCCACCATCGGCAGCGCGACGATCAGCAGGAAGAAGGCGGTGAGGCGGTTGCGGAAGCTCAAGCTGTCCTCTCAGCGGGTTAATCGGCACTTCGGCACGCCGAGTTGATCCCGGCGGCGACTGTATCCTTGCGTAAGCGCTCGGGGCACCCCGATGCGCACCTGCACGGGGCTATAGCTCAGTTGGGAGAGCGCCTGGATCGCACCCAGGAGGTCGCCGGTTCGAGCCCGGCTAGCTCCATCTCCTCGAATCCCGCCTGGCCATGCGGGTTGCGCGGATTCTCGCCCGTCCCCCCGATGCGCTGGCTCATAGCGCCGGGGAACTGAGAGGGGAACACGGGCGGCGCGGATCGCCGCCTCAGCCTCGAGGTGGGGCTGCGCGTCGAGCTCGTCGATCACGTGGCCGTAGCGCGTCAGCGTGAGCCGGGCATCGTGGCCGAGCTGGCGGGCGACGTAGATGACGCTACGACCCTCGTGCAGGAGCAGCGAGGCGAAGGAGTGACGCAGCGCGGAGGGCGTCGCGTGATCGACGCCTGCCGCTCTCGCCGCGCGGGCGAACGCCCGGCGCCGCCAGGACTGGTAGGCCGCCTCCGACCAGGCTTCGCCGTCGTGACCGGGAAAGACGAGCGTTGCGTCGGACGGTCGACTTGCCGCAAGCCGCCACCGCGCCAGGTCGGCCCTCAGCGGCGCCAGCAGGCGGACCGTGCGATGACGACGCGTCTTCGTGTCCTCCTCACGTCCCAGCGAGAGTGCCCGCTCGACCAGCAGCGTCTGCTCGCGCACGTCCCTCCAGCGCAGCGCGAGCGCCTCGCCGGGTCGCAGGCCAGCGTAGGCGAGGACCGATATCAGCGTCGCATCCCGCAGCCCGAGCGACGCGCGCATCGCCTCGATCGTCGTCGGGGCCAGCGGGCGCACCTCCTCGCGCCGCGGCCGCCGCGCCTTGCGAACGACGCGCGTCGGATTGGCCGTGATTCGCTCGGCCTCCACCGCGCGCTGCAGGATGGCGCCGAGCAGCTCGAGGGCCTGGCGGACCGCCACCGGACCGGCCCCGGCCGTCAGGCGCTCGGCCTGCCAGCGGGCAATGCGGTCGGCGCGCAGCTCCCGAAGCGGGATCGCACCGAGGTGGGGCGAGAGGTGGTGGTCATAGAGGCTCGCGTAGTGCTTGCGCGTCTTGGGCGCCAGCGTCACCGCGTGGGTCGGGGCCCAGGTCTCGAGGACGAACTCGTCGAGCGTCTCACGGCCTGCTTCGAGTGACGCGAGCACGCCGAGTTGGCGTCGGCGCTTCACCTCGGCGTCGAAGCGCTCCGCGTCCGCCTTGCGATGCGGATCACTTTCGCTGTCACGTTCAGCGCGGTCGCCAGCGAAGCCGAAGGCGGATCGCGACCCGGGGGACATATGATATGTTCATATCCCGATGAGCAAGCTCCTATCCGTCTCGCTTCCGGACGAGCTCAGCGACGGCACCGATCAGCTGGCCGAGGCCCAGGGTCGAACGCGCAGCGAGGTCGTCCGCGACGCTCTGCGCAGCTACCTGTGGCGTGAGCGGTGGTCGATGGCGACCAGGGAGGCGCGGGCTCGTGCCGAGCTTGAGGGGATCGGGCCCGAAGACGCCGAGCGGCTCGTCGACGAGATCCGGACCGACGGCTGAAGGTAGCGGTAGATACCAACGTCGTCGTCTCGGCGGTGATCGCGGATGGCCCCCCGCGCCGTGTTCTGGAGGCGATCGCCGACGGCGCAGCCGAGCTGGTCCTTCCCGAGCCGGTCCCGGCGGAGCTGCGCCGGGTTCTGACCGAGAAGCTCGCGCTCGACGATGCCTCGATCGAGACGATCATCGAGCTTCTCGAGGAGCTCGCTCCCGAGCCGGCGAGGGTGCCCGATCAGGTGGAGGCGGTATGCGGTGACCCCGACGACGACCGCATCCTCGCCGCCGCGGTCGCGGCGGGCGCCGAGATCCTGATCAGCGGCGACAACAAGCATCTGCTCCCGCTCGGCCAGCACCGTGCGACGCGGATCATCCGGCCTCAGGAGTTCCTCGCCGAGATCACCGGCTGAGTGCCGGTCCTCGCGCAAAGCGGGAGCGAGTCGGCAAGCGTCAGGCGCGAGCTCGCTTCGGGATCGTCCCCAGGTTCGGAAGGATCAACGGGAACTGCATGGTCAGCCACCAGCGAGCCCTGCCGCTCGCTTCGCCCTTCCAGGCGACGCATAGCCGACGGCAGACGCGATCTTCCCCTGTCTCACCGACACCACCGCCCCCCAGATGTGGTCGACCTCGATCCCGGTCAGCCGGAAGCGTCCGACGATGCGTTGCACCGTCACGACGCGCTCATCTCCGACATCAATGGCGTCGACGAGCTCGAAGTGCATGTCCTCGAAAGCGTCCTCGACGTCGTTCCACCAGCGCCGAAGGCCCTCGTGCCCGCGGTAGGGACCGGGGCTAGGGGACTCTTTCCAATTGCGGATCTCGATCTCGGGATCGCAGATGTCTGGGGAGACTTCTCCGACCCTAAATCCCTCAAACCAGCGCCGAACCAGCTTCACATTCTCCGCTGACACGACCGCAGGGTAATCCGCTCTTTCTTGGAGCAGCGCCTCGAGCTCGCGTCTCCTTGTCGCGCTTTGCGACAGCGAGCTCCACGTGAAGTGAGCCTCGTGGATCTCGTCCATAGGGAGCACCGATAGCGACACCCGAGCCGCGCTTGAATTCTCGGTAGGCGCGCCTCAGTACGACGCCAGCGCCCGCCCTAACTCGTCGAAGCAGCCGCGCCAGCCGTAGTCCTGAGCGTCGCGGCGCTCATCCGTCGCGATGCCGCTGTTCACCATCACCACCGTGGTCGAATCCTCCGACTCCGAGAAGGCGAGCTCGATCAGCTGCTGCGTGCCCGACGGATCGTCGCTGAAGGTCCACGTCATCTCGAGCCGGTGCGGCCGCTCGATGAGCGTGTACTCGCCTTGCGCCTCTACCTCGGAGCCATCCCGCGCGCGCATCACGACTCGAACCTTTCCGCCCACCCGAAGATCCACCTCGGCCTCCGGCGTCTCCCAGTCGGGGCCGGCGTGCCACCAGCGGCGCATCACCTCGGGACTGGTCCAGGCCTCGAACACCGCCTCCGCCGGTGCGTCGAAGGTCCGCTCGATCCGCACCACGTACCGCGGGGACTCATTCATGCTTGGTCCGCTCGTTCCTCCAGGTACTCGCCGACGGCGTCGAAGAGAGCCTCCCAGCGCCTGCGCTGGCTCTCGATCCAGCCCGACGCCTCGGCGAGCGTATCGGGCCGCAGCGCCAGCCGGTGGTTGCGCCCGGCGATCACGCGCGAGACCACCCCAGCCTCCTCGAGCGTCTTGAGGTGCCGAGAGATCGTCGGCTTGGAGACCCCGAAGTCGCGGGTGACCTCCCCGACGGTCGCCGGGCCGGAGCTGAGGCGCTCGACGATCTCGCGCCGCAGCGGGTGGGCGAGGGCGCTGAACGTATCGTTAGCCATTGTGCTAACTATAGATGGGCGAACGAGACGAGCGAAAGGGATGACGATGACGGAGCACCGGACAGGGACCCGGGAGGAGTGGCAGGAGGCGCGCGACGCGCTGCTGGCACGTGAGAAGGAGCTGACCCGGCTCAACGACGAGCTGGCGCGCGAGCGGCTCGAGCTGCCCTGGGTGCCGATCGAGAAGGACTACAGCTTCGAGACCGACGAGGGGACCAAGACACTGGCGGAGCTCTTCGACGGGCGCTCGCAGCTGCTCGTCTACCACTTCATGTTCGGCCCGGAATACGAAGCGGGCTGCTCCATCTGCTCGTCCGCGGCCGACGGTTTCGACGCCGTGGTGCCGCATCTCAATGCGAAGGACGTGACGTTCCTCTGCATCTCGCGCGCGCCGCTCGAGAAGTTGAACGCGTACAAGCAGCGGATGGGCTGGGGGTTTCCCTGGGTGTCTTCAGAGGGAAGCGACTTCAACTTCGACTTCCAGGTCTCGGCGCCGCAGGAGCAGGTGGCGACGATGCTCGAAGCCGGCACTCCGCCCGTCATTGCCCAGATGGCGGCCGACTGCGGCACGGATCCCGCGGGCTACCTGACCGAGGCGCAGGCCCTCAGCGCGTTCACGCTATCGGACGGGGTCGTCCACCACACCTACTCGGCCTACGCCCGCGGCGCGGAGATCGTCATGGGCTTCTACCCGCTGCTCGACCGTGCCCCGCTCGGGCGCAACGAGGGCGGCTCCGAGGAGGTCTGGATCCGCCGCCACGACGAGTACGAGGCGGCGTAGCCCCTCAGACTTCACGGGGCGGTCGGCGAGGACCAGGGAGTCGCCGCCGGGCTCGATGCGGCCGATGGGGTCGAGGGATCCTGGTCGATCAGCTTTCGCAGGACGTCGCGCTTCTCCTCGCCGGTGAACGTCTAGAGCAGCTTGCGCACCCAGTGCAGCTCCGGGTAGGCAACGAGCGGGCGTCTCGGTCGGCGCTCGCGTGGCGCTCGCTCCGGACGAGGCGCAGGCGTCTCGCCTCCTGCGGTGCTCGCTTCCGCAAGTCGCGCAAAGCGGGAGCGAGCCGGTTCCGGTTCGAGTCCGGCTGGCTCCATCTAAAGCTTGGTTGCGTGCCGTACCTCGGTTAGGCTCGCAGGATCCCCGAGAGGCTCCCGTCTGACTTCCTCGAGCAGTTCGATGAGCAGTTCAACTGCTGGAATCGCGGCGAGCTCGACCTCATGCTCGAGCTGTACTCCCACGACGCCGTCTTCGACGTTTCCGAGGTCTTCACGGACGTAGCCCCGATGCGCGGCCGCGAGGACATCCGCCGCTATTGGGGCACTCTGCGGGAGACCTGGGACGGCCTGCGCATTGACCCCCTTGAGGGATTCGACCTCGGCGAGGGTCGCGTGGTGATAGATCAGCGCATGTGGGCAAAGGGCACCCGCAGCGGAATCGGCGTAGACCAGAGGTTCGCGATGCTCTACACGATTCGGCCCGACGACCGAAAGATCGTGCACGCGAAGCTCTTCCCGGACGTGGCCACCGCGGTCGCCGCCGCAGAATCGGCCGCTACTCCCTAAGCCCACCGCCAACCGCAGTATCTCGCGCGCGGGTTAGCCCTTGCCGAGCCAACCGGCAGCACATCAAGCCGGCGCCCAAACGCCTCCCTTCGCGTGATTGCGGCACTCTAGGCAGGCCGACGATCACTGTCCCCTCGCACGGCGGGGAACCAGGAGGGAACACCGGCCTAGCTTCGACCCTCGTTGGCGGGGTCGGCGAACAGGGAGAGTTGGCTCCACCCCGGCGATTCCTCGCCCCCAGTGTCCGCTCGCTTCCCCGCTGGGCTGGATCGCACCCAGGAAGTCGCCGGTTCGAGCCCGGCTAGCTCCATCTCCGCCTCCGCGAGGGCGAGGTGGATCCCTAAGGCCGAGTCTGCTCCCAGCGCCCGTCCGCCTTCGCCCGCTCGACCTCGGCACGGCCGGCCGGCCGCATCCTCCCCGCGGCGGTGAGCTTCTCGACCTTCTCGATGTTGATCCGGGACCACTTGCTGCGTGGTCGCCGCGGGGTGTGGCGCTCCAGGTAGTAGTTGTCGTCGAGCGTCACGCGCTGACTGTCGATCCAGCCGAAGCAGAGGGCGACGTCGAGCGCTTCGTCGTTGGTCACGCTGGGGACGCTGCTGCCCTTCTTCGCGAGCTTGATCCAGACGCCATCCGAGGAATCGTGGTTCGCCTCGAGCCAAGCCTCCCATTCCGCAGCGGAGGCGAAGGCGAGTTGCGGCAGGCCGTGTTGAGCTCCCATTCCAGCCAGGCTAGCTTGCGGCGGAAGGCGAGATACTTGGCTGGCATGTCGAGCGAGAACGTCGAGGCAGGGGCGGTGGGAGATCGGCGTCCGTCGACCGCCCTCGACGCGGACTGGGTGGGCAGCTTCGGTGAGCTTTACCAGCGGCTCGGCCCGGAGACCAGGGACGCGGTGGTGGGAATGCTGCCCGACGACTGGTCGTTCGAGAGCAAGCGGGTGCTGGACTTCGGGTCCGGCCCCGGGCGCACCCTGCGCCACTTTCGCTCCGAGGCCGAGCGGGGGGAGTTCTGGGGGGTCGACGTGGACGCCGCCAGCATCGCCCAGCTCGAGGCAGCCCTGTGCCCCCCGATGCACGCCCTGCGGTGCGAGTCCTCCCCTCCGCTCGCGATGGATTCGGGGTCGTTCGACCTCGCCTGGGCGATCTCGGTCTTCACCCACCTAACCGGCAGCTCGATCCCGTGGCTGCTCGAGCTCCACCGGCTGCTGAAGCCCGGCGGGCTCCTGATCGCCACCTACATGGGTCGGTGGCACTCCGAGCTGCTAGCTGGCGAGCCCTGGGAGGAGGACCGGGTGGGGATGAACGTCCTCGGGCACAACCACGACTTCAAGCCCGTCGGCCCGATGGTCTTGATGTCGGAGTGGTGGGTGCGCGCGCACTGGGGCCGCGCGTTCGAGATCCTCGAGATCGCGCCCCGGATCCACAACCAGAGCTGGGCGCTGATGCGAAAGCGGGATCTGGCCCCCACCGTCGCCGACCTCGAGCGCCCCGCCGACGACCCGCGCGAGTACCTCGCGGCCCGCCACAACGTCCGCCAAGCCAGCGCGAGATCGAGCTCGCCCACAGGCACGGCGCGGCGAGGCTCGAGGCCCTGCGAGCCGAGTACGAGGGCTCGCTGAGCTGGCGCCTCACCCGCCCGCTTCGGGCCGCTCGCCGCAGGGCACGCTCGCTGCGCTCCGGCTGGGGCGGTTAGCCGTCGGGCTTCGGCATCCGCGCCGCGAGCTCGTCGTCCGAGGGCACGATCCCAAGCTCCTGGAGCAACCCGAAGCGGTCAGCCACACCCCAGCACTCGGCGAGCTTGCCGCCCTCGATCCGCCAGATGAAGAACGCGCGCATCGTGCCGCTGCGCCCCGTTGCTCCGCCGCGGCGGTAGTCGCCGGTGTTGGTCCCGCTCATCTTCAGGAGTGAGGCCACCCGATCGCCCTCCGCGATCAGCTCCTCGACCTCGACCTCGAAGTCGGGGAACGCGTTGCGGATCATCTCGATCCCACCCCGGATCGAGTCGGAGCCCGTGGGCGCGTCGAGGATGATCGGGTTGTGGGTGACGACGTCCGTGGAGACCAGCTCGTCGACGAGGTCGAGGTCTCCCTTGTTGAACCCCCCCTCGTAAAGGCGCCGCACCAGCTCCTTGTTGGCCTCGAGCGAATCGTTCACGGTGCGGCTGGAGCATAGTCTTCGATCGTGGCCAAAGCGGAGCGCGAGGCGGTCGTGATCGGCGCCGGCGTGATCGGGCTCACGACCGCGATCCGCCTCGCGGACGCCGGCTTCTCGGTCCGAGTTCACGCCGCCGCGCCTCCGGAGGAGACCACCTCGCGCATCGCGGGCGCGATGTGGGGGTCGACGTTCGCCGGTCCGGCTGACAAGGTCACCGCCTGGGCGGAGGAATCGCTCGCGGTGTTTCGCGAGCTCGCAGCGGACCCCGGCTCCGGCGTCGTCATCGGCTCCGGGGTGCTCGCCTCCTCGACAGGCGAGGCGCCGCCCCCACAGCTCTTTCCCGGCGTCGAGGTGCGCCCCTGCGACCCCCCGGAGGGCTTCGCCGCCGCCTTCCGGGTCGCGCTTCCCGTGATCGACATGCCCCGGCATCTCAACCACCTCGTCAACCGGCTACGGACCGCGGGTGTCGAGCTCGAGCTCCGCGAGCTGGAATCGCTGTCGGAGGCGGCGGATGAGGCGCCCGTCGTGGTCAACTGCGCGGGAATGGGAGCACGCAAGCTCGTCCCCGATCCGGATCTTCGCCCCGTGCGCGGCCAGCACGTGGTGGTCGAGAACCCCGGCCTGGACGAGTTCTTCACCACGGAGCCGTTCGGGCCCGCGTGGACGAGCTGGTTCCCGCACCGCGACCGCGTCGTGCTCGGCAGCGTCGCGCAGGAGGACGACTGGGAGATGGAGCCGCGGGAGTCCGATGCCAACCTGATCCTCGAGCGCTGCGCCGCGCTCGAGCCGCGCCTTCGCGACGCCCGCGTGATCGGGCACCAGGTCGGGCTTCGACCCGCACGGGAGGTCGTCCGAGTCGAAGCAGAGGCGCTCGGTGCGGCGCATTGCATACACAACTACGGGCACGGCGGAACCGGCGTCGGCCTCTCGTGGGGATGCGCGCGCGAGGTCGTATCGCTGCTCGAAGGCGGAGCGGGGTCAACGTGGACCACATCGAGGTCTTCCTGATCGGGCTGTTCGTCGCCGTCGCCGGCCTCAGCACGCTCGCCCGCAGGCTCTCGATCCCGTACCCGATCCTGCTCGTGCTGGGCGGGCTCGCGCTCGCGGTCATCCCCGGCATCCCCGAGATCGAGCTCGAGCCGGACCTCGTGCTGCTGATCTTCCTTCCTCCACTGCTCTTCTACGCGGCGTTCCAATCGTCGTGGCGCGACCTGCGCGCCGACGCGCGCGCGATCTCCCTGACCTCGATCGGGCTCGTGCTCGCGACGACGTGCGCTGTCGCCGTGATCGCACACGAGTTGATCGACGGAATGCCGTGGGCGATGGCGTTCGCGCTCGGGGCGATCGTCTCCCCGACCGACCCGGTTGCGGCGACATCGATCATGCGCCGCGTCGGCGTCCCGCGGCGGATCGTCACGGTCGTCGAGGGCGAGAGCCTCGTCAACGACGCCTCCGCCCTGATCGCGTACCGAGTCGCGGTCGCCGCCGCCGTCGGAGGATCGTTCTCGCTCGGCGACGCAACCATCGACTTCCTCGTCGCCGCGGTCGGCGGGGTCGCGGTCGGTCTCGCCGTCGCGTGGGTGATCGCCGAGGTGCGGAAGCGGCTCGACGACCCGCCGGTCGAGATCACGGTCTCGCTGCTGACCGGCTACGCGGCCTTCGTGCCGGCCGAGGAGCTCGGGCTCTCGGGCGTGCTCGCCGCCGTCGCGGCGGGGCTGTACATCGGGCGGGTGTCGCCGGAGATCAGCTCGGCGCGGATGCGCATCCAGGGGTTCTCCACGTGGGACGTGCTCACCTTCCTGCTCAACGCGACCCTGTTCCTGCTGATCGGCCTGCAGCTCAACACGATCCTCGACGGGCTGTCCGGCTACTCCACCGGCGAGCTGCTCGGCTACGCGGCGCTGATCAGCGCGGTGGTGATCGCGACGCGGGTGCTGTGGACCTTCACAACGCCCTACGTGTTGCGGGCGATCGACCGGCGGGCGAGCCAGCGTGCAACGCCGGGTCGGCCCGGCGCCCCGAATGGTCGCGGCATGGAGCGGGATGCGGGGCGCGGTGTCGCTCGCCGCGGCGCTCGCGCTCCCGCTGGAGACCGATGCCGGCGCGCCGTTGCCCGAGCGCGACCTGGTCCTGTTTCTGACCTTCGCCGTGATCCTCGCCACACTCGTGCTCCAGGGGCTCACGCTTCCGTCACTGATTCGCGCCCTGGGGGTTCGGGACGACGGCGCCGATCGGGAGCGCGAGGAGCTCCGGGCGCGGCTCGCGGCGGCGCGCGCGGCGCTCGCCGCGCTCGACGAGCTGGTCGAGGAGGAGTGGACGCGCGACGACACGATCGAGCGCATGCGCGGCATGTACAACTACCGCCTCCGCCGCTTCGGCGCGCGCGCGGGGAAGGCCCCCGACGACGGCTACGAGGACCGCTCGCTGTCCTACCAGCACGCGGTCCGCGCGGTGATCGCCGCCCAGCACCGGGCGATCGTCGACCTTCGCAACGACGGCGAGATCGCCGACGACGTGATGCGCGAGATCGAGCGCGAGCTCGACCTCGAGGAGGAGCGGCTCGAGATCTGAGCCTCACGCGCGCGCCGGCCGCGCGGCGGCCTCCCGCACGTGCCCCGCGAGGGCCGCTGCGATCAGGCACAGGACGCACACCAGGAGCAACGCCGCCCGCAGGCCGGTCGCCTCGGCGAGCAGACCGATCACCGGGGGGCCGGCGAGGAAGCCCAGGTAGCCGACCGTCGAGACGGCGGCGAGCGTCGGCCCGGTCGAGGGCCCGTCGAGCCCGGACGCCCGCAGCGCGAGCGCGAAGGCCGCGGACAGGCCGAGCCCCATCAGCACGAACCCGGTCACCGCCCCCGCGGGGGTCGCGAGGGCGAGCGCCAGACCGAGGCCGAGGGCGGCCAACGTTGCGCCGCCCGCCGCCACCCGGGGCGATCCGGCGCGGTCCGTGACCCGATCGCCGGCCAGCCGGCCGACGCCCATCGCGAGCGAGAACCCGGCGAGGCCGAGCGGAGCAAGCCCGGCGGCGGCGCCGGTCTCGGTCGCGAGATAGATCCCGCTCCAGTCGAACACCGACCCCTCGGCGAGCAGGGCGCAGAACGCGATCACGCCGAGCGCCGCGAGGGGCCGCGAGGGCCGGGCGATCGCCGGGACGGCGGGATCGGCACTCTGCGCGTCGCGCAGCAGGTGCGGGGAGACCACCGCGGCGGCGCACCCCCCGAGCACCGCGACCGCGGCGAGATGGGCAAGCGGCGCGACCCCGAGCGCGGCGGCACCGGCGGCGAGCCCAGCGCCGGCGAGCGCCCCGAACGAGAACCCCGCGTGAAGCGAGTTGAAGATCCGCCGACCCCCGGCGCGCTCGACCGCGAGCCCCTGGGCGTTCATCGCGATGTCGAGCGCTCCGTTCACGGCCCCGACCGCGGCGGTCGCGGCGAACAGCGTCGCCGTGTCGATCGCGAGCGCGGGCAGGACGACCGCGGGGATGCAGAAGACGGACGCGGCGACGGTCCCCCGGGAACCGCGCCGCGCGATCGCGGCACCGACGAGCGGCTGGGCGACGAGCAGCCCGGCGGGCGCCCCGAGCGGAGCGACTCCGACCGCGCCGGTCCCGATCCCGAGGTCCTCCTGGATCGCGGGCAGGCGCGCGTACCAGGAGCTGAACACCGCCCCGTTGAGGAAGAAGATCGCCGTGACAGCGGTCCGCGCCGACATCATCCTCGATCCTCGCACCGGCGTGATAGACCGGGCGCACAAGCGAAGGGAGGCGAGATGTTCATCACCGTGCTGGTCCGCCGGCTGCGGCCGGGAAAGACATACGGGGACTTCGTCCGCGCGTGGTACCCGGACAAGGGGTTCGGGTTCGCGGGCCGGGGGCCGATGCTCGCCCGCAACCTCGAGGACGAGCGCGAGATTCTCGCATTCGGGTTCGTCGACCTCCCCGATCGCGAGGCGGTCGCCGAGGCGCTCGAACGGGTGGGAAGGCAGGAGGCGGTGCGCCACGACCGAATCGCCGAGGTGATCGAGGCGACGACCGTTCGCGGCATCCACGAGCTCGTAGACGAGTTCGACTTCGCGAGCGACAAGGCCGTCGCCGCGGGAAGGCCCGAGGGCCTCGACCGCCCGTAGGCCGAGCGGCGATATCGTCGCGCGCGTGAGCACCGTCGTCTTCTTCCCCGAGGGTGCGTACGGGCCGACCAACAACTGCGTCGGGATCGGCGACGTGCTGCGCCGCAACGGCCTCCGGGTCGTGTTCATCATCGAGGAGTCCTTCGCGGGAACGCTCGAGGAGAAGGGATTCGAGGAGCGCCTGATGCGCCTCGCTCCGCCCCCCGAGACCGAGGAGGAGCCGGGGCAGTTCTGGAAGGACTTCATCCGCGAGACCGCGCCGGTGTTCCGCCGCACCACGTTCGAGCAGCTGTCCGAGTTCATAGTCCCGACGTGGGAGGCGCTTCTCGACGGCGCCCGCTACGTCGACGAGCGGCTGCGCGAGATCTTCGACGAGGTCCAGCCCGACGCGATCGTCGAGGACAACGTGTGCGCGTTCCCCGCGATCCCCGCGAGCGGGATCCCGTGGGTGCGGATCGTCTCCTGCAACCCGCTCGAGCTCAAGGACCCCGACCTCCCGCCGACCTTCTCCGGCCTCCCGGCCGCCGACGGCTCCGGGTGGGAGGCGTTCCGCGAGGAGTACCGGCGCGCGAGCGGTGACCTGTGGCGCGGATTCGACGAGTACTGCCGCGAACGGGGCGCTCAAGCGCTTCCCGAGGGGGAGTTCATCCATCCGTCGCCATTCCTCAATCTCTACCTCTACCCGGAAGAGGTCGACTACCCGCGCAGCCGGCCGCTCGACGCGACGTGGCACAACCTCGGCTCGAGCGTGCGGACCACCGACCCGGAGTGGACCGTTCCCTCGGAGGTCGCCGACGGCGGCGGCGCGCTGATCTACCTCAGCCTCGGCTCGCTCGGCTCAGGCGACGTCCCGCTGATGGAGCGGCTGGTGGAGGTGCTCGGCGCCACCCCCCACCGCTACATCGTCTCGAAGGGGCCCCAGCACGCCGAGTACGAGCTCGCCGACAACATGGCCGGCGAGGAGTTCCTGCCCCAGACCTCGGTCCTCCCGCACGTCGAGCTGGTGATCACCCACGGCGGCAACAACACGGTCACCGAGGCGCTTCACTTCGGAGTCCCGATGATCGTCCTGCCGCTGTTCTGGGACCAGCACGACAACGCGCAGCGGATGGACGAGACCGGCTCCGGGATCAGGCTTCCGACCTATGGGTTCGAGCCCCGGCAGATGAGCGAGGCGATCGACGGCCTGATCGCGAACGACGAGCTCGGCGCCCGGCTCGGCGCGGTCGCCGAGCGCCTCCAGGCGAGCCCCGGCAACGAGCGCGCGGCCGCGATGATCGCGCGCCTCGCCGAGACCGGCGAGCCTGTCGCGCGCTAGCGGCGCTCCAGCGCCGCGTCCAGCGCGCCGAACAGACGCTCCACGTCGGCTCCGGTCGTGTGGAGGTGCGGGGCGACCCGCAGCCACGACGAGCGGACGCCGGCGTGCACCCCGCGCTCGCTCAGGGCGCTCCCGAGCCCCTCGGGCACCGGGTCGGGCAGCCCGATCCCGACCATGTGCGGGCCACGTTGGGTCGCGGGGCTGGCGTCGAGCCCGCGCTCCCGGGCGGCATGCTCGATCGTGGCCGTCACCTTGGCGAGTGCGCCGCCGATCGCCTCAACGCTCCACCCGAGTACCTGCTCGAGCGCCGCGATCGCCATCGGGACCAGCATGAAGTTGGTCCGCGCCCCGACGTCGAACCGCCGCGCTCCGGGCTGGAGCTCGTCGGTGTAGTCGACGAGCCGCGCGAAGTCCTCGGCGCCCGCCCTGAGGATCCAGTTGTGCTCGATCGGCTCGCCGTCGCGGTGGCGCTCGTCGACGTACATGTAGGCCACGCTCAGCGGGCCGAGCAGCCACTTGTAGCCGACCGTGACGACGAAGTCGGGCCGCAGGCGGGTGACATCGAGTGGCATCGCGCCGGCCGACTGGGAGACGTCGAGTACGATCGAGGCGCCGAGCTCGTGCGCTCGCGCGCACACCGGCTCCAGCTCCACCAGAGCGCCGTTCGTCCAGTGCACGTTGGGCACCGACACGATCCGCGCCGGCTCGTCGAGCGCATCGAGGATCGACTCGGTCCACGAGCCTCCCGCCTCCCGCCGAACCGTGTGAAGCTCGGCGCCGGTGCGCCGCGCGAACGCCCTCCACGTGTAGATGCCCGAGGGATACTCCTCGTCGATCACCACGACGCGCTCACCTGGTCCGGCGTCGAGGTTCGCGGCCGCCACCGCCATCCCGTAGCTGGTCGCCGGGATCAACGCCACCCCCTCGGCGTCGACCCCGATCACACGGGCGAACAGCCCGCGCAGCCTCTCGACCTCCGTGAACCAGTCCGCGGGGCTGATCGTCCACGGCGCGCCGCGCCGGTCGAGCGCCGCCTCACCCGCCGCCCGCACAGAGCGCAGCTGGGGAGCGAGGTTGGCGACGTTCAGGTACGCGACCCCGTCGGGGACCTCGAACTTGCGCCGTTCCTCGGTGGGGTCGAGCGTGGTCGCTACGGTCCGAGTAGGTAGTCCATGCTGCGCCCCATCACCTGGGCGCGCTTCTCGGGGGACGCGACCCCCTCGAGCCCGAACCCGAAGTAGAGCGAGTCGTCGGTGGACACCGCGGCGCCCTCCTCGAACTTGACGTCGGTGGTCCGCTCCCAGTCGTTCGGGTTCGTGCCGCTGCCCTCGGGCGCGCCGGCGACGGTCCAGCCGTCCATCGGGTCCGCGCCGCCGTCGTCCTCGAACGAGGTCGTGCCCTCGCCGGTCGACACCTCGATCTGGTCGACGAAGGCGCCGATGCCCTGGACCGCGAAGTCGCTCGCGTACGAGATCGAGATCTCGACCTCATCGCCCGCGTACTCGGAGAGGTCCACCCGCCACTCCTCCCAGCCGTCCGAGCGCCCCGACGCCGCGTTCCACTCGCCGCTCGTGCCCGTGGGCGAGCACGTGTCGTCGGCGTTCAGCGTCTGGTAGCGCTCCAGCCACGGGTGGATCGAGTGCCAGTTCGCAGGGCAGCTCGCGCCCGTGTCCTGGTCGGTGTGCCCCTCCTCGCTCTCGTCGGGAAGCGTCGTCCACTCGTCCTCGCCGACCGGGTTGGCCTCGACGAAGACGAAGTCCCAGGCCGGCTCCGTGTCGCGCGAGATCTGGAACGAGAGGTCGGCGGCCTCGCCGGGGCTCAGGCCGGTGAGGTCGATCGTGCGGGTGAGCCGCTTGTAGCTCTGGTCCGCGCGGTGCGAGTAGACGTAGTGGCTGCCGTCGATCGGCCTGAACGGCGCCGCGCCCTCGCGCGCCCACGCCGCGGGCGCGTCGCTCGCGAACTGCGGGTACTGCGACTCGGGCAGCAGGCTGCTGGTGGAAAGGAACGAGGCGGTGTGGACCTGGTTGTCGGCGCTCCCGGGGCCGTTCAGCGACCAGTCGAGCCCCGTGTAGGGATCGCCCGTCCCGACGACGTCGAACGGGTTCCCCGTGTCGGGGTCGGTGCCGGCGTTGTCGTTGTAGAGGTAGGCGCCGAGGTAGTACTGGAGGAAGTCGTCGGACATCGCCTGGCACCGGGCGTCGACCTCGTCGTCGCCGGCGAAGCACGGTGCGTTCGCGACCGGGTCGAAGGGGAAGCCGAACGCGTACTGGAGCCCCGCGTTCTGCCCGTTGTAGAGCAGCTTCCCGCCCTCGTTGAGGTACGAGCGCATCTCGAGCATCTCGTCGTTGGCGAGCCGAGAGGCGGTGCCGGGAACCATCCCCGGGTCGCGGGTGATCACGTCGTTGCCCGTGTACCACGCGACCGCGTCGAAGTGGCTCAGCACGCCGAGCGCGTCCGGCGCCACCCGCCCGCGCGCGTCGACGTCGTAGACCTCGTGCTCGATCCCGTTCGCGTCCAGGGCCTGCTCGAAGAAGGAGAGGTAGTTGGGCGCGTCGGCGCTCGCGTAGGGCGGGTCGTTCGAGATCCCGCTGTAGTCCTCCGCCGCGACGACCAGGGTGTCGGCGTCGGACTCCGAGACCGCCTCGTAGGTGAACGAGTCGCTCTCGGCCGAGCTCGATCGCCGCGCGCGCTTGCCCTTCTTGCTCTTCGGCTCGAACCACACCTCGACCTCGTCGCCCGGATCGGTCCCTCCGACCTCGCCGCGCAGCAGGTGGTAGTAGGTGTCGTAGCCCTCGCCGAAGTTCTCACCGCCGTTCCACGCCGAGGTCGGCGCCGTCCGCTCGCGACCGCCGTTGATCCGGTAGTGGACGTTGACCTTGCCGAGCGAGCGCCGGGCGAGCACCTCGACCGGCTGGGGATCGCCGTAGGAGTGGGAGAAGCGGAAGTCGGCGAGCGGGTTGTTGGCGAACGTCGGGTCGTCGCTCACGGCCTCGAGGTAGAACGGCTTCGTGCGATTGCCGAGGTGGGACTTGGGCCGCTCCGTGTTGGCCGCGGACCGCGCCATGTCGAGCGCGAACGGACGGTTGATCTTCGCCTCGCGCCGGACCAGCGCGGGGTCGTCGGGGAATACGAACTCGCACCCCTCGCAGCCCTCGTTGAGCTCGGTCGTCCAAGCGAGCGCGTCCTGCTCGCCATGGGCCCAGTCTGTGAACTCGCCGTTGGTCGTGTAGAGCTCGGCCGACACGTCGGGGTCGAACCCCTCGATCGCGGGCTCCTCGTCGGTGCCGCTGAGCGCGATGTAGATCGGGAGGTCGCGCGCCGGTGTCTGCACCTGCCATCCCTCCGGGTACAGGAGCAGCGGGCCGTAGGAGTGGTAGCTGTTGGCGAGCTTGAACGGGACGCGGTCGAACAGCTCGATCCCGGCCTGGGTCTCGGGCTCGGAGCCCGGCTCCGTGCCCCGGTAGGTCTCGCTCGTGGTCTCGGTCGAGGAGCCCTCGTCGTCGTAGTTCCAGTGCTCGGGGTAGTTGCGGTTGAGGTCGACCCCGTCGACGTTCGTGATCTCGCCGTCGCCGTTGTTGTCGCTCAGGTTCTTGCGCCACAGGCGCTCCTCGTCGAACGTGTACTGGTAGCCGTCCGGATTCACCACCGGGACGAACCACAGCTCGCGCGTCTTGAGGAGGCGGCGCACGCGTTCCGTGCTCGATTTGCGCGCGAACCACGTCATCAGCCGTCGCGTGACCTCGGTCGAGATCCACTCGCGGGCGTGGGTGGTCCCCTGGTACAGGACGGCGGGCTTGCGCGACTTGCCCTTGCCCTTGCCTTTGTGCCCCCCGCCCTTCGTCAGCTCGATCGCGAGGATCTCGCGACCCTGGTGGGTCTCGCCGATCACGCGGAGGTCGGCGATGCTGCGGTGCCGCTCGGCGAACCGGTACATCCACCGGCGCAGCCCGTCCGCGCCGTCGTAGTCGCGCCACACCTGGAAGCCGCCCTCGGCCTGGGCGGCGGCCGCCTGGCGGGCGGTTCTCCCCTGCTCGTCGCGCAGCAGCTCCAGGTCCACGCCCTGGGTGTCGAGGCGGGTGCGCTCACGTGGCGAGAGGACGAGGTCGACGGCGACCCCGTCCGCGGTCTGCTGCGGGTTGATGACGTCATACCCCCCGGCGAGCAGCTCGTTGAAGCGATCCTGGTCGACGACCGCTTCGTACATCTGGAGCTTGCCAGCGGCCCCGGCCGAGGTCGGTCCCGCGAGCCCGAGGCACAGCACGGCGATCGCAAGCAGGCCGAGCCGCAGCCCCGGGCGGCTCCTCATGCGACGGTTCTCACTCTCTTCGCGACCACACTCTTCCCTGGTCGCTCCCCCGTGTCCGGTCGAACGGTGGGTCGGTACCCGCTCCACTCGCGTTCAAAACCAGGGCGCGGCAAGACGCAAGTTCGTTGCGCCACCGGGGGGCTGCTAGACCATGTCCATGCGGCCGCCGGCCGACCGGACGACCGTGATCACCGGCGCCACCGACGGGCTCGGGAGCGCGCTCGCGTCCGAGCTCGCGGCGAGCGGGGCGACGCTCGTTCTCCACGGCCGCGACGACGACAGGGGGCGGGCGACTATCGAGGCGATCCGGGAGGCGACTGGCAACGAGCGCCTCGAGTGGCAGCGCGCCGACCTCGGCTCGCTCGACGAGGTCGCCGAGCTGGGCGAGCGGATCGCGGCGGAGCACGACCGGATCGACGCGCTCGTCAACAACGCCGGGATCGGGGTCACCGTGCCGGGTGGCGGGGCGCGGATGGAGAGCCGCGACGGCCACGAGCTCCGCTTCGCGGTCAACTACCTCGCGCACTTCGCGCTCACGATGCGCCTGCTCCCGGTGCTGGTGGGTTCGGCACCGGCGCGGATCGTGAGCGTCAGCTCCGCGGGCCAGGCCCCGATCGACTTCGACGACGTGATGCTGGAGCGCGAGTACAACGGCGTCCAAGCCTACTGCCAGAGCAAGCTCGCTCAGGTGATGATGACGATCGATCTCGGTGCCGAGCTGCGCGATGCCGGGGTGACGGCGAACTGCCTCCATCCTGCGACCTACATGCCGACGAAGATGGTGACCCGCGCCGGGATCAGCCCCGCGAGCTCGCTCGAGCAGGGCACCGCCGCCACGCTGCGGGTGGTTGCGGACCCCGATCTCGACGGCGTCAGCGGCCGCTACTTCGACGGCGAGGCGGAAAGCCGGGCGCACCCCCAGGCGTACGACGAGGGCGCCCGCCGCCGCCTGCGCGAGCTGAGCGAGCGGCTGGTCACCGCGACAGTGCCTCGATCAGACGGGTAGCCGGGCGGTGCGTCGCGCGTGGCTCACGGTGCGGTCGCGCCCCAGCGCCTTCGCGTCGTACAGCGCGCGGTCGGCAGCGTCGATGAGCTCCTGGGGCGACTCCCCGTCCCGGGGGGCCTGCACCACCCCGAACGAGATCGTGAGCGGCTCGCCGTCGCTGGCTGCGATCTCTGCGATCTCGCCCCGGAGGCGCTCCGCGACGCCCACCCCGCCTTCGGCGTCGGTCGCGGGAAGGAGGATCGCGAACTCCTCCCCGCCGACTCGGGCGACGGTGTCGATCGACCGGCACCCCGCGGAGAGCGTCTGCGCGACCGCGGCGAGCGCCGTGTCCCCGGCGGCGTGCCCGAAGCGGTCGTTGAGCTCCTTGAAGCGGTCCACGTCCCCGATCAGCAGCGCGACGGAGTCCCCGGTGCGTCGCGACCGGTCGAGCTCGAGCTCGAACCGCTCGTCGAACCCGCGCCGGTTGAGCAGCGTGGTCAGCGAGTCGGTGCGGGCCGTCTCGCGAAGCCGCTCGAGCAGGCGATCGACGTCGCGGCGCAGGAGGTGGAGGGCGATCGCGGCGCCGGAAACCACCGAGATCGTGACCACCCACCGGGTGGCGGCCTCCGGGGGGTCGATCGCGATCAGCACGGCGGTGTAGGAGAGCGCGATCAGCCCGAGCCACGCGACCACCGCCCACCGGGTGAAGAAGTAGCCGATGTAGAACGCGGGCCAGATGTAGAAGAACTCGCTGAACGCCGGCGGGCCCCCGGACCGCTCGCCGTTGAAGTAGAGCCCGGCCGTGATCGCGAGGATCCCCGTCGCCACGACCGCCCCCGGGATCCACGCCGCGCCCCGTGCCTTCGGACGGAGCGCGAGCACGATCACCGCCGCCGCCAGCGTCACGCCGGCGAGGATCCAGTACGCACCCAGCTCGGCCTCGGGGCTGTGAAGGACCACCGCGGCGAGGACGAAGATCGCCGTCCCGCCGACGAGCATCAGCGCGCCGAGCCGAGCCGCAATCTCCGGGCCGCCGCTGCGCCACGGCAGGCGCCACGCTGCACCCTCGTCCAGGAGGCGGCGCTCTCGGGAGTCCGAGGCCATCCCTCCTCTAGTCGGCCGGGGAGCACGGTTCCCTTAGCGCAATCGTGCCTGCGAGCGACCGCCCCGTTGTCGATCAGGCTCCGTCTACCATCCCCCGACGATGAGGATCGACGAGATCATCTCGACCGCGCGGCCGTGCTTCTCGTTCGAGTTCTTCCCGCCCAAGACCGACCAGGGCGTCGAGGACCTGTACGAGACGATGCGGGTCCTGAGGCCGCTCGATCCCGGCTTCGTCTCGGTCACCTACGGCGCGGGCGGAGCGACCCGCGAGGGCACGGTCGAGATCTCGGGCACGCTCAAGCGCGAGTTCGGGGTCGAGGCGATGGCCCACCTGAGCTGCGTTGGCGAGACCGCCCAGGGGCTCGAAGAGATCCTCGAGAAGATCGAGGGCGCGGGAATCGAGAACGTGCTCGCGCTGCGCGGCGACCCACCGCGGGGCGAGGCCGAGTTCCAGCAGCCCGCGGGCGGTCTCTCGTCGTCGGCGGAGCTCGCCGCCTTCATCGCCAAGCGCCACGATTTCGCGGTCGGCGGGGCGTGCTTCCCCGAGGTGCACCCCGAGGCGAGGGATCTCGAGGCCGACGTCGCGTTCCTGAAGACGAAGGTGGACGCCGGCGCCACGTTCCTGATCACGCAGCTCTTCTTCGACAACCGCTCGCTCTTCGAGTGGCTCCCCGCGACGCGCCGGGCGGGGATCGAGGTCCCGATCATCGCCGGGGTGATGCCGATCACGAGCTACGCGCAGATCAAGCGCTTCTGCGAGATCTGCGAGGCGACGATCCCGGCGCCGCTTGCCGAGGCGATGGAGGCGCTCGGGGGCGACGAGCGCGCGGAGTTCGAGCTCGGGGTCGCCTACGCCGCGCGCCAGTGCGACGAGCTGCTGGCGGCCGGCGTCCCGGGGATCCACTTCTACACCCTCAACCGGGCTCCCGCGACCCGCGCGATCCTAGCGGCGCTGCACGCGTCGAGACCGTGGGAGCGCGCGTCCTCGCGGCCGGCCGCGGTGGGCGCCTCCTGAGCCGTTACTAGACTCCGGCGCGATGGGGTCATTCCGCTATCACGAGCGGCACACGCTGCGCTACGACATCCACGGCGAGGGCGAGAGGGTGCTCGTGCTCACGCACGGGCTGCTGATGAATCGGCGGATGTACGAGCGGCTCGCCCCGGAGATGGCCGCGCGCGACAACCGGGTGATCTGCCTCGACCTCCTCGGTCATGGCCGCTCGGACCGTCCCGACGACCCCCGCCTGTACTCGATGACCGCGTTCGCCGACCAGGTCCTGGCCCTGCTCGACCACCTCGAGCTCGACCAGGCCGTGATCGGCGGGACGTCGCTGGGAGCGAACGTGGGGCTCGAGTTCGCCGCCTGGCATCCCGACCGGGTCCGGGGCCTGCTCGTCGAGATGCCGGTGCTGGAGAACGCCCTCACCGCGGTGGCGGTGATCTTCACGCCGATCCTCGTCGGGCTGCGGTTCGGGACCCCGGCCTGGAAGATGGTCTCGCGGCTGACCAGCCGCTTCCCGCGCTCGCACTACCTCGTCGACATCGTGCTCGACTGGGTGCGCCAGGAACCCGAGCCCTCGGCGTCGGTGCTGGAGGGCCTCCTGCTGGGGCGCTCGGCGCCGCCGCAGGAGGACCGGATGCGGATCGAGGTCCCGGCGCTCGTGATCGGCCACCCCGCCGATCCGCTTCACCCGTTCAACGACGCCGACCAGCTCGTCGACGAGATGCCCAACGCGCGGCTCGTGAACGCGAACTCGATCATCGAGTGGCGCACCAGCCCCGATCGTCTCAACGACGAGCTGGCCGGGTTCCTCGACGAGGTGTGGGCCGAGCGCGGGGCGGCGGCTACCCCAGCCGGTTGACGATCCGCAGGATCAGCGGATCCATCTCACCGACGCCGCCGCCGCGCTCCATGCGCCGGTCCTGGCGATCGAGCAGCGCCGTCGTCAGCCGCGTGCCCACGAAGCGCAGCGGCTCCGGCGGAATCGCCGCCTCGGCCTGGTCCACGAACACCAGCCGCGTGTGCTCGCTCTCCCGTTCGAGCACGAGATCGCTCAGGGCCCGGCCCACGGTGTGGCTCGGCGCCACGCCGTGCCCGTTGTAGCCGTAGCCGTAGAAGACTCCCTCCCCGAGGCTCCCAACGTAGGGCAGAAAGCTGGCGGTGATCGCGACGCAGCCGCCGTACGCGTGGGTGAAGCGAACGTCCTCCCACATCGGGAACAGCTCTCGCCACGCCTCGCGCAGCTCCGCGAACACGCGCTCGTTGCGCATGTGCCGCGGGTCCATGTCGTTGCCGTAGAAGTAGGGCGCCAGGCGCCCGCCCCAGAGGATTCGAGAGCCCGCCGCGTCCTCCGCTTCGCGTCCGGGCGCGGCGGGGTCACTGCCGATCCAGCGCCCGATCGTTATGAAGTTGCGCTTGTCCTCGAAGCCCTCGCGCCCCGGCCACGCGACGCGCCCGCGCTGCTCCTCGGTGAGCGGCTCGGTCGTCATCGCGTAGCTCCACACCGGCACCACCCTGTCGCTGAACTGCGCGAAGCCGTGCTGGTAGGCGTTCGCGGCGACGACCACCCGCGGCGCCTCGACCGCCCCGAGCGCCGTCTCCACCCGCCCCGGCGCGAGCAGCGTCGCGGGCGAGCGCTCGAAAACCCGCACGCCCGACTCGGCCACGGTTCGGGCGAGCCCCCGGACGAGCCTGTGCGGGTTGAGGATCGCGCCCCGTCCCTCCCTGAGCACCGCCCGCACCCGGGGAGATCCGATCACGGCCTGCGCCTCTGGCCCCTCGGACAGAGTGAAGTCGTGCTCGGCCCCGATCCGCCGCGCGGCGTCGAGGTCGCGCTCCAGCCGCCACATGTGGGCGTCGTTGAGGGCGATCGCCGCAAACCCGTTGAGCTCGTACTCGGCGTCGATCCCGTGCTCGGCACAGAACTCGCCGATCTCGACCACGGAGCGAGCGACCGCCTCGTGAGCCGCCCCCGCGCGCTCGGGGCCGTGGCGCTCGACCAGGTGGTGGAGGCTCATGTCGAGGACGGTCATCGCGTAGCCGTCGTTGTGGCCCGAGGCGCCCGACCCCGCCCAGCTGCGCTCGACCACCGCCACGTCCAGGGAGGGCTCCGCCCGCTTGAGGAAGTGGGCGGTCCACAGCCCCGTGTACCCACCGCCCACGATGCACACGTCGGCCCGCTCGGTGCCGCGCAGGGACGGGCCCGGCACCACGGGCTCGGTCTCCCACCAGTAGATGCTGTTGTGCGGGCCGGGCAGGGGACGCCGAGCTTAAGGCTCTTCGCTACGCTCGCGTGCCGCGATGGCCAGTCGCAAGGAAGAGAAGGAGCGCCTCCGCAAGCAGCGGCTCGCCGCCGAGCGACGGGAGGCGCAGGCCGGGCGGAGCCGGCTGGTCGC
>JBOGZL010000122.1:0-2474 GCA_050697195.1 Solirubrobacterales bacterium
GTCGCCCTCCGCGAGCTCGGCTTGGCCGGCACGCGCTCCACGAAGTTCGTGCCCAACCCCTACCTCTACAACTCACCGGAGGTCCGCCTCGGGGTCCTCCAAGGGCTGCTCGACAGCGACGGCGGCCCGGTCACCCAGCGCGGTCGCACATGCCGGATCCAGTTCTCGACGTGCTCGAAGCGGCTGGCGGACCATGTTGGTTTCCTCGTCCGCTCGCTCGGGGGCGTGGCCTACCGCAGGCTGCGAGCAGCCGCCGGGCGTCCGCCCGGCCGCGCCAGGGGCCGGCCGGTGCATTACCGCTCCGACGCCTTTGTGCTCGACATCCGGCTACCGCCGGGACTCGAGCCGTTCCGGCTCGCCCGCAAGCGCGACGTCTATCGGGAGCAGGGAGGCGGCTGCCCGATGCGATTCGTCGAGAGCATCGAGCCAGCCGGCGACGCGGAGACGTGCTGCATCCAGGTGGCCGCAGCCGATGCGCTCTATGTCACAGACGACTTTCTCGTCACGCACAACACGCTCAACGACAGCTTCATCATCCTCGACGAGGCGCAGAACACGAGCCCGGAGCAGATGAAGATGTTCCTCACCCGGCTCGGGTTCGGCTCCCGGATGGTGGTCACGGGAGACATCACCCAGATCGACCTTCCCCGCGACCAGCGATCCGGGCTGGTGGTGATCGGGGAGATCCTCGCCGACGTGGCCGACATCTCCTTCGTCCGCTTCGGGGGGGAGGACGTCGTGCGCCACAAGCTCGTCCAGCGGATCGTCGCCGCGTACGGCGAGTACACGGACGAGGGTGAGCGATCGCGCGACGGCGACAGCGGCAGTTGAGCCCCGAGCTCGGCGACGTCCCAACGGAGCTCCGCGACGCGGTCGCGGCGGCGCTGGAAGCCGCGGGGATTGCCGACGGGCATCTCTCGGTCGAGCTCGTGGACGAGGACCGGATCCGAAGGCTGAATGGCGAGCACCGGGGGCGCGACGCGGCCACCGATGTGCTCGCGTTCCCGGTCGACGGGGCTGCGAAGACGCCCGGGCCGCGCGAGCTCGGCGACGTGGTGATCTGCCCCGAGCACGCGAGCGACGTTCGCGAGGCGGCGGTCCACGGCGTCCTCCATCTGTGCGGCCATGACCACGAGGCCGACGGCGGCGAGATGCTCGCGCTCCAGGGCCGCGTGATGGAGTCGCTCGAACGATGAGCACTGTCGCGATCAGAGTCGCCAGGCTCGTGGAGGTCGACGCGCTCGTTCCGCTTTACGAGTGGCTGTTCGAACCGCCCGGCTCGCGTCCCGATGCCTGGGACGCCGAACGCGCGGCGGATGCGCTCGGCGGCGCGATCCGCTCCGAGGACAACGTGGTCCTGGTCGCCGAGGACGACGGCCGGGTGATCGGGTTCTGCACCGCCTACATCGACCTCGAGTCGGTGCGCTTCGGCCGCCGGTGCTGGGTCGAGGACCTGGCAGTTGATCCCAACCGCCGCTCGGAGGGCGTGGGCGGGGCGCTTCTCACGGAGGCCCGAGGCTGGGCGCGGGAGCGAGGCGCCACCCATCTCGAGCTCGACTCGGCGGAGGCGAGGACCGACGCGCACCGGTTCTACGAGCGCGAGGGCGCGAACTGGCGCTCGCTCTCGTACTCGTGGGTGCTCGACGAGTGACGACGCGGGCGGGGTTCGTCGGGGTCGCCGGGCGGCCGAACGTCGGCAAGTCGACGCTCGCGAACGCGATCGTCGGCGCGAAGGTCGCGATCGTCTCCGATCGCCCCCAGACCACGCGGCGGGCGATCCGCGGGATCGCCACCGACCCGGGTAGCGAATGGCAGATCGTGCTCGTCGACCTGCCGGGGGTACAGCGCCCGCGCGACGACCTCACCCAGCGGATGCAGCGCCGCGTCGAGCAGGAGCTCGCCGACGCCGACGCCGTCCTGCTCGTGATCGACGGGGAGCAGGGGGTGGGCCCCGGGGACCGCTTCATCGCCCGCGTCCTGCTCGGCGCGCGCGGCGACACCCCCGTCGTCTGCGTGGTCAACAAGTCCGATCGACTCCGCAAGCCGGGGGTCGCGGAGGCGCTCGTCGCCGCCGAGGAGCTCGACGTCGCCGACGAGATCTTTCCGGTGAGCGCGAAGCGGGGAACCGGGGTCGAGCCGCTGGTGGAGCACCTCGTCGATCTCCTCCCCGAGGGCCCGCTGCTCTATCCGGCCGACGAGCGGACCGACGCCTCGGAGGAGATCAGGCTCGCGGAGCTGATCCGCGAGCAGGTCCTGCGGCGCACCCGCGAGGAGGTCCCGCACTCGGTCGAGGTGATGGTGAGCGAGGTGGAGCGCCGCGACGACGGCCTGGTCGACGTCCACGCCGAGGTGTGGGTCGAGACCGAGTCCCAGAAGGGAATCCTGGTCGGCCGGGGCGGGAAGATGGTCCGCGACGTCGGCGCGGCGGCGAGACGCGAGCTGGAGCGCGAGCTCGGGGCCCGCGTCTACCTCGA
>JBOGZL010000123.1:0-20036 GCA_050697195.1 Solirubrobacterales bacterium
CGCTCGCCTTGAGCAGGAGCTGGCGGCGGTGGCGGCCGCGAAGGCGGAATCGAGGCGCGGGGCCGAGCAGCTCGGTGCCGTCGGTGAGGGCCCGCTCGAGGCGCGTGTGAAGCTCGCCGGCGGCGCGTTCGGCGTCGGCGCCGTCGGCCGCGGCGAGCTCCACGCGGACCAGGTGGGCGAAGGGTGGATAGCGCAACGCGCGCCGCCGCTCGAGCTCTCCGGCCAGGAAGCCGGGGGCGTCGTGGCGGGCGGCCGCCTCGATCGCCGGGGCGTCCGGCGCGAGCGTCTGGACCAGCACCCTCCCTCCCGCCTCGCCGCGACCGCTTCGCCCGGCGAGCTGGGCGATGAGCGCGAACGCGCGCTCCTCGGCGCGGAAGTCGGGGAATCGCAGCGCCGCGTCGGCGTCGAGGACGACGCTCAGCACGACGTCGGAGAAATCGTGCCCCTTGGCGACCATCTGCGTTCCGAGCAGGACCCCGGCCTCGGCGTCCTGGAACCGACCGAGGATCTCCGGGTGGGCGCCTTCGCGGGCGGCGCTGTCGGAGTCGAGCCGGAACACGGGGAGCGGATCCAGCAGGCTCCCGAGCAGGGCCTCGAGCCGCTCCGTGCCGGAGCCGTGGTGTGCGAGGGTCACCGAGCCGCACTCACCACAGGAAGCCGGGATTGGCTCGGAGTGCCCGCAGTGGTGGCAGTCAAGGCGCTCGGAGCGACGGTGGAGGACGAGCGAGACCTCGCACTGCGGGCAGCCCCACGTGTGGCCGCACAAGCGGCAGCTCAGGTGCGGCGCCCAGCCGCGCCGGTTGAGCATCAGGATCGCCTTGCCTCCCTCCGCCCGCAGCCCCTCAAGGGCCTCCTGCGTGCGGGGGTGAAGCGGGCCGCCCCGGCGATCGCCTCCGCGCATGTCAAGGACCTCAACCTCGGGCAGCTCCAGACCGTCCACCCGCCGCGGGAGCTCGAGCCGCGGGAGCTCGAGCCAGGTCTCCGGTCTCGGGGTCGCGCTCCCGGCGACCAGCACCGCGCCCGCTTCGGCGGCGCGCCGGCGGGCGACGCGGCGGGCGTCGTAGCGCGGGTCCCCCTCCTGCTTGTAGGAGGGGTCGTGCTCCTCGTCGATCACGATCAGCCCCAGATCCGACACGGGAGCGAAGACCGCCGAGCGCGGGCCGACGCACAGTCGTGCGGCCCCGCAGCGCAGCCGCTCCCACTCGTCGTAGCGCTCCCCCGGGCGCAGCGCGGAATGCAGCACGGCGACCGCGTCGCCGAACCGCTCCCGAAACCGGGCGAGCGTCTGCGGGGTGAGCGCGATCTCCGGGACGAGCACGATCGCCCCGCGGTCGCGCGAGAGCGCGGCCTCCGCGGCGCGCAGGTAGACCTCGGTCTTCCCCGACCCGGTGACCCCGTGCAGAAGAAGCTCCCGCTCGCCACCGTTCGCCATCGCGGCGAAGATCCTCGCGGCGGCAGCCTCCTGCTCGGGGGTGAGCTCGACCGTACCCGCGGCGTCCCCGACATCCGCCACCCGCGGGCGGCGAAGCTCCCGCTCCTCGCGCACGGCGACAAGCCCGCGCCGCTCCAGCCGCCCCAGCGTCGCGGAGTCCGATCCCGCGGTCGCCGCGAGCTCGGCGGCGGAGCGCTCGGCGCCGCCTGTCGCCTCGGCGAGAGCGTCGAGGACCGCGCGCTGGCGGGGCCCGAGCCGCACGCCGTCCCCGAGCGCGGCACGGCCGGCCTCGGTCAGCGCCACGCGGCGCTCGACCCGGGGCCGCACGCGCGCACCTCCGGCCCCCGTCCCGGGCGGAAGGACGAGCTGAAGCCCGCGCGACGGCGTGGAGCAGTACTCGCGCGCAGTCCACAGGCCAAGGCGGACGAGCTCGGCCGGCACGCCCGCCTCGAGCGCCTCGAGCGGCTCCGCGAGCCGTTCCGGCGGGAGCTCGCTCCGCTCCGCGATCTCCACCACGACGCCCAGCACGCGCCGGGGGCCGAACGGGACCCGGAGCACGCTGCCCACGCCAACTCCCTCCATTCCCTCGGGAAGGCGGTAGTCGAACGGCCCGCGCAGCGCGCGGGCGGTGGTGAGCGGCTCCACCTTGGCGATCGCCATCGTCCGCCGAGCCTAGGTGCGGGCGCGGACGGGGCCGCATATGCTTGCGCCGTGTCGCTGAAGCTGAGCCCGGGGGAGCAGGTGATCTTCCGGGGGCACCCGTCGTGGCGTGCGGTGCTCGGCTTCTACACCCAGTGGCTGGTGGTCACGGTCGTGATCGCGGCGGTCGTGACCCTCGTCACCCGGGTGGTCGACGACGAGGTCAACTGGCCCCTCGTCGGCGCCGTGCTCGTGGCGGGGGTCGCGCTCACGCTGCTCGGAGGCCTCCTGAAGCGGATCACCACCACCTACACGATCACCGACCGCCGCCTCAACATCAAGCGTGGCCTGATCTCGCGCCAGATCCAGGAGACCCGGCTGGAGCGCGTCCAGAACGTCAACTTCAGCCAGTCCGTGTACCAGCGGGTGATGCAGATCGGCGACGTCGACTTCGACACCGCCGCCGGCGACGACTACAACTTCATCTTCGCCGGGGTCGCGGAGCCCGAGGACGTCGTCCACGAGGTCAACGAGGCGACCCGGATAGGCGCCCAGCACGCGGGGCTCGGCGACGACGAGCCGGCGCGCGAGCCTCCGGCGGGCTGACCGGGCGCGCTACGAGACGTCGGCGGTCTCACCGGCCTCGAGCCCGGCCGCCCGGCGCAGCGAGTCGACGCGGTCGGTGCGCTCCCACGTGAAGTCGTGGTCCTCGCGGCCGAAGTGGCCGTACGCCGCCGTCTTCTGGTAGATCGGCCGGTGCAGGTCGAGGTCGCGCCGGATCGCGCCCGGTCGCAGGTCGAACTCCTCCGAGACCAGCCGGGTCAGCTCCGAGTCCCCGAGCTTGCCGGTGCCGAACGTTTTTGTCATCAGCGACACCGGGTGGGCGACCCCGATCGCGTACGCGATCTGGACCTCGCAACGGTCCGCGAGCCCGGCGGCGACGACGTTCTTCGCCACGTAGCGGCCCGCGTACGCGCCGGAGCGGTCGACCTTCGATGGATCCTTGCCCGAGAACGCGCCGCCGCCGTGCCGGGCCGCGCCGCCGTAGGTGTCGACGATGATCTTGCGTCCCGTGAGCCCGGCGTCGCCCTGGGGGCCCCCGATCTCGAACTTCCCGGTCGGGTTGACGAGGAAGCTCTCGAACAGCTCCTTGTCGGTGAACAGCTCCTTGTACTCCTCGTGCAGCACGGGCTCGACGACGTGCTCCCACAGGTCCTGCTTGATCAGCGTCTCCCCGTCGATATCCGGCTTGTGCTGGGTCGAGATCAGCAGGTTGGTGATCTCGACGGGACGGTCGTTCTCGTACCGCACGGTCACCTGGGTCTTGCCGTCCGGGCGCAGGTAGGCAACGACGTCCGCCTTTCGCACCTCCGCCAACCGGCGGGCGAGCGTGTGGGCGACCTGGATCGGCATCGGCATCAACGCGCGCGTCTCCCGGGTCGCGTACCCGAACATCATCCCCTGGTCCCCCGCGCCGATCCGGTCGAGCTCGTCCTCGTCGTTGGGATCGGTGCGCGCCTCGTAGGCGACGTCGACGCCCTGGGCGATGTCGGGCGACTGCTCGTCGATCGCGGTGATCACCGCGCAGGTGTCCGCGTCGAAGCCGTACTTCGCGCGGTCGTAGCCGATCCGGCGAAGCGTCTCGCGGACGAGCTTCGGGATGTCCACGTACGTCTTGGTGGTGATCTCACCGGCGACGATCGCGAACCCGGTGTTGACCAGCGCCTCGCACGCCACCCGCCCGGCGGGGTCGTCGGCGAGCACAGCGTCGAGCACGCCGTCCGAGATCTGGTCGCAGATCTTGTCGGGGTGGCCCTCGGTGACGGACTCCGAGGTGAAGAGGTGCTCGTCGGGGCCGAGTTCGCTCATTCCTGCCATCGCGCTTCGCGGGATGCTAGCGCCCGAATCACTCCCCGACCGTCAGCCGGACCTCGGTTGCGATCTCCCCTTCGTCCCGGTCCACCGCCACCCCGAGCCCCTCGAGCTCGCGGACCTCTCGCCCGATCACGGCGTAGGCTGGATCCGCCCCGAGCCCAGCCGATTCGGCCAGCGTCACGAGGTCACCGAGATTGAGATAAAGGAGCGCCGAGAGGTCGCCGGGGAAGCCCTCGGTCGCGGACTCGAAGCGATCCGAGTCCTCGAGCGAGGACCCGCCGCTTCTCACCTGCCGGACGCCGAGCGGGTCGGAGCTGACCACGAGCCGGCCGTCCACGACCGCGTAGGTGAGCTCCACCGTGGGGCTGATCCGGAGGCTGTGCGCGGTCACCCCGTCGATCTCCTCGTCCCGGAACACCGGGGCCTGGAGGCTGCGGCCGGGGTCGAGCGCCTTCGCGATCGGAGCCTGGAGCCGCGCGAGCGCCCTCGTCGCACGCTCCTCGTCGACCTCCTCGACGATCAGGCTCACGAACGGAATGCCCGGGAGGCCGGCTGTCCCCTCGGGACGCCGCGGCTCCACCGACACCGCCGCCTGTGATGTGAGGACCGGGAGGATCTCCTTCTCGATGCTCACCCTGCCCGCCTCGCGAAGCCGCCGCCCCGCGTCCTCGAAGGCGGATGCGAGGGCGGGCGCCTCCGCGGCCGCCTGCGAGAGCAGCCCCTCGACGCTCCCCGCCGGATCGCCGAGCGCGACGTACGCGAGGGCGCCCTCGCTCACCTCACCCCCCAGCGCCGGCTCGAAGTCGGGGAACGCCGCGAAGAACCCCGGCGAGCTCTGCTCGCGGTCGGGGTCCAGGACGCTGTTGACGTGGAGCTCCAGCCCGTCCTCGCCCGCGACAACGGCGGCGCCCGCGCCCAGCGCGGCCTTCGCGTTAACGAACGCCTCGAACGACCCGAGCGAGCCGCCCGGCGCGAGGAGCTCGTCGGCTCCCTCCTCGGACACGTACAGCTCGGCGAGGCGCGGCTCGGGAAACGCGTCGCGCACCTCCGCGATCGGCTCGACGTCGTCGAGCGACCGCCCGCCCCCCTCGGTGTCGATCACGCGGCTCACCTGAGGATGGGGGCCGACGACGACGAAGCCGCTCACCTGGGTCACCGCGAGGCCGCCGCCGGCAAGCGTGACGTCGAAGTCGCCTTCGACCTCGGTCCTGGGGTCGCGGCCGGCGAGCGCGTCGACGAACCCGTTCGCGCCGCGCTCGTCTCCGACCTCCAGCAACGCGGTGCGCTTCGGCGCCCCCCCGCCCGAGGGGACGAGGGCGAGCGCCGCCTCGCCCCCGAGCCACGGCGCGACGTCTCGCCCGTAGTCGATCCCCGCTCCGCTCGGCCCCGGGAGCCGGGCGATGATCTGGTCGGTCAGCGTCGGGAGCCGATCGGCGAGCGCCGCCGCGCGCTCGTACTGTTCGGTGTCGGGGTCGGTGGCGACGTGGGCGTACGCGGTCGAGTCCGCGGGGACGAGCTCGATCGCTGCGTCCTCCGGCTGGCACTCGCCCCCGCCCGGCGCCCAGCACGGGAGGTTGGGTACGAGCGCGAACAGGACGATCGCCAGGACAGCGACCACGGTCGCCGCCGCGGCAACGATCCGCTGGCGCGCGCGCAGGGTGAGCCCGGCCCGACCGCCGGTCGCTGGTGCTGATGGCACCGGCGGCTTCGGCATCCGGCGGGCCCGCCTGCGGACCACGTACGAGGCGTCCTCCAGCGCGTACCGCACCCGGCGCGTGCGGCGGCGGAGCGCGTACCGGATGTCTCCGAGCGAGGGGAACCGGGCCACGGCGGCGTTATAGCCGGAATCCCCGTGGTGCGTGTCAGCCCTGCGGAGCGGAGCGCTGTCGGGTGCGCCGCCCCCGCTTCTGGCTGCGCTTTCGCGGCACGTAGTCGATGATCAGCGGGACGCCCTCGAAGCCGTACGCCTCGCGGAGCCGGTTCTCGAGGTGAAACGCCCATTCGCGGGTGATCAGGCGGCGGTCGTTCACCTGGATCGCGAAGCGCGCCGGCCCGGTCTCGATCTGGGCGACGTAATAGAGGCGCAGGCGCCGCCCGCGCTTCGCCGGCGGTGGCGTCGCTGCGACCACGTCGGCGAGGAAGCGGTTCAGCTCCGGCGTCGGGATCCGCTCCGCCCGCCGGTCGGCGAGCGCGATCGCACGGCGGAGCAGCTCGGGGATCGCCCGGCCCGTCTTCGCCGAGCAGACGATCACCGGGGGGCGCAGTCGCAGCCGGCGCTCGAGCCGCGCTCGTGCGTCCTCGAGGTCGGTCTCCCCCACGTCCCACTTGTTGAGCGCCACCAGAGTCGCGCACCCGGAGCGCATCGCGAGCTCGGCGACGCGAAGGTCCTCCGTGGTGACGCCCTCCGACGCGTCGCAGACGACGATCGCCACGTCGGCGCGCTCGGCGGCGCGCTCCGAGCGAAGCTGCGCGTAGTAGGCGACCGTCCCCGCGACCTTCCACCGCCGCCGCAGGCCGGCGGTATCGACCAGGGCCAGCGGTCGGCCGTCGATCTCCGCCGCGGTGTCGATCGCGTCGCGGGTGGTCCCCGCCTCCTCGGAGACGATCACCCGCTCGGTGCCGAGGAAGGCGTTGAGAAGCGAGGACTTGCCGACATTGGGACGGCCGACGATCGCGAGCCGGACCGCGTCGCCCTCGGCGGGAGTCGCCTCGACGCTCGCGGCGAGCTCGGCGACCGCGTCGAGGAGGTCGCCGCTGCCGTGGCCGTGCGCGGCCGACGCCGGGCGCGGCTCGCCGAGCCCGAGCTTGTGGAACTCGGCCGCCAGATGCGCGTCGGCCGGGCGGTCGATCTTGTTCGCCACCACGACGACGGGGATATCCGCCCGCCGCAGCAGATCCGCGAGCTCCGCGTCGCCGGGCCGGAGCCCCGCACGCGCGTCGACGACGAGCAGGACAGCGTCGGCGCTCGCGATCGCCTCGCGCGCCTGGCGCCGAACCGCCGTCGACAGCAAGTCGTTCGCGGCCATGTCGACGCCCCCGGTGTCGACGAGGGCGAACCGGACCCCGTTCCACTCGCACTCGATCTCCTTCCGGTCGCGGGTCACGCCCGGCTCGGGGTGGACGACCGCCTCGCGCCCTCCCGCGAGGCGGTTGACGAGCGTGCTCTTGCCGACGTTGGGAAACCCGACCACCGCGATCCGGGGCAGGCCCAGGGTCCGGGGCGCGCTCACTCGATTCCCCGCTCCCGGGCCAGCGCGACGATCCGCTCCACCACCTCAGCGACCGACAGGCCCGTCGTGTCGATCTCCACGGCGTCCTCGGCGGGCCGCAGCGCGCTGTGCTCCCGCTCACGGTCGCGCGCGTCGCGCTCGCGCTGGGCCGCGACCACCTCGGCGATCCGCTCACCGGTCTGCTCCGCACGCCGCCGGGCGCGCTCGTCGTCGCCTGCGGTGAGAAAGACCTTGAGCGGCGCGTCGGGGCTGACCACGGTCCCGATGTCGCGCCCCTCGGCGACGTGCCCGCCCGCGGCGATCAGGGCGCGCTGGCGATCGACCATCGCCTCGCGGACGCCGGCGTGAACCGACACCCGCGACGCGGCTTCGCCGACCTCGGGCGCGCGGATCGCCTCGGTGACGTCCTCTCCGTCGAGCTCCACGCCGCCGCCGCGAAGCGCGATCTCGAGCCCGCGCGCGATCTCCGCCACCGAGGAGCCGTCGTCGAGGTCGGCGCCGTCGCGCAGGGCTGCGAGCGCCAGGCAGCGGTACATCGCCCCCGAGTCCAGGTACGTGAAGCCGAGCGCGTCGGCGACGGCCCGGGCCACGGTCGACTTGCCTGCCCCGGCGGGACCGTCGATCGCGATCACCACTGGATCGGTGCCTCCATGGCCGCGGAGGGTAGCCCGGGGCAGGGTTGCCTCCGGGCGGGCGGGCTAGTGAATAGAGTCCGGTGCGATGCAGACGTGGGACCTGACAGCGCTCGACGTCGAGGCGCGCCAGCCGGAGGTCCTGATCTCCTCCGAGGAGGGGCGAGCGATCGCGATCGAGCTCTCGGCGGGCGAGGGGCTCGACGAGCACCAGGTCCACGAGCGCGCGTGGCTGGTTGTCATCAGGGGGCGGATCGAGGTGGTCGATCCCGACGGTGACGCGGTGAGCGGCGGACCTGGCCTGTTCGCCGAGTTCGACCCGAACGAGCGTCGCGAGGTGCGCGCGACCGAGGACTCCCGCGTGCTGCTGATCCTCACCCCGTGGCCCGGCGAGGGCCACCCGAGCCAGCGCTGAGCGAGCCCGGCGGGTTCTCGATCCCGAGCTCGGCCCGCCGGCGGGCCGGTCAGGAGTCGCGTCGGCCGAGCTCGTAGTAGACGAAGTCGTCGTCGAGGATCCCCGTGTCGATCAGGCTGTCCTCGATCTCGATCAGGACCCTGACGAAGCGGCCGACGCGTGGGTCCGAGTCGGCACGGTCGAACCGGAAGTGCTCGCTCACGTAGCTGAGCAGCGTGCCGCCGAAGCCCCTCCGCGAAATCACCCGAAAGACCTCTGGCAGCAGCCGCTTGAGCTCGGGTCCGCAGAGCGCCTCGGATGGGTCGGTCGCGCGGACCGAGGCCTCACTCGGAGGGACGTAGCGAGTTCTTCGCCGGTAGCCGGAGTCCGGAGGCAGATCGGGATCCCCGGTCCACCGCGGCAGCAGACCGCCGGGAAGCGCGCCGAGGGCCGCGTTGATCCATTGCACCTGCCGGTCGGGGAGCTGGAAGCGGACCGGCCCCTCGTACTCGTTCGCGATCAGCACGCCGTCGGGTTCGAGTATGTCGTTGAGATGTCGCAGGCACGGCCCGATGTTCGCGACGTGGTGCAGCACGCCCTCGGCGACGATGTAGTCGAACGGCCCATCGAAACGGTCGACGTTCAGATCGGAGACGTCGAAGGTGACGTTCGGGTACCCGGCCAGCAGCTCCCTCGCCCTGGAGATCGCGTTCTCGGCGATGTCGGTGGCCACGATCTCGCCCGCAAACCCGGCCTCGCACAGCCGGCGAACGCTGTTGTGGCCGTCGTTCGCGCCCAGGACCAGGCACCGGTACTCGCCCTCCGGCTTGCGGCCCGAGCCCTCGCCGACGGCGGGGGCAAGGTGTCGCATGCCGTGGCTGAGCCAATCGACCCCCGGGTCACCGCTCGTCCTCTCGTTGATGTGGCGGTGAACGAGCTGAGACCCGAACCACAGCCGCGAATAGTCGAACGGTTCGTCCTCGTCAAACGGGTTCGGTCCGGCTCGCGAGCCCGCGGTCTCGCGCCGCCGTTGGACGACCGCGAGCGATCGATCGCGGAGGCGACGGATCGAGCTGTGAAGGGTGGTTCGAGTGATTGGCATTTCAACGGGTGGCGGCTCAGTCCACGCGCCGGACGAGGAATATGTCCTGCCCGCCACTCATCCCCGCGCCGCGCTCCACGTACTCGACGAGCTCGAACCCGTCCAGCATGTTGTCCTCGACCCAGGATCGAGGGTGCAGCGCCGCGCAGCAGTTGCGGCCGGCGTGCTCCGGAGTGAGCACGATCAGTTCACCCCGCTCCAGCCGCTCGGCGATCTCCGGCGTGAGGAAGCCCGGGTCGGGATGCGGGAACGTCGGACCGATAACGGTGAAAAGCACGTGCCCGCCGGACCTTGTCAGACGCCGCAGCTCCGCCGACCAAGGCCGCTGCAGTGCCTCGGTCAGGTGTGTGAAGACGGACAGCGAGTACACGAGGTCGAACCGCCCGTCGTCGTAGGGGAGCGGGGGGTCCAGCCGATTCGTGACGGCGGTGACGTGCGGCAGATTCTCCTGGCACCACTCGACGAGTCCGGGGTTGTAGTCGCACCCGTGCACGTCGGTGTCGAGATCGACCCAGTATCGGGCGACGCGGCCGCATCCGACCCCGAAGTCGAGCAGCGCGCCGAGCTCCTCGACGGCGACGCCGTGGCGAGCGAGAGTCTCGGCGATGATCCGCCGGCCGGTTTCCCCACCTCGAAGGAACTCCTCCGCCGACGCGCCGGTCGGCCCGTGGACCTGTTCGATCAGCTCGTCGGGCGGAACCGGCAAGCCGTCGGGGCCGAGCCGGAGAGTCGACCGCTTCGCGGCTCGGCGCGCGCGCCAGCCGTCGAGCAGTCTCATCACGCGCCCGTCGAGGCCCACGCGATTGAGGACGACTCGCGTCCCGCTCTGGAGCATCGCCAATCCAGGTCTCATCGCCAACAGATCCGAAGTTACCCAATACCCGACAGGCTCCGGAGATCGGCCTCGAATCCCGGATAGCTGACGGCGGCGGCCTCCATTCCCGCCACCGCGACGCCATCGCGCGAGGCGAGTCCCGCGACGGCGCCGAGCATCGCGATCCGGTGGTCGCCGCGGGAGTCGATCCTCCCTCCCCGGAGGCCGTCGTGCCCCCGGACCGCGAACCCGTCGGGGCGCGCCTCGATCTCCGCGCCGAGCGCGCCCAGGCCGTCGACGATCGCCGCGATCCGGTCGGACTCCTTGTGGCGAAGCTCGCCGGCGCCCGCGACCACGGTCTCCCCCTCGGCGAAGCACCCGAGCAGCGCGACCAGCGGAAGCTCGTCGATCGCGACCGCGACCTCCTGCGCGCCGACCCTCGTGCTCCGCAGGCCGCCGTGCCGCGCGACCAGCCTGCCCCGGGGCTCGCCTCCCGCGCCGCCCTCCTCGCTCTCGACCTCGACCGGGGCGCCCATCCGGCGGAGGATGCCGAGCAGCCCGACCCTCGTCGGGTTGAGGCCGACACCTTCAAGCACGACCTCGCTGCCGGGCACGATCAGCGCGGCGGCAAGGTGGAACGCGGCGGCCGAGAAGTCGCCGGGGACCGAGACCTCCGCGATCTCGAGCGGATTCCCCCCGCGGATCGCGATCCGTCGCGGGGCGCCGCCACGGCCCCGGGTTCCCTCCCGTACCTCGATCTGAACCCCGGCGGCGGTGAGCATCCGCTCGGTGTGGTCGCGGGTCGGGACCGCCTCGACGACCTCGGTCTCGCCGTCGGCGAGCAGGCCGGCGAGCAGCACGCACGACTTGACCTGGGCGCTCGCCACGGGGAGCTCGTAGGAGATCCCCCGCAGCTCGGAGCCCTCGACCTCGAGCGGCGGGAGCCGCCCCTCGCGACACCTCACCGCGGCGCCCATCCGCGAGAGCGGCTCGGCGACGCGGTCGACGGGGCGGCGCCGGATCGACTCGTCGCCGTCGAGCGTCCAGCGCCCGCGCCCCTGTCCCGCCAGCCACCCCGGCAGCAGACGCAGCAGCGTTCCCGCGTTCGCGACGTCGATCCGCACCGGGGCGCCGGAGGCGCGCTCACCGGGACCCCGGAGCCCGGCGCCGCGGATCTCGAGCTCGAGACCCTCGTTGGCCGCGCCCAGCTCGTCGACCCCGGCACCGAGCTCGCGGACCGCCGCCAGGGTGGCACCGGTGTCCGCGGCGGCGAGATAGCCGTCGACCCGCGTCGTGCCCTCCCCGATCGCGGCGAGGAGCGCCGCGCGGTGGGAGATCGACTTGTCGGGCGGGGGCCGCAGCGTGCCGCGCAACGGGCCGGAGGGGTCGAAGCGGACGCTCACCGGCTCGTCTAGCCGCTCGAGATCACGGACACGGTATGGCCGAGGTCGCGCATGACCCCCGCCGCGCGTTCTGCCACGTCGGCACCAGCGACCCACACCGAGACCGCGCCGGAGCGCATGTCGGCCGCCGGGTACAGCGCCATGTCCTCGATGTTGACCCCCGCGCGCCCGAGCGCGAGCGCGATCTCGGCGACGGTGCCGGGGCGGTTCTGCACCGACACCCGCAGCTCGCACAGGGGACCCCCGACGAGCTCCGCCTCGAGCAGCCGTCGGCGGTCGGCGAGCGCGGCGCGATGCCACTCGGCCAACCCCTCCCCGTCCTCGGCCCGCAACAGCTCCGCCGCCCGACGAAGCCGATCCACCGCGGAGTCGATCTCGCCGGCGAGCGCCTCGCGGTTGCTGGCGAAGATGTCGACCCAGATCGCCGGGTTCGCCCCGGCGACACGGGTGGTGTCGCGAAAGCTCGGTCCCACGTCCGGGAGACGCTCGGTGTCCGAGCCGAGCGTCGCCGCCGCGCCCGCGGCGAGCACGTTGGCGATCACGTGCGGGAGGTGGCTGACCGTCGCCATCATCCGGTCGTGGGTCTCGGCGTCAACCGCCTCGGGGCGCGCTCCGAGCTCCGCGATCGTGCGGTGCAGGCGGTCGTAGAGAAGTCCGCTGGAGCGCTCGGTCGGGACCAGGTACCAGCGCGCGCCCTCGAACAGGTCGGCGCGCGCGTGGTCGATGCCCGACGTCTCCGCGCCCGCCAGCGGGTGGCCGCCGATGAACCGCTCCCTGCTCGGCCCCTCGGGAAGCCCAGCGATCAGCCCGCGCTTCGTGGAGCCCACGTCGGTGACGACTGCGTCGTCGGGGCTTCCGTCGAGCGCTTCGACGACGAGCCCGGAGAGCACTCCGACGGGAGCGGCGCAGAACACGACCTCGGCCCCATCCACCGCCTCGGTGACCGACCCGCAGGCGACGCCGAGCGCCCCGCGCTCGACCGCGCGCTCCGCGGTCTCCCGGTCGGGGTCGTACCCGGCGACCTCGGCGTCGACGCGCGCACGGGCGGCGAGCCCGATCGAGCCGCCGATCAGCCCGACGCCGAGGACGGCCAGTCTCAATGCCCGTCGCCTCCTCCGCTTCGCGTCCGGGGGCGACGGGGTCGCGCCAGGGTCCGGATCGCTACGCCCGAGCGAGCTCTTTGCCGGCCAGCTCTGCGACGCTACGGACCCGGTCCGCGTACTCCGCGAACCGCTCCGTCGCGATCGCCTGCGGCCCGTCGCAGATCGCCTCGTCGGGCTCGTTGTGGACCTCGACGATGATCCCGTCCGCCCCGGCGGCGGCGGCGGCGAGCGACATCGGCTGCACCCAGTCGCGCCGCCCCGCGGCGTGGCTTGGGTCGACGATCACGGGCAGGTGCGTCATCTCGCGCAGCACCGGGATCGCGAGCAGGTCGAGGGTGAACCGGTACGCGGTCTCGTGCGTGCGGATCCCCCGCTCGCAAAGCACGACATCGGGATTGCCCTCCTTGAGCACGTACTCCGCCGCCATCAGGAGCTCCTCGAGCGTCGCGGACAGGCCGCGCTTCAGGAGCACCGGCAATCCCGAGCGCCCGGCCTCGGCGAGGAGGGGATAGTTCTGCATGTTGCGGGCGCCGATCTGGAGCACGTCCGCGACCTCGAACACGTCCTCGAGATCGCGCACGTCCATCAGCTCGGTGACGACCGGCAGGCCCGTCTCCTCCTTCGCCTCCTCGAGCAGCCCCAGCCCCTCGGACCCGAGGCCCTGGAAGCTGTACGGGGAGGTGCGCGGCTTGTACGCGCCGCCGCGCAGCATCGCCGCGCCGTTTTCGGCGACGCACCGAGCCACCTCGAGAGTCTGGTCGCGGCTCTCGACCGTGCACGGCCCGGCGATCAGCGCGAAGCTGTCGCCTCCGATCCGGCGTCCGTCCACGTCGACCACGGTTCGCTCGCCCTTGCGAATCTGGGACGAGGCGAGCTTGTACGGCTTCAGGATCGGAACGAGGTGATCGACACCCGGTGCCCCCTCGAGCCCGAGCCCCTGAACCCGGTCGCGCTCCCCGATCGCCCCGATCACGGTCAGAAGCTCGCCGCGCGAGACGTGCGCGGAGCACCCGACCGACTCCACTCTGTCGACGACCGCGTCGATCTGCTCCGCGCTCGCCCCTTCTTTCATCACGATCATCATCTGGATTCGCCTTCCTTCAAACTCTTTCGTCGAAGTCCTGTTTGCGGTTCACCGGCACTGCGCTCGGCCCTCGGCAACGGGCCAATCGGGGTTCGGCGTCCGGCGGATCTCCTTGTCGGTCGGCGGCTCAGGCAGCCGCGGGCCGGACGCCTATGTAAATCGCCAATACCAGTAATAGCGCGCACGCCGAGCGGGGCCGTTCACGGCCGGGCTTGCGGCAATCGACGTGCGTGGGCGCGCCATTGGCGAGGCTTTGTAGCACGGATCGCGGGCGCGAGCAAATTCCGCGCAGTTTGCGGACTGGCAATCAGGGGGTGCACCCCCCGGGACTTGCCACCGACGTGGATCAAGTCCCCTCCTGTGTGGACGAATCGCTGTGCGTCACCCGGCGGCGCTACAGCGACGCGCGCAGCGCGTCGATGAAGCGCTCGTTTTCGGCCGGGGTCCCGTATGTGACCCGGATGTGGCCGGGGCCGCCGAGGCTCTCGCCGCCGCGCACGATCACCCCCGCCCGACCGAGCGACTCGATCACCTCCGCCTCGTCGCGGCCGCCGAGCGCTACCCAGGAGAAGTTGGCGTGGGTCTCCGCGGTCCCGAGGCCAAGCTCGTGGAGCTCTTCCTCTACCCGCAGCCGCTCCGTGACGGTTCGCTCCACCCGGTCGGTGACCTCGTCCTGGTGCAGGATCGCCTCGGCCGCCGCCGCCTGGGCGAGCGCGTTGACGGGGAACGGCTGGCGGACGGCGTGGACCGCGGCGCGGAACTTCGCCGACCCGAGGCCGTACCCGACCCGCAGCCCCGCGAGCCCGTACACCTTGCTGAACGTGCGCAGCACGACGAGGTTCGTAAACCGCTTCAGGAGGTCGACAGTGGCGTCCACATCGTCGTGGACCTGGAACTCGACATACGCCTCGTCGAGGACCACCGTGACGTGGTCGGGCACCCGGTCGACGAACGACTCGACCTCCACCGCGGGGATGTGGGTGCCGGTGGGGTTGTTCGGGTTGCAGACGACGAGAAGCTGGGTCGCGGCCGTGACCTCGTCCAGCATCGCCTCGAGGTCGTGCCCGTACCCGCCGTCGAGCGGGACGCGGATCTCGCGCGCGCCCGACAGCGCCGCGAGGTGGGGATAGATCGAGAACGCTGGCCACGAGAACACGATCTCGGCCTCGGGCTCGCACAGGGCGACGGCGGCGGCGAGCAGGATCTCGCACGACCCGTTCCCGACCGCGATCCCCGCCGGGTCGAGGTCGTAGCGCTCCGCGATCCGCCGGCGGAGGACCCGGGCGTGCTGGTCCGGGTAGCGGTGTGCGCTTCCCGCCTCGGCCGCGATCACCTCGAGGGCCGCGGGGTGCGGCGGCCACGGGCACTCGTTCGAGGCGAGCTTGACCATGTCGTCCGAGGCGTAGGTCTCGCGCGCCTCGTCGAGGTGCATCCCCGCCTCGTAGTGCGGCATCCGGGCGAGCTTGTCGGCGAACGTCACCGTCATCGTCGTCTCATTGTGGCTACTGCGCGGCTTCGAGGTCCGAGCGCAGCTCCTGCGTCACGCCGAGGTATGTGTGCGCGGGCACGTGGTCCGCGGCGGCGTAGTAGTGGACGAGAACCCTGATCACGCGCGCCATCGACCCCGGGACCGCGACCTCGCGCGCGCACAGCAGCGGGACGGAGTCGAGCCCCACGCCGCGCGCCGCGACCGCCGGGAACTCCGCGTCGAGGTCGTCGGTGACCGTGAACACGCAGCTCACCAACCGCTCGGGCTCGAGCTCGTTGCGACGCATCAGCTCCTCCAGCAGTTCGCCCGTCGCGGCGACGATCGCGTCGGCGTCGTTGCGCTGGGCCTGCGCGGCTCCGCGCAGCGCCCACAGACGATCGTTCCGGTCCTTCGCGCTCACGGCCGGGAATCTTTCCAGAGCCGCTCGACCTCCTCGGAACTCAGTCGCCGGGCGGCGCCCTCCAGCAGGCGGCCGAGCCGCAGCGAGGCGAACCCGACTCGCCGCAGCGCCGCGACGTTGTTCTCGATCGCCTCGACCATCCGCCGCACCTGCCGGTTGCGACCCTCGCGGATCGTGATCTCGATCTCGCGCTGGCCGAGCCTGCGAACCCGCGCCGGCAAGGTGCGCCCGTCGTCCAACTCGACCCCGGCCCGCAGCCGCCGCAGGTCCGCGTCGCTCGCGCGCCGCCGCAGTCGCGCGCGGTAGATGCGCGGGATCTCATAGCGCGGATGGGTGAGCCTGTTCGCGAGCTCGCCGTCGTTGGTGAGTAGGATCAGGCCGGTCGACTCGGCGTCGAGCCGCCCGACCGGGTACAGCCGCGCCGGTGAGTCGACGAGCTCGACGACCGCCGGGCGGCGACCCGGCTCGCGGGCGGTCGAGGTGACGCCGGCGGGCTTGTTGACCGCCCACACCTCGCGCGGCTCAGGCGTCACCGCCCGACCGTCCACCTTCACCCCGCTCGACTCGTCGACGGCGCGCGCGGGATCGCGCACAACCTCCCCTGCCACCGTCACCCTCCCGGCGATCAGCGACTCCGAGGCGCGACGGGAGGCGACGCCACAGTGCGCGAGGTACTTCGCCAGCCGCAGGGGGCTCAGCTCTCCGAGCGCTGCTCGCCGGCGCGCAGGAGTCGCTCGCGCAGCTCGGCCTCGTCCTCGGGCGTGGGGTCGAATCGGGACGGGTCGGGAAGCTCGTCGAGGCCGCGGAGGCCGAACAGCTTCTCGAACAGCGCCGTGGTGCGGTAGATCACGGCGCCGAACCGCGAGCGCCCCGACTCCTCGATCAGCCCCCGCTCGGTCAGCGTCGCGACGGCGGATTCCGACGACACGCCGCGGATCCGGGCGATCTCGGGGCGCGAGACGGGCTGCAGGTAGGCGACGATCGCGAGCGTCTCCGACTGCGCCTGGGTGAGCGGCGGCGTGCGCGGCGTCGCGAGCAGGCGGCGGGCGGCCGCCTCGGCGGCGGGGACCGTCGCGAGCGAGAACCCGCCCGCGACCTCCTTCAGGACGACTCCCCGCCTGCCGTCCCCGAGCTCCTCGTCGAGCAGGTCGAGCGCCGAGGAGACCTGCGCCGCGCTCGACTCGCACGCCTCCGCGAGCTCCTCGACGGTGACGGAGGCAGCCGAGAGGAACAGGAGCGCCTCGACGATCCTGGAGAGTTCGACCGCTGTGGTCATTTCGCCCTCACGACCTCGATCGGCCCCAGGACCTCCGGCTGCTCCCAGGTCGCCTCCCCCCGGCGATGGAGCTCGAGGAGCGCGAACAGGGTCACCGCCTGCGTGAGCCGGTCCTCCTGCGCGAAGGTGTCGTCGAACGAGAACGTGCGCCGCCGACCGAGGAGCTCGCGCAGGACGCGCAGCCGCCGGTCGAGCGAGACGGTCGGGCGGATGTGGCTGGTGTCAGGTGGCGGCGGTATCCGCAGCAGCCCGCCCAGCGCCTCGCCGAGCAGCTCGGGGTCGTAGGCGACTGTGGCGGCCTCGAGCGAGACGCGCCGCAGCGCCGGCGGAAGCGGCGCCGAGCGGTAGAGGTGGGGGCGCTCGGTCGAGAACAGGTCCGCGAGGTGCGCGGCGGCGTCGCGGTAGCGGCGGTACTCGAGCATCCGCGCGAGCAGCTCCTCGGCCGCCTCCTGGGGACCGAGCTCCTCCTCGTCCGCGGGCGGCGGGAGCAGCAGCCGCGATTTCAGCTCCAGCAGCGCGGCGATCAGGACCAGGAACTCGGTCGTCGCCTCGAGGTCGAGCTCGCCGGTCTCCTCGAGATGCTCGATGTAGGCGATCACGACCTCGCCGAGGTCGACGTCCAGGAGGCTGATCTCCTCGCGCAGGACGAGCGTCAGCAGGAGGTCGAACGGCCCCGAGAAGGTGTCGAGGTCGAGCTCCAAGGAGCGCATGAGCGAACAGTAGAGGTCAGCCCGGCGCGCCCACGCCGAACGCGCGGCGAACGTCGGCAAGCGTCTCGGACGCGATCGCGCGCGCCTTGTCGGCGCCCGACGACAGCGCCGCCTCCAGGGTGTCCTCGTCGCCGCGCAGCTCGGCGTAGCGCTCGCGCACAGGCGCCAGATATGAGGCCACCTCGTCCGCGACCGCCGCCTTGAAGTCGCCGTACCCGGAGCCGTCGAACTCGCGCTCGACCTCCTCGGGAGCGGTGCCACGGACGACCGAGAGGATCTCGATCAGGTTCGCGATCCCCTCCTTGTCGGGGCCGCGCCGAACCTCGGTCCCGGAGTCGGTTACGGCGCTGCGGACCTTCTTGCGGACGGCCGCCGGCTCGTCGAGCACGAGCACGGTGCCCTGCTCGGTGCCGCCGGTGGTCGCCATCTTCGCGCCGGGGCGCTGGAGGTCCATGATCCGCGCGCCGACCTCGGGTATCCGGTGCTCGGGCTCGACCAGGGTCTCTCCGAACCGCTCGTTGAATCGTCGCGCGATCTCGCGCATCAGCTCGACGTGCTGGCGCTGGTCGTCGCCGACCGGGACCTCGTGCGCGCGGTAGGCGAGCACGTCGGCGGCCTGGAGCACGGGGTAGAAGAACAGCCCCGACGAGATGAACGCGCCGGAGCGCTCCTCGAGCAGCGCGCGCTTCTCCTTCCACTGGTGCATCCGGTTGAGGTCGCCCCACGCCGTCACCGCGCTCAGCAGCCAGCAGAGCTCGGTGTGCTCGCGGACGTCGGACTGGCGAAACAGGATGCAACGCTCGGGGTCGAGCCCCGCGGCGAGCAGGATCGCCGTCGTGTCGTGGAGGCGCTCGCGCAGCTCCGCGGGGTCGTAGTCGACCGTGATCGCGTGGAGGTCGACGATGCAGTAGATCGCCTCGCCGCGGTCCTGGCCCTCGACGTACTGGCGGATCGCCCCGATGTAGTTGCCGAGGTGCTTTCGCCCGGTGGGTTGGATGCCGCTGAAGATGCGCACGTCAGGCAGTTTCCCCGACCGGCTTGCGGTCGCGCCGGCCGGCCTCGGGTTCCTCGCGACTCGGGTTCACGATTCCAACCGCGGCGACCACCCCGCCGACGATCATCAGCGCGCCCGCGAGGACCATTCCGATGTGGAATCCCTCCTCGGACGCGGCGGCGGTCGCGCGCTCGATCTCCGCCGCCTCGTCGCCGCCGAGCCCGCCCGTGTCCGGGGTGCCGAGCGGCTTCTCCTTCACGCGCGTCACCGACCGCTCGCCCTGGCCGCTCAGCGGCGCGCCGCCGAGCCGATCGTCGATCGTCGAGCCGAAGCTTCCGGCGATCACCGCCCCGAGGACGGCGATCGCGAGCAGCCCGGCGACGCGGGAGACGCCGTTGTTGATCCCCGAGGCGACCCCGACCCGGCGCTCCTCGACGGAGTCGAGGGCGGTCGCGGTGAGCGGGGCGACGGTGGCGGCGAGGCCGAGCGCGAAGACCACGATCCCCGGGAAGACCTCGGTGAGGTACGCGGCGTCGGCGCCTGCCCCGATCAACATCAGCAGCCCGATCCCGCCGACTATCGGCCCGACCGACATCGGCAGGCGGGGGCCGCTCCCGGAGGCGAGCCTGCCGAACCGCGGCGAGAGCACGAACAGCATCACCGAGATCGGGGTCGTCGCCAGACCCGCCTCGAGCGGCGTGTAGCCGACCGTCTGCTGGAGGAACAGCGTGACGTAGAACATCGCCGCGAACAGGCCCCCGTACACGACGAGCGTGACCATGTTGGTGACCGCGAAGTTCCGGATCCGAAACAGCGACAGGTCGAGCATCGGGTGGCGCGTGCGAGCCTCCCAGATCACGAAGGCGGTGAACAGCGCGACGCCCACGATCAGCGGGACGTACACGACCGGGTCGCCCCAGCCGTAGGTCGGCTGCTGGATCAGAGCGAACACGGGGCCGCCGAGCCCCGCCGCCGAGAGCAGGATCCCGGCCCAGTCGACGGTCCGGTCCGCCTCCGGATCGGAGCTCTCGGCGACCGCGTGGAGGACGAGGAGGCCGGTGACAACGACCAGCGGCACGTTGACCCAGAAGATCGCCCGCCACGAGAGCGCCTCGATCAGCGCTCCCCCGCCGGCGGGGCCGACGACGGTCGCGATCCCGGTCCACGCCGTCCACGCGCCGACCATCCTCCCGCGCTCGGCGCCCTCGAAGGTGGCGGCGAGGATCGCGAGCGACCCGGGCACCAGGAGCGCGCCCGCAAGCCCCTGCGCGGCGCGGGCCGCGATCAGGATCTCCGAGGTGGGGGCGATCGCGCACGCCACCGAGGTGATGCCGAACCCCGCGAGGCCGATCACGAACAGCCGCCGGCGCCCGAACTGGTCGCCCAGCGAGCCGCCCACCATCAGCAGCGCGACGAGCGCGAGCAGGTAGGACTCCACCACCCACTGCTGGTCGGCGAG
>JBOGZL010000124.1:0-7649 GCA_050697195.1 Solirubrobacterales bacterium
CCGCCGCCCGGCGCGGCTCGCACGGCGCGCGCCCCGAGCGCCGCGAGTAACTTCTGCCGGGTGAGCCAGGGCCCGCTCGCCTGCCCCCGTTGCGCGGCCAAGTACCCGCTCGAAGAGCGGTTCTGCCCGCGGTGCGGAATGCCGCTCGTGTACGCCGGCCAGGGCGAGCAGGAGCCGATCACGGACGCCCACGAACGGGCCCGGAAGATCAAGCCGCAGTTCACGGAGGGGGAGCTGGTGCGCGTCGCGGGCGGCCGCAACCAGGCGGAGGCGGAGCTGATCCAGGGAATGCTGCTCGAGGAGGGGATCCCGAGCATCCTCCGCCGCACGCGGGGGTTCGACGTCCCGGACTTCCTCGCGGCCGGACCCCGCGACGTGATGGTGCCCGAGGCGGCGTACGAGCCGGCGCGCCGGCTCCTGGTCGACTCGGAGATGGTCTCCGACGGCGGCGCGGTGGATGGCATCCCCGGGATCGGCTCGCCGGGGAGGCTGATGATCTGGGTCCTGGTCGCGGCCGTCGTCGCGGTGGCGGTGGTCTGGCTCCTTTATCAGTCGACGACCTGAGCCTGAGTCCCCGGGTGGAGGGTGGCGCGGCCCGCGCCGCGAAGCTGGTCGCGCCACGCTCGCTCGATCTCGCGCAGCGGGGCGTCGAAGGCGAGCTCGAGGTTGCCCTGTGCGCCGTCCTTGCGCAGCCGCGACACGATCAGCTCGCACGCCTGCGACCCGACCTGACGCTCGAGGAGGTCGAACACCGTCCCCCCGAGGATGATCGCGTCCCTCGCCGAGGGCGGGAGGGTTGGGGGTGGTCCCTCGCGCATCCGGCGCACGACCGCGGCGCGAAAGAGCGGCACCTGGTCGGCGAAGTACTGCGCGGCGCCCTCGATCAGCCACGCCCAGCGCAGGTAGCGCGCGAACCTGCGCGGGCCCCACGGCGGCGGGAGCCGCTCGTTGTTCGCGCCGAGGACGATCTGGACGTAGAGGCGCTCCGCGGTCCCGCGAAGCGCCCGCTTCGAGTCCTCGCCCGCGGCCCGGCGGTCCATGTACTCGTCGTTGAGGATGTGGAGCTCGGTCGCCATCGCCCACCCGGCGAGATAGCGCCGCCCCGCTGGCGCGGCGGCCCATCGGGCGGCGGGCAGGAACGGATGTGCCGCTGCGAGCCAGCCGGGGTGGGGGTGGACGATCACCGTGATTCCGGCCGGGGCGTGCTCGAAGCGCTCCTCGAGGCCGAGCCGCAGATCCTCGAGCCGGTCGAGGGTTCGCTGGGCGCAGCCCTCGTCGCCGCCCTCGTGGCGCGCGACGAAGCTCAGCGAATGGGTCTCGATCCACGCCATGCCTCGAGCGAGATTACTTGGACCCTGCAGACACCCCGCGGCGACGGACGCGGGAGCGAGCGAGCAAGGCTGCCAGTTATGTGATTGCGAGCGAGCGGGAGCGGAGTACGTCGCGGGATTGATTCTCGAAACTAGGGGATTTCCACGGCTTGCTGGAACGTGGGGCGATTGATCCAGTGCATCGGCGGCTGGGTCACGGCGCCGAGCGCCCGTGAGCGGACGGAGTCGTGGCACCACTGCGGGTCCCCGCCCTCGCAGGTCTCGGTCCCGTAGAGCTCCTCCGCGCTCACGCCGAGCGCCTCGCGCAGCGAGCCGAGCAGCGCCTTGCGGCACCGGCGCAGCTTTCCGTTGCCGCAGTACTCGCGCGAGTAGCGGCCCTTCACCCGCTTGCCGAGCACCGTTCTGAGGTCCTTCTGCGCGTACCCGTACCACCCCGACTGGTACGCCGAGCCCTGCGCCCGCGGCTCGTCGTCGAACCCGATCATCGACTGGAGCCGCTCGAACAGGGCGGCGCCGAGGGTGGGCTTGAACTGGGCCTCGAGCAGCAGCGGCCACCACGCGTCCATGATCCGGATCGCCTCGGCCTGCTCGTAGACGCCGTTGCCGTCCCGGTCGCGCCGGTGCGCGCCCGAGCGCCGCCACGCGTTCAGCGTGTCGATCGCGCTGCGCAGCTCCGTGTCGGAGACCTTCCTCGAGTTGATCGCCTTCAGGGCCCACTTCAGGACGGCGTCGCCGCGGAGGTCGACCGTCCCGGCGTCCTCCATCGCGTCGATCAGCTCCGGGAGGCTCATCCGCCGCTTCCCCTTTGTCCCGGCCTTGATCCTGTCGTCGAGCGGCTTCACCCGGTACAGCGACTGGTAGCCGAAGTTGTCGTCGGCCGCACGGAAGCCGCGCGCCTGCTTGTTGTTCCAGCTCGTGAGGAACCGCTGGTCGATCGTCTGCGGATGCTGCCCGGCCGGCGTCTGGGCCGCGTTCAGGGCAGGGATCGGCTCGTATCCGCGCCACTCGAAGCGCTGCGTGCCCATCGTCGGGAAGTTCGGGTCGACCTTGCGCGCTCGAATCGGGTTCTTGCCGGAGTTGAAGTAGGCGATTTGGTCACCGTCGGCGTAGAACCAGTTGAACGTGTACTGGATCAGGCTCGCGGCGCGCTGGAAGTCCTGCGGGCTGCGGATCGCGTCGGGGTTGTTGAACTCGGCGAATCCCGCCGCCGAGTCCACCTCGTGGAAGTAGGTGACCCGGAGCTTGGTGAACGCGTGCGGCACGCCCTTGATCGTCGCCCGGTGCGTGACGAGGCCGAGCTTCGTTCGCAGCGTCCTCAGCGTCTCGGAGCCGGGCGGGGTCTGGTCGGCGAGGTTGGGGACCCACGAGTTTCGGCGCTCGAGGACCTCGAACGGAAGGCACTGGCCCCGGTACAGGTAGTGCTGGGAGTCGAGCGTGGGCGCGCCGCCACCCGGCTCGCACAGCCGCACGGCGAAGGTGTCGGTGATGTCCTGGCCGGCCGATGTCGCGCTCCACGAGTAGTCGCGGCCGCGTCCGAGCTGCACGTAGAGGTTGGCGCCCGGGAACGCGGCGCCGCGGGCGTCGATCGGGGGGCCGCTGGACGTCCGCGGCGCGTGTACGTCCTGCTCCATCAGGAGCTGGGGGGTGAAGTAGCTCACCTGGGGGCCCATCACGGCGAGCGGGTTGCCCGACTCCGACTCCCGCCCCGAGACGAGCAGCGCGTTGGAGCCGCCCCCGAGGGCGTTGAGGTCCGGCAGCAGCCCGGGCTCGGACGAGGTCGCCTCGGCGCGCGACAGGAGCACGTCCTCGTCGCGGGTGGTCCCCGGGTCGGGGAGCGCGCGGCCCTTGACCTTCTTCGGCGTCTTGCCGTAGCTGAACTTCGTGCCCCGAACCGTGGTTGGCGCCTCGGGGTCCTCGGCCGAGCGGAAGTCGGCCCAGACCCGCTTGCCCTTCTTGCGCCCAAACCGCTCCCGGGCCTGCTCGAGGACCAGCGCCGAGCCGACCTCGTTGCCGCCGCCGCGTCCGAAGATCCCGGCGACCAGCGACGCAGTCGCGATCACGTCGGTGACCTTCCAGCTCGCGGGCCCCTGGGGCCGCCCCAGCGCCGTGTACTCGCCCGGCATCTTCAGCACCGGGTTGACCCGCGCCTCGGCGATGTACTGGTTGACTCCGTCGACGTAATTGAGGACGTCCTCCTGGATCTGCTCTCCGGTCGGCCCGAAGACCTCGTCGCCACGATCGAACTGGAGCTGGAGCTCGGCCTCGGTGTAGGGCTGGTTCGCCCACACGTCGTGGTCCATCTCCCGGTTCGCCTCCGCCCCGCCGGCGAACGACGAGAGCTGGGCGCGACCCGCGTGGCGGAGCGCGTCGATCAGGAACAGGCGGTCCTCGGCCGCCGCGTAACCCGTCCCGAAAATCGCTCCGGCGCGGGTGGAGCCGTAGATGTGGGGGACGCCGAACCCCCTGTCGCGGACGATCCGCAGCTGCTCGCAGGCGTCGGAGTCGGGTGCCGTCGGCAGCCCGCACAACGGGGTGTAGCTGCGCTCCACGTCGCCCGGCCGGACGCCGAAGCTCGCGTCCTTGAAGTACTCGCCGATCTGCGACGCCTGGAGGCCCGGCGTTGCGTATACGAGATCGTTGTACATCCCGAACTGGTCGTTGTTGTGCGGTGGACGCGCACCGGTGGCGAGGAACTGGATCAGGTCGGCTCCGTTGACGAGCCCGTTCGAGCCGGGGGGAAGGACGTTGCGAAACCCGCCCGAGTCATTCGCCTGGTACGGCTGGGGCTGCGGGGGCGCGGCGTGTGCGACCGCGGCGGGGGCGAGAGCGAGCAGCACGGCGGCGAGCGCGACCGGCGATCGGCGCGACTTCGGTCTCACCCAGGGCCCCACAGGCGCGACGAGTCTAAACCCGGGCCCGACCGCCGTGCGCCATTACCAGCGGCGTCGCGGGGGGCGAGTGGCGATCGCTGCGGCCTTTTGGGGGTTATGGCCCCCAGAACCACGCAGCCAATCGCCAGGGCAGTGTGGTCGCTCGCCGCGCGTCAGCACGGAGTGGTGGCCCGCCGCCAGCTGCTTGAGCTCGGCCTCGAATCCGAAGCGATCGTCCATCGGATCCGGAAAGGACGGCTGCATCGGGTGCGGCGCGGGGTCTACGCGGTGGGCAGGCCGACGCTCACGCGACATGGTCGCTGGATGGCGGCGGTGCTGAGCTGCGGCCCAGAGGCGGTGCTGAGCCACGACAGCGCCGGTGTGCTCTGGAGGATCCTGCCGACCGAGAGGACGGGTATCGAAGTCTCCGTACGTGCCCCCCGGGACCCCCGTCGGCCCGGAATAGTCGTGCATCGCAGGCACATGCTTAGGCCTCAGGACGTGACCCGGCGGCACGGCATCCCGGTGACCAAACCGATCGCTGCGGTCGGCCGTGGACGAGCTGCCTCCCCGTCCGGGGATTGCAAACCTGCGTGCGACCCTCGACCGTCGAACCTTCACCCTCACGGACTCGGAGCTCGAGCGCCGCTTCCTGCCGCTGGCCCGACGGGCGGGGCTTCCACCGCCGCAGACCCGGCAGCGCGTGAACGGCTTCAGGGTGGACTTCTACTGGCCGCGGCTCGGCCTGATCGTGGAGACGGACGGCCTGCGCTACCACCGCACCCCGGCACAACAGGCCAGGGACCGCCTGCGGGATCAGGTCCACGCCGCGGCCGGACTGACCTGTCTGCGCTTCACGCGCGCCCAGGTGAGATTCGAGCCAGGGCACGTGCAGGCGACGCTCTCGATAGTCGCCGGTCGCCTGCAAGCCGGCGCAAAGGGAGGCTAAGGGCCCTCGCGGGCGCGGCTTCGCTCGTAGTCGAGCTCGGTTCGGATCCCGAGCTCGGCGAGGGTCGCTCGCGCGGCGTCGAGATCGCCCGCCTCGGCGACCGCGCGCGCCAGCGGGAGCGCGTGCTCGTACGCGGCCGTGACGTCGAAGAAGAAGGTGAGCGCGCCGACCGGTCCGAGCTCCACCCGCCTCAGCCCTCCCCGGATCTCGACCTCGCCGGTCTCGCCCCGGGCGCATCGCACGGGCTGGAGGCTGGCCTCGGTCGGGACGGTGCGCGCGGCGCGCTCGATCTCGGACGCCGTGTCCGGCGTCAGCCCCCAAGTCCCCACCCACGCGCCGGCCGCGGCGAGCTCCGCGATCCGATCGAGCACCTCGGCCACGCTCAGCTCTCCGTCGCATCCGGGGCCGAACACCGCGCCGAGGGGACGGACGCTGTCAGCCGCATGGATCGCCGCGGCGAGCATCACCGCGTCGCACAGCGGGCTGGCGAGCTCCGGCTCGCCGCCGCGCGCGAGCGCGTCCCCGCCGACGTCGACGAAGATCGCGAGGTCGCATCCCAGCGCCTCGGCCGCCGCTGCGATTCCCGTCGCGGCCGCGCGGGGCCCGCTGCTGACGTCCACGAGCGCCGTCGGGCGGCCGAGGTGGGCGGCCATTCCCGCCTCGGCGAACGGCGTCCCCTCCGGAGTCGTGGTTCGCTCGTCGGCAAGGATCGCGGACTCTGCGATCGGCCGCCCGCCGGAGATCTCGGCGATCGTCCTCGGCCCGGGGTGGGGATCGATCGCGAACCGCTCCCAGGCAACGCCGCCGAGCTCGAACTCGGTTCCGAGCGACTCGCACAACCGCCCGACCGCGAGCGCGCCGACGACGTCACCACCCCCGCCGATGCCGAGCACGAGCGCCCTGTGCGCGTCCGCGATGACGTGGGGGAGGGCGTTCAGGCGGGAACCGGCTCGGGCTGGCCGGTGAGGATGCCGATCGACGCCGAGGCGCGCGCGAACTCCTCGTCCGCCATCACCGGCGTGCCCTCGAAGGGCAGGTCGCGGTCGATCTCCACCCACGAGCGGCAGCCGTGGTACTCGTCCCTCACCCGCACCGTGACGGGGCGCGGGATCCGGTGAACCCGAAGCAGGAGAACGTGGAGGGGATGGCGCGGCTTCCACCGCAGCCGCTTGGTCGCGTAGTCGGCGGTCCAGACATGGAACGGGGACAGCGCCTCGACCACTCGCGGGTCCTCGGTCGTGAAGTGGCCCGCGACCTCCGCCCAGGAGCGAATCCGGACCCGATCCGGCTGCGGGATGCCCCCGTCCTGGAGCAGCGCCCTGGGGGGCGGCTCCTCGTCGGGCCACACGCCCTCCTCCAGCGCGCGGCGCAGCTCGGGATGGTGCGACTCGCGGACGAGGTCGTTCCGCTGGTGGTCGAAGGTGGGGTAGAGGAAGAACTGGTCGTGCTCGAGCTCGAAGTGCTTGTTCTCCTCGCGGATGCCGCCCTTGCGCAGCGTGACGAGCTGCTCGCCCTCGGCGAGGGCGCGCACCGTCACAGCCCACTCTTTGAAGGCAATCGGCATTGGCTCAGTCGCTCGTTGCTCGGGGGAAAAGTCGAGAAATGGTGAACGCTTTCGGAATGCTTACCCGTTCCGGGGGGCGCTCAAGCCCGCTTGAGGGCGGGAATTGTAGAACAGGATGGCTGGGATGCCAAGCTTGTGAGCGTTGTTGCGAGACGCGCTTAGCAGTTGCTAACCGTCGGCCCGATCGAGGAACCCGAACAGCGTCTCGTTGACCTCGCGGGGTCTTTCGAGCATGCACCAGTGCGCGGCACCGTCGACGATCGCGCGCTCGCCGCCCGGAACGGCGGCGGCGATCGCGGCGGCGAACTCGGGCGGGGTGACGGCGTCCTCGGAGCCGGCGAGGGCGAGCGTCGGGCACCGGATCGCCTCCGGCTCGAGCATCGAGCCCTCGCGGGTCGCCTCCGCGCACGCCGCGTACCCCTCGCGGTCGTTGGCGGCGATCATCGCGAGCATCAGTCCGTGGACGACCGGATCCTCGGCCCTCGCGCGCTCGGTGAGGCCGGTGGTCGCGACCGCGGCCGCGATCTCGTCCAGGCGGCCCTCACGCGCGAGCGCCGCGCGCTGCTCGAAGGCGGAACCCGCCTCGGGCGGCCACCCGAGCGCCCCGCCGCACAGCGCGAGCGCCCATGCACGCTCTCCCAGTCGAAGCACCCCGTGCTCGGCGACCATGCAGCCCACCGAGTGCCCGACGAGCGCGACGCGGTCGGCGCCCAGCACGTCGAGGAGCCGCTCGAGGTCCTGCGCCCACCCCTCCACCGAGTATGGCCCCGGGGGCTTGTCGCTTCGCCTCGCGCCGCGCTGGTCGTACGCGATGCCGCGATACCCGCGTGCCGAGCACGCCGCGAGCTGGCTCCACCACCCGTAGCTCGAGCCGCCGAGCCCGTGGACGAACACGACCGTGGGCCCGTCGCCGCCCGTGTCCTCGTACGCGAGCG
>JBOGZL010000125.1:0-3043 GCA_050697195.1 Solirubrobacterales bacterium
CGCGCCGCGCTCGGCGAGCGCGCGCGCCCGCGCGTTCGTCGAGTCGGTGAGGCGGTGATGGCGGCGGGGATGGCCGAAGCTCATCGGGCCGCGCTCAGCACGACCTCGTCGTCGGGCCGCAGGCCGAGCTCCTCCGCCGCGCTCCCCCCGTTGACGGCGAGCGCGAGCCGCCGCGACGAGTCCTCGTACACGAGCAGCGCTCCGGGCGCGACGTCGGCGAACGCCGCCGCGAACGTCGCCTCCCGCTCCGACCCGCCGGTCCGCACGCTGAGCGCATCCCCGCGAACCGTCGCCCCACCCTCGAGCTCGGCGGAGCGGGCGCCGAGCGTGGCGTTCCCGAACCGGTCGAGGTAGAGGACGCTGGCGACCAGGTCGCCGTCCTCGCGGCGGGCATGGGGGACCTCGAGTCGCACCAGGGACCGGGGCTCGATCGCCTCGCCGGCGGCGCCGAGCGCCGCCCCGAGCGCCACCCGCGCGGCGACCGGTGCGAACAGGTCGCGTCCGTGGAAGGTCGCCCACACGGGCTCGAGCCCGAACGCGGAGGCCGAGACGTCGACGGCCTCGACCGCGCCGCCGAACCCCTCGATCGCCGGCCACAGGAGCCCGTTGTCGGGGCCGACCAGGACCCGGTCGGCGTCCCGGACGCGCACGGCGAGCGCGCGCCGAGCGGTCCCGACGCCGGGATCGACGACCGCGAGGTGGACTCCGGGGGGCGCGTACGGGAGCGCATCGGCGAGCGCCACCGCGCCGCGGCGGACGTCTCCCGGCGGCACCCCGTGGGTGAGATCGACGATCGCAGCGTCGGGCGCGATCCGGGCGATAACCGCGCGGCACACGCCCGCGAACTCGTCGTCGTGGCCGTAGTCGGAGAGGAACGTGATCGGGAGCGCTCCCACGCTCCAAATCTAGCTACGCCGCTTCCGCTTCACCTTCCACCTGTGCGTCGCGGGGGTGGGGTCGATGTTGCCGGCCTGGTCGGTGGCGCGTACCTCCAACTCGTGCTTGCGGTCCGCCTTCACCTTGCGCCTGAACGGCGACTCGCACGGCTCGAAATCGTCGCCCGAAGTCCTTGCCTTACCCTTCTTCGACTGTAGCCGGCACTCGAAGCTCGAACCCGGCTCGTCCGATTCGAACTTGAACTTCGCGTTCTTGTTTCGCTTCCGGGTCTTGACCCGCTTCTTCGGCCTCTTGGTCACGTCGGTCTCTGGCGGAACGGTATCGACCGTGAACGAGCGCCTGGCCGGGGCTCCCGTTTGGCCTCCAACGTGCCTCCCCCGGACCCGGAAGGCGTGGGCCCCGTCGGCGAGCGGCGCCAGCGTGCGCGGAGAGCTGCAGGCGACAAAGGTCCCGCCGTCGATCCTGCACTCGCGCAGGGTGCAGCCCGCCGGCCCCGTTGACGTGAAGCCGAAGGTCGGGGTGGGGTCGGCGATCATCGAGCCGACCGCGGGCCCCGAGGTGATCGTGGCCACCGGCGCCGGGGGGACGAACTCGTCCGCACCGATGTCCCGGCGCACGATGCAGTCCGTGTTGCCGTCCATCGCGCGGGGGTTGCCGTCGAGGTCGGATCCGGTCGCAGCTGCCGGGTTGCCCTGGTCGATCATCGGCGAGCCGGCCCGGAGGTGGTAATTGTTCGCGGCCGGGTTGACGAATTGCGGCGCAGCCGTGGTCTGGAAGTTGTCGCAGCCGGATCCCGTCACGGGGCCGCGAGAGAACGTGATCGCGCAGGTGGCCCCGTTGACCGGGCCGATCTGGTTGCCAACGATGCTCGAGTCGAGAGTGAGATGGGCAGCGTTCGGGAAGAGGTCGTTCCCGAAGACGGTCACGTTCGTGGCGGTGACGTCCCCCTCGCCTGATCCGGTTCCGTTGCCGGGGTCGTCGATCGCAAACAGTCCGGTGCTCCCGCCGGCGAGCACGTCCCCGTCCAGCGTCACCGAACCGCTCGTGTCCCTGACGTCGACGTTCGTCATGTGGTCGAAGACCTCGTTTCGCCTCAGGATGGCGCCGGTGGGGGCGGGCGGATTCCCCTCGACGATCTGGATTCCGATCGTCACGTCCCCGGGTTCGGGGGCGCTGATCGTGTTGTCCACGATTGTCGGCGTCGCGTCGAACACCACGCTCATCGCGGTGCCTGCGTTTCCGCCCTGGCGCGTGCCCGTCATCGTGTTGCCGAAGACGGTGGGGCTGCCGCCACCCGAAACGGCCACCCCCTGCTGGAGGTTCTCGAAGCGGTTGCCGGCGATGGTCGGCGAGCCTGGCAGGACCACCGAGACACCCCTCTGGTCGTCGGCGCCGCCGGACGTGTCGGTGAAGACGTTGTTCTGGACCGACGAAGCGCCGGCTCCGGGCTGCAACAGCACGTACGTCCCATCGCTCGCATCGAGATCAACGAACCTGTTGTCCCTGATCGTCGCCCGGCCGTTGAGCTGAACAACGTCGGTGTCCGCCGCGATCGTGAACCCCCTGATCGTTCCCGCGGCGCCGGCGGGAGGAACCTGGATCGCGTTGCCGGCGCCACCGTCGAGCAGCGTCTCGGGCTCGACATCCCCCCTGAACTCCTGTGTGACGAGAGATTTCCCGTCATTGAGCAGGACGCTCTCGTTGTAGGTCCCACCGTCGACAACGACCGCATCACCCGCTGCCGCAGCATTGACCGCAACGAAGATGTCCTGGCAGGGTTGCGTGACCGTGCAAGGCGGAAGGTTCGAGGAAGCGTCGTCGTCGACGAACTGATTCGCGCCGCTCGCGCTAGCCGGAAAGGCGAAGAACAGGAGTGCCGCTGCCACGGCGATCGTACGAGGTCCCGTGGGCGCGACACGCCCGTTCATGCGTGCGACGCTAGACCGCGGGGCTTACCGCTCGCTCACCGCCGCGTCGGCAAGCAGCGCCTCGACGAGCCCGTCGATGTCGTGTCGCTCAGCCTCGACGTGGACCTCGAGCCCCGCGTCGCGGGCGGCGCGGCTCGTGATCGGCCCGATCGAGACCACCCGGGCCGCGGAGGGGAAACGGTCCCCGACCGCCCCGACGAGGTTGCGCACGGTCGATG
>JBOGZL010000126.1:0-3877 GCA_050697195.1 Solirubrobacterales bacterium
TGCAGCTCGTCGACCATCGCCTCGGTCGCCTGCGAGCGGGCGCCCTTGGCGCGGGTCACGGCCCACACCCGCCGCTTCGGCGTCTGTGCCTTGATCGGCCGGACGACGAGATCGCGTCGCAAGCTCGGCAGCGCGAGGTCGGGCAGCAGCGTGAACCCGAGGCCGGCGGCGACATAGCCCTGCAGGACCGTGTACTCGTCGCTCTCGAACGCGATTCGCGGCTCGTAGCCCGCCTCGCGACACGCCAGGACGACGAGCTCCGCGCACGAGCTCGGCCGCGTTCCGCACAGCCACGGCTCGTCGGCCAGATCCGTGAGGTCGACGCCGTCCGAGGCGGCCAGCGGATGGTCGCGGGGAAGCGCCACGTGCATCGACTCGGTCAGCAGAAGTGTGCGATCGATGTCGCGGTCGTCCTCCTTCGCCGGCAGCAGCGTGTAGTCGAACGTGATCGCGAGATCGACCTCGGCCGCTCGCAGCATCGGCAGTGACTGCTCCGGCTCGCCCTCGGCGACCGAGAGACGCACGCCCGGGTGCCGGGCGGTGAACCTGGACAGGGCCTCGGTCAGCAGCCCCACGCTTGCGGTCGGAAAGCTCGCGATCCGCAGCTCGCCTCCCTCGAGGCCGGCGATCGCGGCGACCTCGTGCTCGGCCTCCTCGAGCCGCGCGATCGCGGCCTCGGCGTGGTTGACCAGGGTCTGGCCGGCGTCGGTCAGCTTTGGCCCGTCGCTGGTTCGCTCCAGCAGCGACATCCCGATCTCTCGCTCGAGCGTCGCCACCTGCTGGCTGACGGCCGACTGCGACAGGTACAGCGAGTCGGCGGCCGCCGAGAAGGAGCCGCGGCGGGCCACCTCCGCGAGCACGTGGAGGCGCTTCAGGTCAAGCATAAGAGCACCTTATCAGATACAGAAGTGATTCCTGTTGTGCTTATGACGAGGGTGCGCCACGCTGTCACCCATCACGCACCGCAGGCCCCAGCCGTTCCGCAGCCAAAGCCGACGCGAGAGGTGATCCGAATGACACGCACGACCCCCACCACCACGGCCGTTCCCGCCGCCGGGATCACGCTCCGCCGGCTGAATGGCGGCGACGACGAGGCGCTCGCGCGCCTCGCCCAGCGCGACACCAGAAGGGTTCCGATCGAGCCGCTGGTCGGCGCGGAGCTCGACGGGCGGCTCGTCGCGGCGATCTCGATCGCGACCGACGAGGTCGTCGCCGACCCGTTCCGGCCCACGGCCGCGATCGTCGACATGCTCAGGGTCCGCGCGGGCGAGCTCGACTCGCAGCCGCCCGCGCCACGACGGCGCTGGCTGCGAACCCTGCTTCGCCCGCGGCGAGGGCGCGCCTCGCTCGCATCCTCCCCACCCGGGGCCGGCGGCCGCATGCTGACGCTCGCCCGACGCTGACCGCTACTGCTGCTCGAGCGGGGCCATAGTGAGCCCCGCCGCCTTGAGCTGCTCCCAGTAGTGCTCGGCGGGCTCTCGGGGGCCCGACCACACGAGCGCCTGGCCCGTGTTGTGGATCTGGTCGGCGATCCGGTACCCGCGCTCGACGCTGACTCCCGGGATCACCCGCGCGAGCGTGCTCGCCACGTGGTCGAACGTGTTGTGATCGTCGTTGCGGACGATCACCATCCACTGTCCCCCGAGGCCAGTGCCGGGACCCGGAACCTTCGGCTTCTCGACCGTGGTGGGTGACATCGCCGATCCGGTACCGGCGAAACGTTACGGCAGCCGGACCCGGACGTCCTTGAAGGAGGCCTCCGCGCTCTTGCCCGAGTTCGCGCCGCTCCCGGCGACGAGCAGCGTCCTGCGCCCGTTGAGATCCTCCGGATCGGGATCGGTGACCGCGGGCACGACGGTCACGTCGTTGACGATCGCGGTGATCCTGTCGCCGAACGCGCGCAGCTTCAGCTTGTTCTGCTTGTTGATCGGCGCGATCCCCTGGTCGGTCCCCCTGATCGGGAACTCCCCGCTGTCGGGCCTGCGCCGCAGCTCCCATTCCCGGGTGTGGGGGAACACACGCAGCTCGTAGCGGCTCGACTCGTCCGCCCGCACCGCGACCCCGACGTAGGCGAGCCGGCGGACCGCGTTCGCGGTCGACTTCAGGAGGGTCACGCTCGCCTCCATCTCGTGATCGGGCACCTTGCTGTCCCCGCTCACCGGGGTGCGAAAGTCACACTGCAGCGGGCCCCTCTTCACCTCGACGCCGAAGGTCTTGCGGTCGCGCCAGAACTTCCGGCACTGCTTGCCGCCATCGAACTTCTGCACCGCCCTGAACTTGGTCCGGCTCGAGAAGTCGTTGCTGTAGATGACGACGGTCGCCGCCGCGACTCCCCCCGCGGCCGCGAGGGCGAGGACGGTCAGAGCTGTGGTGAGCTTGAGTCGCATCTCGGCGTGAGCGTAGCTCGGATCGGAGACGGCGCCCTCACGCACGCCTCCTGCGGCGCCGGGCGCTCCCGAGGTCCCCTAACACTAGGGAGAGCGGGACGGAGCGGTCTCGCGCACGCGCCAGTAGCGCTCCAGCCCCATCCACAGCTGGTCGGGCGGCGCCGCCTGGCGAAACCGCTCCGCCGCGTCGGGGTCCGCGCCCTCGTCGAGCTCGGCCTCGATCCACGCAACGAAGCGCTCGCGATCCCCGTCCCGGGCGTGGCCCGCGGCCTCGCGGAGCCGTCGGCGGGCGAGCTCGAGCTGCTCGCCGGGGTCCCCGGCCGGGCCGAAGTGGGTGAGGAAGAGCCGTGCCGCACCCCACCCGGAGAGCGCGTCCAGGGAGCGCTCCCACGCCTCGACGTCGATGTCCGGCGGCGGGGTCGGCATCAGCGTCATCCCGCCCGGGGGGACCCTCACCCCCGCGAGATCGCCGACGTACGCGTCGCCGGCCGGGTCGAGGTAGGAGACGTGGTGGCTCGCGTGACCGGGAGTGTGGAGGACCCGGCACCCCTCGACCGTCTCTCCGCCGCTCAGCGCGGTCAGGTTCGCCGCCGGGACCGTGGCGACCTCGCCCCACAACCGGTCCATCTCGTCGCCGTACAGGCGCCGGGCGCTTGCGAGCAGCTTCGAGGGGTCGACGAGGTGGGGCGCGCCGACGTCGTGCACGTAAACCCGCAGCTCCGGGAAGCGGCGAACGAGCGCGCCGGCGGCGCCGGCATGGTCGAGGTGGATGTGGGTGAGAAGCAGCGCCCGCGGCTCGTCGCCGAGCCCGTCGAGGAGCGCGCCCACGCACGTGGTGGGGCCGGGGTCGACGATCACGCCGCGCTCGAGCTCGTAGGCGGCGATCACCCGGTCGCGCCCGAGGTGCATGAGGTCGATCACCCGTGGGCTCACCCGCCCGAGGCTACAGGCGACCGCCCGGTCGCCCGATGCGCCGGACCTACAATTCCCGGGATGACCGAGCACCGCCTGCCGGAGCCGGATCGGCCCTGGGTGATGCGCACCTACGCCGGGCATTCGGACGCCCGGCGCTCGAACGAGCTCTACCGCCGCAACCTCGCGAAGGGGCAGACCGGGCTCTCGGTCGCGTTCGACCTCCCCACCCAGACCGGCTACGACCCCGACCACGTGCTGGCGCGCGGGGAGGTGGGCAAGGTCGGCGTCTCGATCGCCCACAAGGGCGACATGCACACGCTGCTCGATGGCATCCCGCTCGATGAGATGAACACGTCGATGACGATCAACGCCACCGCGGCCTGGCTGCTCGGTCTCTACGTGGCGAACGCAGAGGAGCAGGGCGTCTCCCCCGCCGCCCTCGCGGGCACGACGCAGAACGACATCGTCAAGGAGTACCTGTCGCGGGGCACCTACATCTTCCCGCCGCTCCCCAGCCGGCGGCTGATCGTCGACATGGTCGTGTTCTGCAGCGAGTGGATCCCGACGTGGAACCC
>JBOGZL010000127.1:0-4387 GCA_050697195.1 Solirubrobacterales bacterium
GCCGGGACGTCGGTCCCGCTCGGACGGCGACGGGCGGCCGAGATCTGGCGCCTCGCCGCGCACCCCGAGGGCGGCGAGGTGGACCTCGGCCGCGGCCTGCGCGCGGTGTGCGAGGCGGGGCTGATCCGCTTCGCGGCCGCCGACCAGGAGCTCCCGGAGCCGGTCGGCCTTACCGTGCCGGGGCGCTGCCGCTTCGGGCTCTGGGAGGTGCGCGCCGAGCTCAGCCCTTCGCCCGTCGAGGCCAACGGGCCCGAGCGGGCGATCCTCGACGCCGGGGCGCTCGGCCCCGACGTCGTCGTTCGCCCGTGGCGGGAGGGCGATCGGATCCGTCCCCTCGGCATGAGCGGGTCGAAGACGCTCCAGGACCTGTTCACCGATCGCAAGGTGCCGCGCTCGCTGCGCCACCAGCTCCCGGTCGTCACCTCGGGAGAGCGGGTCGCATGGGTGGCGGGGGTGGCCGTGTCCGAGGAGTTCCGGCTCGGCGACGAGGAGGGAAACGTGGCGATCCTCACCGCCAGCATCCATGACTCCGAGTGAGCCGGCGCCCGACGGCGGGCCGATCGGCGAGGTCCTGGTCGGATCGGACGAGCTCCAGCGCCGGGTCGCCGAGCTTGGGACGGAGATCAGCCGCGACTACGCCGGCAGCGGACTGGTCCTGATCGGGATCCTCAAGGGGGCGGTGCTGTTCCTCGCCGATCTGATGCGCAACCTCAGCGTTCCCTGCGAGATCGACTTCATGGCGGTGTCGAGCTACGGCTCGGCGACGGACTCCTCGGGCGTCGTTCGCATCCTCAAGGACCTCGACGGGTCGATCGAGGGCCGCGACGTGCTGATCGTCGAGGACATCATCGACTCCGGGCTCACACTCAACTACCTGTTTCGCAGCCTGCGAGCGCGGGGCCCGCGGTCGCTCGAGGTGTGCGCCCTGCTCACCAAGCACGAGCGGCGCCGGGTCGACCTCCCGATCCGCTATGTCGGGTTCGAGATCCCGAACCGGTTCGTGGTCGGCTACGGGCTCGACTACGACCAGCGGTTCCGCAACCTCGACTACGTGGCGGTGCTGCGGGACGACCCCGACGGCGGAGGCATCGGAGGCGGCGCCTGACCAGAGTTCGGGTGCTTCACGTGATCGCCCGCCTCAACATGGGCGGTCCCGCGTACCAGGCCGGTCTCCTCGCCGGTCGCCGGATGGATCCGGACCGATACGAGGTTCGGGTCGTTCACGGCAGGCTCGCGCCGGGGGAGCGCTCGATGGCGGACTTCGCCGAGGGCGAGGGTGCGCACCTGACCTACGTCCCGACGCGCGGCCAGCAGTTGCGCCCGGTGGCGGACGCCCGCGCCCTCGCCCGCCTGGTCTCGATCGTGCGCGACTTCCGCCCCGATCTCGTTCACACCCACACTGCGAAGGCGGGCTTCGTGGGACGGCTCACGGCGATCGTAGAGTCGCGCCCGAGACCCTCGATCGTCCACACCTACCACGGGCACGTCCTCGGCGACTATTTCGGGCACACCCGAAGCCGCGTCTATCGCTCGCTCGAGCGCGCGCTCGCCAGCCACAGCGACTGCCTGGTCGGGGTCAGCAACGCGACCGTCGGGGAGCTGGTGCGGCTGGGGGTCGCTCCCAGGGAGCGGTTTCGAGTCATCCCGCTCGGGGTGGCGATGGAGCCGTTCCTGCAAGTCGACCCCGAGCCCGGCGGTCCGCTCCGACGCGAGCTCGGCGTGGGCCCCGATCAGGTGCTCGCCACCTACGTCGGCCGGATCGTCCCGATCAAGCGACTCGACGTGCTCGTGCGCGCGCTCGCGGTCGCGCGGGCGCAGCGCGCTCGAGTCCAGTTGGCGGTGGTCGGCGATGGCGAGCTCCGACCCGAGCTCGAGCGGCTCGTGAGTGAGCTGGGCGTGGCGCAGGCGGTCCACCTCCTCGGCTACCGGCGTGACCTGGCGCGCGTCGCCCAGGCGAGCGACATGTACGTGCTGAGCTCGGACAACGAGGGGATGTCGCAGTCCCTGATCGAGGGCGAGGGGGCCGCGCGTCCCGTCGCCGCCACCGGGGTCGGCGGGGTGCCCGAGGTCGTCACGCCCGAGACGGGGATCCTCGTTGGGCGCGGCGACCACCACGCGCTCGGTGACGCGATCGCGCGCCTCGCCGGAGATCGCGACCTCCGTCTCAGGCTCGGGCGAGCGGCGCGTGGCCGCGCGCTTGCGCGGTACTCGGCGGAGCGCCTGGTCGCCGACACCGACGACCTCTACAGGGAGCTTCTCGACGCTCGCCGTTCGCCCCGCGCGGGCTGATCCGCCGGGCGTCGGGGCACGCATTCCCACGCACAGCCCCCCGCTTGTCGCCCACAGGCACCCTGGTACGCTGAAACGCAGCCGGCGGGGCGCTTAAGAAAGCGAAAGGTCCTGCCGACAAACTGGCCGTGAGGTCCCCAAGATGAAGCGTTTCTTCAAGAGCGCGTGGTTTCCGCTCCTCATCGTCGTGGTGCTGGCGTTCTTCGCCCACCAGCTGATCAGCCCCGGTGAGGAGAAGGAGGAGCCCACCTACAACGAGTTCCTCGCCCAGGTCGAGGACGAACCCGAGTCGATCGAGTCGGTGACGATCCAGACCAAGGACAACACCGTCGACGTCGCCGAGACGAACAGCGAGGAGTACTCGACCGGCTATCCCGATAACACCGAGGAGGCGCTCCAGAACAGCCTGCTCCGCAACGACATCGAGATCAAGGTCGAGGGCACGGGGGGCTCGAGCATCCTCTCGCTGCTCACCTACGTGCTTCCGTTCCTGCTCTTCTTCGCCTTCTGGATCTTCCTCATGAACCAGATGCAGGGCGGCGGCTCGAAGGTGATGAGCTTCGGGAAGTCACGCGCAAAGCGGATGTCCGTCGACGCCCCGAAGATCACGTTCCGCGACGTGGCGGGCGCCGACGAGGCGGTCCAGGAGCTCCACGAGATCAAGGAGTTCCTCGAGAACCCGAAGAAGTTCCAGGCGCTCGGCGCCAGGATCCCGAAGGGCGTGCTGCTCTACGGCCCGCCCGGGACCGGCAAGACCCTGCTCGCCCGCGCGGTCGCGGGCGAGGCGGGGGTGCCGTTCTTCTCGATCTCGGGCTCGGACTTCGTCGAGATGTTCGTAGGGGTCGGGGCTAGCCGCGTAAGGGACCTTTTCGAGCAGGCGAAGCAGAACTCCCCCTGCATCATCTTCATGGACGAGATCGACGCCGTCGGGCGCCATCGCGGCGCCGGCATGGGCGGCGGTCACGACGAGCGCGAGCAGACCCTCAATCAGCTGCTGGTCGAGATGGACGGCTTCGAGATGAAGGACAACATCATCCTGATCGCGGCCACCAACCGTCCCGACATCCTCGACCCGGCGCTGCTGCGCCCGGGCCGCTTCGACCGCCAGGTGGTCGTCGACCGCCCCGACCGCCGCGGCCGCCGCAAGATCCTCGAGGTCCACACCCGCGGCAAGCCGCTCGCCAAGCAGATCGACCTCGACGTGCTCGCGGGCCAGACCCCGGGCTTCACCGGCGCGGACCTCGCCAACCTGATCAACGAGGCGGCCCTGCTGACCGCCCGCTCGGGCAAGCGCGAGATCACCATGGACGAGCTCGAGGAGGGGATCATGCGCGTGATCGCCGGCCCCGAGAAGAAGACCCGGGTGATGTCGGAGAAGGAGCGGCTGGTGACCGCGTTCCACGAGATGGGTCACGCGATCGTCGGCCAGGTGCTGCCCAACTGCGACCCGGTGCACAAGATCTCGATCATCGGTCGCGGCCAGGCGCTCGGCTACACGATCGCGCTTCCGGGTGAGGACAAGTTCCTCACCACCCGCGCCGAGCTCGCCGACACGATGGCGATGACGCTCGGCGGGCGCGCCGCGGAGGAGATCATCTTCAGCGAGATCACGACCGGGGCCTCGAACGACCTCGAGAAGGTGACCGAGACGGCGAAGGGGATGGTGATGCGGTTCGGCATGTCCGAGCGCCTCGGCCCGCGCGTCTTCGGACACGACCGCTCACAGCCCTTCCTCGGCCGCGAGTTCTCGGCCGAGCCCGACTACTCCGACGAGATCGCGCGCGAGATCGACGATGAGATCCGGCGGATCGTCGAGGAGGCCCACCAGACCGCCAAGGACATCCTGGTCGAGCGGCGCGAGGGGCTCGAGCGGATCTCGAAGATCCTGCTCGAGCGCGAGACGATCGACGCCGAGCAGTTCGCGAAGCTGCTCGAGGGCGCGGCCGAGGCGGACGTCTTCGGGGCCGAGGACTCAGAGCCCGAGCCCGAGCCCGAGCCGGCGCCCGAGCGGAGCGCAGGTCGCGAGGGCCCGCGACCGGTCCCGCAGCCGCGCCCCGGCTTCGCCGGTGGCAGCGCCGAGATGCGCGCGGAGTAGCGC
>JBOGZL010000128.1:0-4292 GCA_050697195.1 Solirubrobacterales bacterium
TCGCCGACCTGCGCGAGCTCGAGCGCCGGACCGGCGGCCCGGACGGCGCGCGGCGGGTGTGCTGGGGGCCTGAGTGGCGGGCGGCGCGCGAGCTCCTCGCCGAGCTCCTCGCCGAGATCGGCCTCGAGCCGGAGCGCGACGAGGCCGGGAACGTGTGGGCGCACCTCGAGGGCGAGTCGGAGCCCGCGCTGGCGCTCGGCTCGCACCTCGACTCGGTGCCGGCGGGAGGGTGGCTCGACGGCGCGCTCGGCGTGATGGCAGCGCTCGCGGTCCTGCGGGCGTGGGCGGACTCCGGTGGGCGCCCCCCGCGCACCCTCGCTCTCGTCGACTTCGCCGACGAGGAGGGCGCGCGCTTCGGCCGCAGCCTGTTCGGGAGCTCCGCCGTCGCCGGGACGTTGGTCCCCGACGAGCTCGGGGAGCTGCGCGACGCAGGCGGGGAGCCGATCGCCGCGGTGCTGGAGGCGAACGGCGTGGACCTGGCGCGGGCGCCGGGCGCCGCCGCGCGCCACGAGCGCCTCGGCGCCTACATCGAGCTCCACATCGAGCAGGGTCCGGTGCTCGAGGCGGAGGGGCTGCGGGCGGCCGCGGTCGCGGGGTGCGCGGGGGTCGAACGCCACCGCTTCCGGATCGCAGGGCAGGCCTCGCACGCGGGGACGACGCCGATGGACCGTCGCCGCGACGCAGGCCTCGCCGCCGCTATGGCGGCGCTTCGGATCGAGGAGCTGCCGGCGCGCGAGGGAGGGGTCGCGACGACGGGGGCGCTGAGGCTCGAGCCGGGGATCCCGACCGCGGTCGCGGGGACCGCGGAGCTGCTCGTCGACCTTCGCAACCCCGACCCGGACGCGCTCGCGCGGATGCTGGAGGGGGCGCACGACGCCGTCACCGCAGCCGGGTCGGAGCGGGGATGCGAGGTCTCCTCCGAGCTCGTGTGGCGGATCGAGCCGATCTCGTTCGACCCCGCGCTGGTCGAGGCTGCGCGCGAGTCCTGCCGCGAGGTCGCCGGGTCGGACCGGGTGCTGGTCAGCGGCGCGCTCCACGACGCGGCCGAGATCGCGCGCGTGCTTCCCGCCGCGATGCTGTTCTGTCCCTCGATCGCGGGGCTGAGCCACGCCCCCGAGGAGGACACCCCCGAGCCCGACCTAGCGGCCGGGATCGAGGCGTTCGGCGCGCTCGCGAACAGGGCGCTGACGCTGTAGTCGTAGATCCGTCGAGCATCGTCCTCGTGCTCACGCCGAGCGCCGGGCGAGCCGATGGACCCGGCATGCAGGGGCGGGGTCCCACGCTCCAGGGCCAGCCGTCGAGCGACGGGCCCTTAGACACGGCGACGGCGACGAGCGAGTGCCCGAAGGGCAAGCTCGCCTTCGGCGGCTGGTCAGCGGAGATCGCCTTCGGCTCGGGGGCCGGGGTGGCGACGTTCGGGCTCCAGCGCTCATCGAAGCGCGAGTGGACCGTGACGGCGGCGAACGCCAACGACAGCCCCGGTGACCTGACCTCGATCGGCTACTGCGGCAAGGCGAGGAAGCTGCGGGAGAGCCGCGCCACGACGACGGTCGGGCCGATCGCGGAGGGAACCGCCACCGCGACCTACCCGCGAAAGACGAGCGTCCGGATGGGCGGTTTCGAGGGCCAGCTCGACGCCTCGGACGCCGCCCCCGCGATCCAGGCCACGGCGATGGTGAGGACGTCGAAGCGAACCTGGCAGGTCACGGGCGTCAACGTCGGGGAGGACGACCCGGGGAGCCTGGACGCGATCGCGTACTGCGGCAAGGGCCCGAAGCTGAAGCAGGTCGCGGCGACGACTTCCGTCCCCCCGCTCGCCGACCTCGTTGCCACCGCGACCTGTCCGAAGCGAAAGCCGCTCGCGTTCGGCGGCTTCGAGGGCGACGTCGACGTGAACGACTTCGACCCGATCGTCGTCCCGCACGCGATGCGACGGTCCTCGAAGCGGAGCTGGGCCGCGACGGGGGCGAACTTCAGCGGGGTGGGCGGCGGGACCGCGCCCGGCAGCATGACCTCGTACGCGTACTGTGGGTAGCAGCCCGTTGGCAGTTCGTCTAGCCCGTGTGCACGGCGTCGCCGCCGTGCTCCTCGAGCGTGTTGCCCTCCGGCGGAATCGGGTAGTGCTTGAGGATCCGCGCCATGTGGAGGAGGTTGTGCGCGCACCACGAGCTCGTCCGCTGCGTGTACGGATGCTCCTCCCCGCCGGCGTCGAGGTATGAGGGGCCCGGGCCGGCCTCGCCGACCCAGTAGGTGTCGACGTTCGGCGGCACCGTGCAGCCGAGGTGGGTGAGGTTGAACAGCGTCGACTCGGCGCACGCGTGGGCGCCGTCCTCGTTCCCGGTGACGACGACGCCGGCGACCTTGTTGTAGAGCGGGTACTGCCCGTCGGCGTTTCGCTCCTCGTAGGTGCCGTCGAGGCGCTCGATCACCATCTGGCACACGCTCGAGCGATGCCCGAACCAGATCGACATCCCGACGAGGAGGATGTCCGCCGCCTTGATCTTCTCCAGGAGCTGCGGCCACTCGTCGCCGTCGCCCTCGTCGGACGTGATCCCGAACCTGATCGCGTAGTCGGCCGGGCGGACGATCTCGGTCTCCACGCCGTGGTCGGCGAGCAGCCCGGTAACCCTGCTCATCAGCGCCTCGGTGTTGGAGACCTCGGGCGAGCGCTTCAGCGTGCAGTTCAGCCCCAGCGCGCGGAGCCCGGCGCCGTACGTCTCGTCGATGCCCATCTCACTCCCCTCCTTCCGACCGAATGACCTCGGCGGGGTTATATAGAGTCCGCGCCCGGCCGGTGAGAGGCCGGCCCAAGGCAACGGGAGGTAGCGGGTGGAGAGCGCGGCGATCGAGTCCGGGGCGGCCGGCGATAGGGACACCGACAAGGGGCTGAAGAAGGACGCGATCGGTTTCCTGGACGGGCTCGCGATCGGGGTCGACTCGACCGCCCCCGCGTACTCGCTCGCCGCGGTGATCGGCTCGATCGTGGTCGCGGTCGGCGTCGTCGCGCCGGGCTCGCTGCTGCTCGCGTTCGTACCGATGTTCTTCATCGCCGCGGCCTTCTACTACATGAACCGCGCCGACCAGGACTGCGGGACCACGTTCTCATGGGTCACCCGGGCGATGGGGCCGTGGTTCGGGTGGATCGGCGGCTGGGCGATCTTCACCACCGGCGTGCTGGTGATCGGGTCGCTCGCCGACGTCTCCGCGTTCTACATCTACCGCCTGTTCGACCTCGAGTCGCTGAAGAACTCGCGCGAGGCGGTCGTGATCCTCGCCGTCGTGATCATCGTGATCATGACGGCGATCTGCGTGATCGGGACCGAGCTGTCCGCCCGCGTCCAGCGGATTATGGTCTACGCCCAGGTGGGGGCCCTGATCCTGCTCGTCGTCGTCGGTGCGATCCAGCTGATCTTCGGCGGCGCCCCCGACACCTCCGTCAGCGTCTCGCTCTCGTGGCTGAACCCGTTCGAGAGCCCGAGCTACTCGGCGCTGCTGTCCGCGCTCCTGTTGGGGGTGTTCATCTACTGGGGGTGGGAGAGCGCGGTCAACCTCACCGAGGAGACCGAGGACGGCTCGCACAGCGCCGGGATGGCCGGCCTGGTCAGCGTCCTGATCCTGCTCGCCGTGTATGTCGGGGTCGCGGTGGTGATGCTTGGGATCGCCGGGGTGGAAAAGCTCCAGCGCTTCGACGACAACTCCAACATTCTCGGCAACGTCGCCGACGACGTGCTCGGCCCGCTCTCGTTCCTCGTCGCGCTCGCGATCATCACCTCGGGGATCGCCTCGACCCAGACGACGATCCTCCCCGCGTCGCGGACCTCGCTCTCGATGGCGACCCAGGGAGCCTTCCCGCGGATCTTCGCCCGCATCCACCCCCGCTTCCTCACCCCGGACTTCTCGACGATCGTGATCGGGGTAGTCGCGACCGTGTGGTACGTGGGGGCGGCGATCGTGTCGGACAACTTCCTCTTCGACTCGCTCTCCGCGCTGTCGCTGATGATCGCCTTCTACTACGCGCTGACGGGGATCGCGTGCGTGATCTACTGGCGCCACGAGCTCACCCGGTCGGTGAAGAACTTCCTCTTCATCGGGGTCGCTCCCCTGATCGGGGCGGTCGGGCTCGGCTACCTGCTGGTCGAGTCCGCGCGCGACCTCGCGGATCCCAAGGCCTCCTACAGTGGCACCGAGCTGCTCGGAGTCGGCGTCCCGCTCGCGATCGCGGTCGCGTTCACAGTGATCGGGCTCGTTCTGATGGTGATCTGGCGCTTCAGCAGCGCCGGGAAGCCGTTCTT
>JBOGZL010000129.1:0-2271 GCA_050697195.1 Solirubrobacterales bacterium
GACCGCCGAGTTCGACAACGGCGTGCTCGAGGTCCGGATCCCGAAGCCGGAGGAGCGCAAGCCCCACCGGATCGAGATCGGCGCCGCGAGCGTCGAGGGCACCGGGACCGAGAAGTAGTCCCCGCCCCACGCGAGTGCTTTTCGGCGGGCCCGCCGCGCGGCGGGCCCGTCTCACTTCCCGGCCCCGACGCCGAGCAGCGCGGCCTCGACCTCGCGCAGGCGCTCGACGTTGCCGCGCATCTCGGTCGCCGCCTCGTTGAAGATGAACGCCTCGGCGAGCCGGACGACCGCGTACCCGAGGGTGGCCGGCTCGACGGGCGGGTCGTAGGTCCCCGCGCTTACCTCCTTCTCGATCACCGCGGTGACCATCGCGACGTTGCGTGGCTGGACGTTGCCGGCGCCCGAGGTGATGATCCGTACCGCGGCGTCGCGTTCGCGCTCGACGAAGTCTCGCAGCGCGGGCGCGTCGACGAGGCTGTGGTTGAAGCGATCGAAGGTGTCGAGGAGCTTCACCGCCCCGCGCCCCCGGGCGCCCGCGTGCGCCGCGTCAAGCAGCGGATGGGTGACCCGCACGAGCACGTCGCCGATCAGCTCCTCGCGCGATCCGAACCAGCGGTAGATCGTCGTTCGGCCGAGCCCGAGCTCGGCGGCGATTGCCTGAACATCGACCCGTCGCCCGCGCAGGTAGCGCTGGGTCGCCGCGTCGAGCACCTGCTCGCGGGTCGCGGCAGCGGGCCGCCCGCGGCGGGGGTCGGTCGTCGTCGCGCCGGTCATCGCCGGCGAGGGTAGCGCCTATTCGGGACATCGCTGGTCATTTGTTTTGATACGTTCCGGCTCGCGTGTACGAAATGCATCATCGTCCGCGTGTGTTGCGGCGGGGCATCGCGACAGGAGGAAAGAATGAGGACAGGGAGCTCGTTAAGGGTCATCGCGGTCGGCCTGGTGGCCACCGCCGGACTGCTCGCCGCGCCGGCGGCGCCCGCGAAGAAGCCGAAGAAGCTCGACCCCGACAGGGTCACCCCGGTGATCTTCGTCCACGGCGGCTCGGGCTCGGGCGCGCAGTTCGAGTCCCAGCAGATGCGGCTGACGAGCAACGGGTTCCCGCAGAAGCGGATCTACGTGCTCGAGTACGACACGCTCGCCTCGCTCGACGACACGATCGACCAGGTCCACGCCAGCCTCGACGCGCTGATCGAGAGGGTGAAGGCGAAGACCGGCAAGCCGAAGGTCGACGTGCTCGGCCACTCGCGCGGCACGACGTTGATGCACGGATACCTGGAGAGCCCGGAGCGGGCGGCGAACCTGCGTCGCTACGTCAACATCGACGGGCGCACCTCCGACACGCCGCCGGGAGGCGTGCCGACGCTCGCGATCTGGGCCGGCGTGCGGACGCTTGACCCGGGCGAGGAAGACGAGGTGCGGGAGATCGGCGGCGCCGAGAACGTCACGATCCCGAACCAGACCCACGTCCAGGTGGCGACGTCGAAGGAGTCGTTCGCCGACATGTTCGAGTTCTTGATCGGGAAGAAGCCCAAGACGACGAAGATCAAGGAGGGCAAGAAGCAGGTCAACGTCGCCGGTCGGGCGGTGATCTTCCCCCAGAACACGGGCGTCCCCGCCGGCACCGAGCTCGAGGTCTGGAGGCTCAGGGGCGGGAGCGGCGAGCGCAAGGGCAACAAGCCCGTCGAGGAGCCCGACCTGTCGGCCACCGGGGCGTGGAAGCCGGTGAAGCTCCAGCGGGGTAAGCGCTACGAGTTCGCGCTGCCGCGGGCGGGTGGCACCGTGCACCATCTGTATCCGGAGCCGTTCCTGCGCAACGACCGGCTCGTGCGGTTGCTGAGCTCGATCCCGGGTGAGGGGATCGAGTCGCTGCTCACCTTCACCGACCAGAGCACCGGCATGGTGATCAGCCGCTACAAGGAGCTGTGGGGAGACGCGGGCGCCCAGAGCGACGTGCTCAGGGTCAACGGCCTCAACGTCCTCACGCCGGCGACGAGCCCGATGTCGAACACGACGAACGGGGTGTTCGTCGGCGACTTCAACGAGAACGGCGCCTCGGATCCGAGCACACCGCACCCGGTGCTGTCGAGACTGCCGTTCCTGACCGGGGTCGACGTGTTCATCCCGGCCGCCTCGCCGCCGAACGACACCGTGGAGGTGAGCCTCACATCACGCGGCAAGGGGAAGTCGCGGTCGTTGAGCGTCCCCAACTGGCGGTCGTCGACGGATCGGGTCAGCCTGATCCTCAACGACCACGAACAGCGCTGAGAG
>JBOGZL010000130.1:0-6011 GCA_050697195.1 Solirubrobacterales bacterium
AGTAGCTCACGCGCGGCGATTCACCCACACAGCGGGTGGGTGAATACACGCGGGTCAGTTCTACCCGAGCTCGGGATCGATCACCGCGAGCCCGGACTCCGGGTCGGTGCGGCGGTGAAGCTCGGTCGGCGAGTCGGTGACGAAGACCTCGGCCGTGGGACGGACCTCGGCCTCCAGCAGATGCCCCGCGACCGCCGAGCCGTCCGCGCGTGACAGGACGCAGTGAACGTGGAGATGAGGGTCGCCCTCGCCGCCCTCGCGACGGGTGATCCGCCCGTTGAGGGAGGCGATCTCGACCTGCTCGTCGACCGGGATGTCCACGTAGTCCTTGGTCTCCCAGTCGAAGTAGGCGAGATTCGCGGACGCGAGCGCTCCGATCGCCGTGAACTCCGCCGCCGCCAGCCCTTCCTCGGCGGCGACGCGGGTGATCGACTCGATCAGGCGGTCGCCCCTCTCCAGCGCGACCACATAGGTGCGGGTGCGATCGCGATCCGTTAGCAGGCGACGGCGCACCGGCCCATGATCGCACCGAGGTGTCGGGAGGGGCCGGTCAACCGGCGAAGTACTTCGCGGCCATCCGCTCGACCGTCCCCATGGTCCGCATCGTCGTCGCGCCCAGGAGTTTCTCAATCGCCTTGAGGTTCAATCGGGAGTCCCGGATGCCACCGCTCGGGAGCCAGTACAGCTCGCGATTGCCAAACGCCAGCCCGTCCTCGTCGGTGGCATGCGCGAGCACCTGCTTGCGGCTCCGCGTCCCCGGCTTCGCGGCCAGCATCATCACCTGCAGCTTCCCCTTCGAGGCCTCGACCGGTCCGCGCGGGAACGGCTGCTCCTCGGCGATTGCACGCACCTCGGCCGCCGTGCGCAGGAAGATCGCGACATCGAAGCCGAGCGAGCTCTCCAGCGCGCGCTCGATTCGCGCCGACAGCTTCGCCGCCGCCTCACGATCCGCCTCGAACACGACGTTGCCGCTCGTCTGGAACGCGTCCACGTCCCGGAACCCAAGCGCCTCGAACACGGAGCGGAGCTCGCCTGAGCGCACCTTGCGGGTGGGTCCGAGATTTACACCGCGGAGAAACGCAGCGTAGGGCGCCACCGTCGGATCAGGGGTCCAGCGGCCCGTCGAACAGCCCGAACGCCGCGCCCTGAGGATCGAGGACCACCGACACCCGCCCACCGGCTGGCACCTCGAGCGGCGGGACGACCAGCTCGCCCCCGAGCTCGCCGGCCCGCGAGTTCGTGGCGTCGAGGTCGGATATCGCGAAGTAGGCGTCCCAGTGCGGGGGGCTGCCGCGCTCGTCCTCGCCCTGCTGGTGGATGCTGCCGTTCTCGGTGCCGGCGTTGTGGATCCTCATGTAGCGCAGGGGATCGTCTTCGAGGCGCTTCTCGAACGTCCACCCGAACAGCTCGCCGTGGAACTCCGTCGCCGCGTCGACGTTCGTCGTCCCGAGGTCGTTCCAGCACAGGGCGCCCGGGGAGTTGACCAGGCCCGCGCCGACGTGGCCACGCGGCTCCCACAGGGCCAGCGGCGCCCCAGCCGGGTCGGAGATCACCGCCATGCGACCGATGCCCTCGACGTCGGCCGCCGGCATCGCGACCGCGCCGCCGAGCTCCGCCGCCCTCGCCGCCGCCGCCTCGGCGTCGTCCACGGTGACGTACGAGTTCCACTGCGGGGGCGCGCCGCCGTCCCCGTCGGGCCGCGCGAAGCACCCGGCGACGTCCTTTCCATCGCGGCGGAAGATCGTGTACGTGCCGGCCTCCCCTGGCCTCTTCTCGGACTCCCACCCGAACAGCTCCGAGTAGAACGACTTGGCGGCCTCCGGGTCCGACGTCGCGAGATCGACCCACGAGAACGTCCCCGGGGCGTGGCTCGTTCGCTCGCCCATGAGCGAGGAGCCTAGTCGCTGCTCTCGGTCAGCTCCTCCGGGACGATCCGGAGCCGAAGCTCGGTGCCGGCGCGCCACACCCTCGCCTCGAGCGCCGTTCCGATCAGCTCGGCGACCATCATCCGCTGAAGGTCGGCGGCGCTCTCGACCGGACGACCGTCCACCTCGACGATCAGATCGCCCTCGCGCACGTCGGCGGTGTCGGCGGGGCTGCCCGAGACCACCTCCACCACCTCCACGCCGGCGCGGCTGCCGAACAGCTGCCGCGCCCTGGGGGGCAGCGGGCGCGGCCCGCCGGCGATCCCGAGGTAAGCGCGCCGCACGCGCCCCTCGGTCATCAGCGCGCCGATGATCCTCCGGGTCGTCTCGTTGATCGGCACCGCGAGCCCGAGCCCGACTCCGGCCACCGCTGTGTTGATTCCGACCACGTTGCCGCGCCCGTCCGAAAGCGCGCCGCCCGAGTTCCCGGGATTCAGGGCGGCGTCCGTTTGGATCACGTTGTCGATGATCCGCGCTCGCCTAGCCTCGCCCGCCGGCAGGGCGCGCCCGAGGGCGGACACCACTCCCGCGGTCACCGAGCCCTCGAGACCGTGGGGGTTGCCGATCGCGACGACGAGCTGGCCGACGCGAAGCGCGTCGGCGTCGCCGAGCTCCGCCGGCGTCAGGTCGCCGTCCTCGGCGCGGACGATCGCGAGATCGGACAGCGGGTCGCGCCCGGCGACGGTGAACCGCAGCTCGCGGCCGTCGGTGAACGCCGCGCGGCCGCCTCCGTGCCGCCCCGAGACGACGTGCGCCGAGGTGAGGATGAAGCCGTCGTGTGTCAGCACGACGCCGCTGCCGGCGCCGGCCGGGATCCGTCCCCCCCACGTTCGCCGCTGGACCCTGAGGCTGGCGACGGCGGGCGCGAGGCGCTCGGCCACGCCCACGATCGTGCGCGAGTATGCGTCGAGGGCCTCGGTCTCGGACGCGGAAGCGTCCGCCTTCGCCACGCTCACGACGCACCTCCTCCGAGGTCGATCTCGACCTCGCGCTCTTCGGTCCCGCGGACGAGGGTGAGCTCGAACGCGCCGTTCCGCGAGGCCGCGTCGAGCGCGCGGTGAAGCGCGTCCACTCCCTCGACGGGCTGCCCCGACGCCGACACGATCAGGTCGCCCTCGGCGATCCCGGACTGCGCCGCCGGGCTTCCGTCCTCGACGGCGCGCACCAGCACCCCGTCACGCTCGGGCAAGCCCACGGCACGACGCATCCTGCGCGCGGCGCGACCTGGGGCCACGGCGACGCCGAGCCGGGGGCGAGCCGGCTCCTCGCCGCGCGCGAGGCGCTCGACCGCGGAGCGCAGGCCGCCGGCGACGCCGAGCGCGATGATCAGGCCGCCGTCGAGTCGCAACAGGTTCACCCCGAGCAGCCGACCGTCCGCGTCGAGCAGCGGGCCGCCCCCCGAGCCACGGGGCAGCGGCGCGGTGTGCTCGAGCGCGCCCGACACGCGGCGCCCCCGCGGCCCACGGAAGCTCCTCGAGGCGGCGGCGACGAATCCGAGCGTCGCGCGCAGCCCCCTTCCCCCCGGGTTGCCGAGTGCGACGACCGGGGCGCCTGGGGAGGCGGCGTCGCTCGGTGCCCATCCGGGCGGGTCGATCTCGGCGGTCTCGACGGAGAGCACGGCGAGGTCGAGGTCGCGGTCGAGCGCCACGGGCTCGCCGATCTCCTCGCGGCCGTCGTCGAACGTCACCGTCACACCGCCCTCGGCCCGGTGCGCGGCGGTGAGCACGCGACCGGGAGCGATCACGGTCCCCGACCCGACCCGCCAGCCACGCCCCACGCCGACGACCGCCGGCCCCCGCTCGCGCACCGCGCGCTCGACTGTCGACTGGATCTCGGCGAGGGCGGGCGACACGGTCATGATCGATCCTCCAGGCAGTGACTTGCAAGTTGCAAGCGAGTATTCTACCATTCCGGGCATGGAGGCGGCCACGACCCGAACGCGCGCGCCCGAGGGCTCGCCCTCGGCGCTCGCCGACGCGCTGGCGTCGATCGGGGATCGCTGGACCCTGCTCACGGTCGCGGCGCTTCTCGACGGGCCGCGCCGCTTCGGCGAGCTTCAGGCCGAGCTCGAGGGAATCGCGCCGAACGTCCTCAGCTCGCGGCTGCGCCGGCTCGAGGACGAGGGGCTCGTCGTGGCCGAGCCCTACTGCGAGCGCCCGCCGCGGTTCGTGTACGAGCTCACCGAGCCGGGGCGGGCCCTCGCGGGGCCGTTGCGCCACCTCGCCCACTGGGGCGCCCGCCGCCGCGGCGGGTCCGAGCAGCCGGTCCACGCGGCGTGCGGAAGCCGGCTCGAGCCGGTCTGGTACTGCCCCACGTGCCGCACGCCGGTCGCCGAACAGGACGCCGGCGAGCTCCACTACGCCTGATCTACCGCGCGCCTGGTATCCACCACCCGACGATGGAGGAGCATCGAACCGTCTTCGGGACGGTGGAGCGCGAGTACTGGGCCGAGGCCGCGGGCCTGAAGCCCGACGAGCGGGCGCTGATCGAGCGCTTCCTGGACCGCGATGCCGCGACGCTCGAGGCCGGCGCCGGCGGCGGCCGGATCCTCGGGGAGATGAGCGGGATGGGGTTCACGTCACTGGCCGGGTTCGACTTCGTCCCCGAGCTCGTCGAGGCGGCGCGGCGCGCGGACGCGAGCGGCGAGATCCGGTTCGAGGTCCAGGACGCGAGACGCCTCGACTACGAGGACGCGAGCTTCGATCAGGTGCTCTACCTCCAGCAGCTCCTCTCGTCGCTCGAGGACGCGGGGGATCGCCGGCGGGCGATCGCGGAGGCAGCTCGGATCCTGAGCCCAGGCGGTGTCGCGCTGTTCTCTGCGCTCCCGTTCGAGGTCCGGGCCCGCAGCGTGGTGCTCCGCCCCTACCTCGCGTACCTGCGCGCGCTGCGCCGGGCGCGGGGAAGCGACCGTCCGCGCCAGCTCCTCCCCAGGATGCGGATGCGAGGCCGGATCACGGCCGCCGCGCTCCGCGACGGCGGCCCTCACGTCTACTGGTACCGGGCCGAGGAGCTCGAGCGCGAGCTCACCGCCGCCGGCTTCGAGCTCATCGCGATCGGCACCACGCCGCAGGTGGTCGCCGGGGAGATGCCCGACTCGGCGGACGCGCTGGAGGGCGAACGCCTCGACGGCACGCTGTACGTGGCGTGTCGGAAGCGTGAGGGAGGGGAGCGGGCGGGCTAGCTGCGTGCCGTCTCCCGGGTCGAGCCGCAGCGCCCTGCTCCCGATGCGCCCGGTCGCGCGGCGGCGGGGGGCAGGAAGCCTCGCCGGCCGGCGGCGGTGTCGCCGCGAACGAAAGGCTAGGCGCGGCCCCGGACGGCCCCCCTCACGGCCGATGAGCAACTAGAAGCGACCGGGGGCGACGACCTGCCTGCCCCGCGCGTAGCCTGCGCGCGAAATAAGCGTTCCTCGTCGCCTGTCGAGAGTGGTTGTCCGCTGGCTTCCGCGGATTCCTTCTCTCTCCCGGTCGCATCGGCGACGCTATCGCAGCGGACGCGGCTCCGCCAGCCTGAAATTCGCAATCTGCGAGGAATTTGCGGCTCAGCCGGCGGCTGAAAGGGTCTCGAGTTCGTCGTCCGTGAGTCGGAGCGCCGCGGCCGCGACGTTCTCCTCCAGATGGGCAACCGAGCTCGTCCCCGGAATCGGCGCGATCGCCGGGGAGCGGTGCAGGAGCCAGGCGAGCGCGATCTGAGCCACGGTCCCCCCGTGGGCTCGGGCGACGCGTTCCCACGGGCCACGATGCTCGATCACCCAGCCCGCGGCCAGCGGGTAGTAGGGAATGAACCCGAGCCTCTCACGCTCGCACAGCTCGACGATGGCGCCATCGCGCTCGGCGACGCTGTATCGATTCTGGACCGACGCCACCGGGACGATCTCCCGCGCCCGCTCAAGCTGGTCCGCGTCGACGTTGGAGAGCCCGACGTGGCGAACCTTCCCCTCCGCGCGCAGGTCCGCGATCGCCCCGACGGATTCCGCGAGCGGCACCTGCGGGTCGACCGTGTGGAGCTGATAGAGGTCGATCCGGTCCACGCGGAGGCGGCGGAGACTGCCCTCGCACGCCTCGCGAAGGTGCGCGGGGCGGCCGTCGG
>JBOGZL010000131.1:0-1684 GCA_050697195.1 Solirubrobacterales bacterium
GCAACGAGCGGCTCGTGATCTCGCGCGAACGCCTGCTCGAGGAGGTGTGGGGCTACGACCCGATGGCGATGACGAACACGATCGACGTCTTCATCTCCAACCTCCGGCGAAAGCTCGAGGCCGGCGATGAGCCGCGGATCCTGCACACCAAGCGCGGCGCCGGGTACGTCCTCCGGGCCTGAGGGGCGATGGCGCGCGCGAGCGCAAAGCGGGCGGTCGAGCGGATCCTCGCGACCCCGGAGGGGTGGCCGGTCCGGTGGCGCGTCGCCGCCGTGTCCGCATTGCTGACACTCGTGATCCTCGTCGGCTTTGCCGCCGTCGTCGGTCGCCTGACCACGAACAGCCTCGAGAGCGACTTCCGCGACGACGTCGAGGGGACGGCCGACCGGCTCGCGCTCGGCGTCGAGCTCCGGGCGTCGGGCCAGCTGCCCTCCGTGCACCCGAGCCCCGACGTGATGACGATCCCCGCGGGTACTCACGCCCGTGTGGTCAGCACCACCGGTGTACCCCTCGATGAGCCGCCGGGCGCACCGGAGTTCGGGTCCGTCGAGCCAGGAATCAGAACAGTCGGCTCGTACGAGGTCGCGACGACCCCGATCCGGACGAGCACGGTTCAGGTTCCGGAGGCGTTGCTCCAATACGCGCGCGACCGTGACGACATCGAGAGCACGATGAACAAGCTGTGGCTGTTCCTCGCCGCCGGGGTCTTCGTCGGCACCGTGCTCGCCTACCTCGCCGGGCATGCCGTCGCCGGGCGCGCGATGCGGCCGATCTCCTCACTGACCGCGGCAGCGCGGGAGATCGGCTCGACCCGGGATCCGTCGCGGCGGATCCCGACGCCGAGCACGGACGATGAGGTCGCCGAGCTCGCCCGGACACTCGACGAGATGCTTCGCGCCCTCGACCAATCGCGCGCGGAGACCGAGCTGGCGATGGAGCGCCAGCGGGAGTTCGTCGCCGACGCCTCGCACGAGCTCCGGACGCCGCTCACGAGCATCCTCGCCAATCTCGAGCTGCTCCAGGCGTCGCTGAGCGAGACCAACGTCTCCGGGGAGAGCGCCGATGGCGCCGCCGTCAGCTCGGCCCTGCGCTCCTCGCAGCGGATGAGCCGGCTCGTGTCCGACCTCCTGCTCCTGGCCCGCGCCGATGCCGGCCGCGTCAGCGCGCGGCGGGAGTGCAACCTCGCCGAGATCGCTGCCGGCGCGCTCGCCGAGGTGCGCCCGGTCGCCACCGGCCACGAGCTGACGATCGACTCCGACGGCGCCACCGCGGTCGACGGGAACCCGGACGAGCTCCACCGCCTCGTGGTCAACCTCCTCGACAACGCCGTCAGCCACACCCCCGTGGGAACCGAGGTGCGGATCCACGTCCGCCGCGACGACGGCGCCGCCGTGCTCGAGGTGAGCGACGACGGGCCGGGGATCCCGGCCGGGATGGAGGATCAGGTGTTCGGACGCTTCGTCCGCGGCCCGGGCCCCTCCGACGAGGCGACCGGCAAGGGCACGGGGCTTGGGCTCGCGATCGTGGAAGCGGTCGCGACCTCGCACGGCGGCGGAGCCGAGGCGGGCGCCTCGCCCCGGGGAGGCGCCAGGTTCACGGTCCGCCTCCCCGCACGTTTAGGTCAGGATCGCCGGGGTATGCCTGCACCGGCTGCATAGCCGCGACCGAAAAGGAGGTCACATGG
>JBOGZL010000132.1:0-17109 GCA_050697195.1 Solirubrobacterales bacterium
ATTCCGAACGAGACGAAGACCCGGTCGGCGGACGCGGCGAGGAAGATCAGGATGATGAACGTGAACATCGCGACCCCGACCGCCGTTCGCCACGGGTTGTCGCGGGGTCGGTCGAGGAGGTTGTGCGCGGCGCGGTCGCCCGTCACGCGGCGCTCGATCCAGGGCCACATGTACAGGAGCCCGAACACCACCGACGGGACCACGAGGGCGCCGAAGAACGGGTTGGGGAAGATCGTGTAGCCGAACAGGGAGGGCTCGATCGGCGGCATGATTCGCAGGGCCCCGATCAGCCACCCCATGTACCAGTCGGGCTGCACCCCGTTGGTCCCGTCCTCGAGCTCGAACGGCCCCCACTGCCAGATCGGGTTGATCTGGACCAGCCCCCCGAGCAACAACAGAAAGCCGGCGGTGGCGAACAGCAGGCCGGCCGACCGCAGCGCGTACCCGGGCCACATCGGGGTGCCGACGACGTTGCGCTCGGTAGCACCGCCGCCGCGGAACTGCGCGTGGTGCGGGACCGCGATCAGCGCGAGGTGAAGGGCGATCAGCGCCCCGATGATCACGGGGAGGATGAAGACGTGGGCGATGAACAGGCGCGAGATGAAGTCCGGGGCGCCGGGGAACTCGCCTCCCCAGAGCAGGAACCCGACGTCCCCGCCGATCAGGGGGATCGCAAGCGTGGTCGCGTACGCGATCGCGAGGCCCATCCCCGAGAGCAGGTCGTCGACCATCGAGTAGCCGACGAAACCCTCGACGAGCGCGAGCACCAGCATCGTGAGCCCGATGTAGTAGTTGAGGTCGCGGGGCTTGCGGAACGCCCCGGTGAAGAAGATCCGCATCAGGTGGACGGAGATCGCGGCGACGAAGACGAGCGCCGCCCAATGGTGGGTCTGGCGCATCAGCAGCCCGCCGTTGACGTCGAACGAGATCCGCATCGCGGAGTCGAACGCGAGCGAGACCTCGGTCCCCCGGAGCGGGTCATAGACGCCGTCGTAGGTCGTCCGTGCGAGGCTCGGCTCGAAGAACAGGGTCAGGAACACGCCCGTGCCGACGAGGACGACGAACGAGTACAGCGCGATCTCTCCGAACAGGAACGTCCAGTGGTCGGGAAACGCGTAGCGCAGCGCCTTGCGCAGCAGCGGGACGGACCCGGTGCGCTCGTCGATGAACCGGATCGCGCCGCGGATCACTGCTTGCGCACCCCCCACCACGACGGCCCGATCGGGCCCGAGAACTCGCCCGCCGCCATCAGCCTCCCTGCTTGATCCAGCTCCAGCGGGAGCTGAGGGAGGGCGCGCCCCGCGGGCCCGAAGATCCGGTCGCCGCCGGTCGTCACGTCGAAGGTCGAGTAGTGACACGGGCAGACCAGCGCCGGGCCGGGCGACGTCGGCTGGAAGAGCGGGTAGCGGAAGAGGTTGATCGTGCACCCCGCGTGGGTGCAGATCTTCGAGAACGCGAGCACCCCGTCCGCATCCCAGTCGCGTCGGTCCGGCGGCAGGTCGAGCTCGCCGGGTCGCAGCTTCACGAGCACGATCGGGGACCCGAGCTCCCTCGGATCGGATCCCTCGGGCCCACCGCTGACGAAGCCCCCCAGCTTGATGTCGCCGGGAGCGAGGCGCACCCCGTCCTCGTCGACCACGTTCGTGCCGCGCCGCCATGGCGACGCCCCGATCTCGTCGCCGGGCTTGGGGCCGAGCGAAGCAACGGGGACGACGAGCGCCGCGCCGAGCGCGGTCCCGGTCGCGGCGGCCCCTCCGAGGAGGACCCCGCGACGCGAGATGCCCTCCCCCCCGCGCTGAATCTCCAGCTCGAGTTGGCGCTGCTCGCCCTCTTCGCCGAGCCGCGGGCGTTCCTCCGCCACCTCCTCGCCGGGCGCGACGCGCTTGCCGGCGACGATAAGCGCGGCGGCGATCAGCACGAAGGCCGTGCCAAGCGCCAGGCCGAGGATCTGGGTGGACCACTCGAGCGCGTACGCGATCACGAACAGCACCGCGGCCGCGGCGGCGGCCGCGAGCAGCACCAGGACGATTCCCTCGGCTCGCTTCACTCCCTTCCCCTCACCCCGATCAGCCGCGCGACCAGGAGCATCGACGCGAGCGCCAGCAGCCAGGCGATCATCCCCTCGGGCACCGGGCCGATGTTCCCGATCCCCCAGCCCCCCTCGTCGATCGGGTTCTTCGTCAGCTCGACGTAGCGGGCGATCGAGTCCAGCTCACGGCGATCGATCTGCTCGTGGCCGAACGGGGGCATCACGTACGGGCCGATCCGGACCGCCTCACCAACCTGGGTCGGGGTCGCCTCGCCCAGGTCGGGCGCGAATGCGCCGGTGACCACGCCTCCCTTGGCGACGGCCTGGTGACAGCCGGCGCAGTTTTCGTTGAAGAGCGCGAAGCCCTCGTTGACGTCGCCGCGCTCGGGATTCACCTCCGGTATCGGCGGACCGCCGAGCGACCCGATGTAGGCCACGATCGCGTCGATCTGGTCCTGCGGGTACCGGGGTCGGGTGCGGATCGGCTCGTCGCCCGGCTTGTCGAGCGGCATGCGCCCTGTGGAGAGATAGAAGTCGGCGGCCGCCGCCCCCGCGCCGTGAAGCGTGGGCGCCGTTCCCTCGATCCCGCGGGCGTCGAGGCCGTGGCACGAGGAACAGCCCTCGAGGAAGTACTGGCGCCCGCGCTCGATCTGCTCCGGGTCAGCGGGCGGCGGCGGCTGCCCGTCGGCCGCGCCCCCAGGCTGGCTCGGTCCGCCCCCGATGTTGATCTGGCCAACCGAGGAGCCCGCGAAGCCGAGCACGGCGCCGGCGCCGCACAGGGCGGCGAGCGCCGCGAGGGCCCATCTCCTAGCGCGCGGCGCCATGGACCCTCTCGACCCGGATCGTGTCGCGGTGCTCCCCAGCAAGCCAGCGCCAGGTGACGAGTCCCGCCGCGAGCAGGATCGGCAGGGTGCCGGCCAGCATCGCGACGCCCGCGGCACCGTCGCCGCGAACCATCAACGCGACGCCCACGAGGTCGACCGCCGGCGCGGCGAGCACCAGGTACAGCGAGCGGCCGGGATCGCCGAGGCCGGATCCGAGCACGGGCGCCCAGAACCACACCCCGACCCCGAGGAACGCGAGATGCTCCGCCGCATGGAGCAGCGGCCGGCCCTGCGACTGCTCGAGCAGCGGGGTGAGGTGGAAGACCCATTGCGCGACCACGAATGCCGACCACGCGAGAAGGGGGTGACCGACGCGCGGCCGTGGCAGCCCCAGAGCCATCCACGCGATCACGACGATCGGGGCAAGCACGCCCGCGATCACGGAGTGCTCGATCATGTGCGCCGCCGTCATCCGCGCGCCCGCCTTTCCGCGACGAACTGGATAACGAGCCCCGCGACGCCGAGCGCGACCACCTCGGCGCCGATCAGGATCAGGAAGAGTCCGAAGGCAAAGCCGTTGAGCATCATCGCGAGCCCGATCACGATCACCACCGTGGGGAGGCTCGAGTCCGCGAGGTGGCGGGTGTCTGCGGCCTCGTCGCTGCGGGTCGCGACGTACAGCGCGATCAGCGCCAGCGCGACCGCGGCGCCGGTGAGGAGCGCCGGCGGAAGGTCGTCGGTCGTCCACAGCCACAGCAGCAGCGACAGCGCCCCGATCCACAGCGCCAGGCCGCCCATCCACACCGCCCCGATCCTCATCTCCGCCGCCCCCGTTTCGGCTTGGCCGAGGCGCCCGCGGCCTCGAGCCGGCGGTCGAGAAGCGGCGCGTGCGAGGTGATCGGCGGCAGCGAGCGGAAGTTGTAGCGCGGCGGCGGCGAGCTGGTCGCCCACTCGAGGGTGTGCCCCTCCCAAGGGTCGTCTCCGGCAGGCTCGCGATTTCGCAGCGAGACGAAGATGTTCCACAGGAACACCGCGACGCCGAGCGCGATCAGGAACGAGCCGACGGTGGAGAGCCGGTTGAGGCCGGTGAACCCGGCGTCGGAGGCGTAGTCGGCGACGCGGCGAGGCATCCCGTCGTAGCCGAGCAGGAACATCGGGAAGAAGGTCAGGTTCGTCCCGACGACGATCAGCGCGAAGTGGACCTTGCCGAGCGAGTCGCGAAGGGTCGCGCCCGTCCATTTCGGAAACCAGAAGTACGCGGCGGCGAAGCCCGCGAACAGGCTGCCCGCGAACAGCGTGTAGTGGAAGTGCGCGACGACGAAGTAGCTGTCGTGAGCGTGGTAGTCGAGCGGAGGAGAGGCGAGTATCACTCCGCTCAGCCCGCCGATCAGAAACTGGAGGAAGAACCCGAGCGCGAACAGCATCGGCGTCCGCAGCAGGATCGCCCCACCAATCAGGGTCGCGATGATCGCGAAGTACTCGGTCCCCGCGGCGACGACGAGCGCCGTCGAGGTGAGCGAGAAGTACTTGTTCTCGACCTGGCCGGTCGTGAACATGTGGTGCGCCCACACGCTCATCGAGAGGCCGGTGAAGGCAAGCAGGGCGACGATCAGCGGCCGGTAGCCGGTGAAGCGCTTGCGGGCGAAGGTCGCCACCACCTCCGCCGTGATCCCGAGGTAGGGGAAGAACATGATGTAGACGGCGGGGTGGCCGAAGAACCAGAACAGGTGCTGGTAGGCGATCGGGCCGCCCGAGGACTCGTAGATCGAGGCTCCGAGCCTGTCGGCGAGCAGCAGCGCCATCCCCACCGCGAGCACCGGCACCGACATCACGATCATCAGCACCGTCGCCAGCATCGTCCAGCTGAACACCGGCAGTCTCAGCATCGTCATTCCCGGCGCCCTCAGCCGGACGATCGTCGCCAGCAGGCAGACCGCGACCAGGGTCAAGCCGACTCCCACCAGGATCACCCCGATCACCCACAGGTCCATCCCAGTCCCCGGTGTCGCCGAGTCGCCCGACAGCGGGTAGTAAGCGGTCCACCCCGCCTTCCCCGCTCCGTGGTCGGTGAGAAAGCTCGAGTACATCGTCATCCCGCCGGCGAGCACGAGCCAGTGGCCGGCGAGCGCCACGCGGGGGGCGGCGATGTCGGCGGCGCCGACCTGGAGCGGGACGATGTAAACCGCGAGCGCGAGCGCCAGCGGGGTGAGAACGAGGAAGATCATCGTCGAGCCGTGCATCGTGAAGAGCTGGTTGTAGGTATCGCGACCGACGAGCTGGAGCCCGGGCTCGGCGAGCTCCGAGCGCATCAGGAGCGCGAAGATCCCCCCGATCAGGAAGAACCCGAACGACACGAGCGCCATTCGCAACGCGATCCGCTTGTGGTCGGTCGTCGCGACCCACGCGAGCAGCCCGCGGGCGGGGGGCTCCGCGACCGCCGTCCCGGCGCCCATCTCGGCGCCGACGCTCACGGGAGCACGCTCACTGCGGCGCCCCGTGCTGGATCTCGCCCGCGCGGCGCTGGGTCGCCAGCCAATCGTCGAACTCGGCCTCGGCCATCGCGACGACGTCGAACGTCATCTCGCCGTGGGCGAGCCCGCAAAACTCCGCGCACCTGCCCACCATCTCGTCCTCCTCGAAGCTGAGGTCGAAGCTGTCCTCGCGGTTGGGGAACGCATCGCGCTTGAAGCGAAGCTCGGGGATCCAGAACGAATGGATCACGTCACGCGAGGTGACCGTGAACCGCACGGCCGTGTCCGTCGGAACGACGAGCATGGGGGGCCGGCGATCGTCCCCGACCACGGTCACCCCCTCGCCGGGATACGTGAACCGCCATCCCCACTGGAACGCGGTCACGTCGACCTCGGCCCCTGGGTCGGTGGAGACCGCCGTCACCTCGTCGTCGGTGCGGAACGTCATCGTGAGCAGGAACACCACCACCCCCGCGAGCACGAGCGCGTACAGCCCCTCGAGGATCGGCGGTCCCTCGCGCCCGCGTGGCAGCTCGTCGCCGCGACGCCGGTACCGAACGAGCGTGAAGAGCACGAGCCCGAACACGATCACCGCGACGGCGACGCCGATCGGGAGGTAGACCCCCCACAGATCCTGAAACTCCTTCCGGGTGTCGATCAGCGCTTCCAATGCGAAGCAACGACCACCGGCAAGCACGCTCGCGGGCTTGCCGCCTGATGTGGGCAGCCTATGTCAAGCCCGCGACGGGTTAAAGGGCCTCGCACAAGCGTCCGGAGTAGATTCGGGGACGTGGAGCGAGAGCTCGGCGAGTACCGTCGCAAGCGGGACTTCGACCGCTCGCCCGAGCCCGTCGGCGGGACCGGCGAGAAGGGCCACTTGCGGTTCGTCGTCCAGGAGCATCACGCGCGAAGGCTTCACTGGGACCTGAGGCTCGAGCGAGACGGGGTGCTCGTCTCGTGGGCGCTTCCGAGGGGGCTTCCGCCGGACCCGGGTGAGAACCGGCTCGCGGTCCACACCGAGGACCACCCGCTCGAGTACCTGGACTTCGAGGGCGAGATTCCGAAGGGGGAGTACGGCGCCGGCGAGATGCGGGTCTGGGATCGGGGCACCTACGAGGCCGAGAAATTCGAGCCGGCGAAGGTCGTGGTCGTGTTCCACGGAGAGCGGGCGCGGGGCCGCTACGCCCTGTTCAAGACCAAGGACCGCAACTGGATGATCCACCGCATGGACCCCGCCGAGCCGGGGCGGGAGCCGATGCCGGAGCACGTCGAGCCGATGAAGGCCACCCTCGCGCAGCTTCCCGACGACGAGGAGGCGTACGGCCACGAGATCAAGTGGGACGGCGTGCGGGCGATCGCGCTGTGCTCGGGGGGCCGGGTCCGTCTCGAGAGCCGAACGCTGCGTGACATCGCCGCCCAGTACCCGGAGGTCCGAGCGCTGGGACGACAGCTCGGCTCCCGCGAGGCGATCCTCGACGGCGAGCTGGTCGCGCTCGACGAGCAGGGCCGGCCCAGCTTTCAGCGTCTCCAGAGCCGCATGCACCTCACCTCCGAGTCGGTGATCCGGCGTCGCGCCCGCGAGCTCCCGGTCACCTACATGGTGTTCGATCTCCTCTACCTCGAGGGACGGGGCACGATGGAGCTGGCCTACTTGGAGCGACGGGAGCTGCTCGAGGCGCTCGAGCTCGAGGGAGCGAACTGGCAGACGCCCTCCTACCACCGAGGGGAGGGCAGCGCCCTCCTGAAGGCGACCCGCGAGCGCGGGCTGGAGGGGATCGTCGCCAAGCGCCTCGACAGCGCCTACATGCCCGGCCGCCGAACGAAGGCGTGGCTGAAGGTGAAGAACGTGCGCGCGCAGGAGGTCGTGATCGGGGGATGGCTTCCCGGCAGGGGCCGGCGCGAGCAGATGATCGGCGCGCTGCTCGTGGGCTACTACGACGATCGGGACGGCGAGCGCGGGCTCCGGTACGCCGGCAGAGTGGGGACCGGGTTCACCGACCGGGACCTGAGACGGCTGGCGGAGCTACTGGAGCCGCTGCATCGCGACGAAAGTCCGTTCACCGGACGCCAGCCGCCGCGCGAGGCCGAGTTCGTGGAGCCGCGCCTCGTGGCCGAGGTCGAGTTCAACGAGTGGACGGCCGCCGGCACGCTCCGTCATCCCTCCTTCAAGGGGCTCCGCGACGACAAGGACCCCGCCGAGGTGATCCGAGAGATTCCAAGCACGTCGTCGTAGGTGGTCGACGTCCGCTCGGCGACGTCGAGCCAGTCGAAGCGCCGTACGTGGGCGCGGGCCTCGGTCACCAGGCGGCGGCCGAGAGCGGCGTCTGAGAGCACCTGGGACGTGACCTCGATCAGGTCGCCGGCGTCGCGGGGCCGAAACCGCAGCCCGACCTCGCCGTGGGGGACCACCTCCCGGAGCCCCCCGGTGTCGGCGACGATGCAGGGGCATCCCGAGGCCATCGCCTCGAGCGCGACGAGGCCGAACGGCTCGTAGATCGACGGCACCACGCACACGTCGGCGATCCGGTACAGCGAGTGCAGGACGTCGTCCCCGATCCAGCCGACGAAGGTGCCGTGCTCGCCCAGCCCCAGCTCGGCGGCCTGGTCGCGCAGCTCCGGCTCATGCGTCCCGGAGCCTGCGACGATGAACCGCGTGTCGGGAAGGCGCTCGATCAGCTTCGGCATCGCCTCGAGCGCGATCTGGAACCCCTTCTCGTACACGAGCCGGCCGACAAGCAGCACGAGGCGCTCGTCGGGAGCGGCGAACTCGGCGCGCAGGCGCTCGAGCTCCGGCGCGTCGTGCGGCTGCAGGTCCTCGGGATCTATCCCGTTCGGGATCACCGTCACCCGCTCCTCCTCGACCCCGAAGATGTCGGCGATCTGCTCCCGCATGTAGTAGGAGCACGCGATCACGCGATCCGACCGGTTCGTGATCCAGCGCTCGACGCCGTGGATGTAGGACTGTGGGTGGTCCTCCACCCAGCCCTGGTGGCGGCCGTGCTCGGTGGCGTGGATCGTGGTCACGAGCGGCGCCCGGAACCGCCTCGCCAGGTGGTCGCACGCGGCGGCGACGAGCCAGTCGTGCCCGTGGACGAGGTCGAACTCGTACCGGTCCCCGAGCTCGACGCCGGCGGCCAGCATGTCGGCGTTCATCCGCTCCACCCAGGCGACGAACTCGCCCAGCTCGCTGGGGCGGGTCGGCTCGCGCACGCGGTGGATGGCGACTCCGCCGGCGATTTCCTCCGGCGGGGACTCCTCCCCGCCCCGGGTGAGGACGTGGACCTCGATCCCGAGCTCGGCGAGGCTCTCGGAGAGCTTGCGGACGTGCCGGGCCAGACCCCCCTCGATCAGGGGCGGGTACTCCCAGGAGAGGATCAGGGCTCGGGTCACCTCAGCGGCGGCGTGCCGGGGTTCGCGCCAGGCTCGAGCTAGGGCTCGAGCAGCGGGGAGAGGCTGAGATCGGGGGCGAGGTTTCGCATGCGCGGGTCGGGGACCTCGCGGGAGTCTATGGCCTTCAGCAGGCTCTCGGCGTGGGCCACGGCGCGCCGGTACGCGTAGTCCCCCGCTTGTCGCCTCGCGTCGAGGAAGGCCCAATCGCTCGCCTGCACCGCGAGCAGCTCTCGGACGGCGCGCTGGGCGGCGGCCCGATCCATGTCTCCGCCCGAAAGCGCGCGCAGGGTCCGCAGCTCCAACCTCCGGGCCGCCCACGTGAGATCGGCGACCGGGGGCGAGTCCCAGGTCACCAGGCCCTTCCCCTCTCCCCACGTCGAGGCCCGCAGCGTCCGCATCTCGCCCTCCGCATCCGCCTCCGCCCGCGCCAGCGTGACGAGGCGGATCCCGCGCTCGGGGGCGAGGCGGAGGACCGCCGCGAGCCACTCGGGTCCCTCCGTCCACCAATCTCCGAGCAGCTCCGTGTCGACCGCGAACGTGAGCAGCCCCCGCCGCCCCCGACGAGCCCGGTACTCGGCGAGCCGCGCCGCGACGTGGTCGGTGAACCGCCCCGCATCACGCTCGGCGCGCGCGGCGGCCTCCTCGGGTTCGTATGGCTCGCCGCCGACCGCCCACAGGCGGATCCCGTTCGGCGATTGCCGGTGGTAGTCGAGGTACGCCGAGTGCGACGGATACCCGCGCTCCGACCACACGAGCGAGACCGTCTCCCAGTCGAGCGTGTAGGCGAGCGGGCCAGCCGGGGTCCGGATCGGCGCGAGCGAGTCCACCGGCTGCTCGTGGGCCGACTGGTCGGCGCAGAAAAACCCGATCCCGCGCTCGGCGAGCAGGGCGTCGATGCGCGGCTCGTACGCGCACTCCGGCAGCCACATCCCCCGCGTGGCGCCGAACCGCCTCCCGTGAGAGCGAAGTCCGGCGTCGATCTGAAGCCGGCGGCCACCGGCGGTCGCGATCAGCGGCAGCACGGCGTGGGTGGCGGCGGAGGTGATCAGCGCCACCCCCCGATCGCGCTGCGACGCCCGAAACGCCTCGAGGAGGTCGCCTCCGAGCGACTCGAGCCGCTCGAGCGCCACCCGGTAGCGGTCGCGCTCCGCGCCCGCCGCGCCGGCGAGCGCGGCGTCGGCCCGGAGGTCGCGCTCGGCGGCCTCGAGCCGGAACTCGCGCACGAAGGCGCGCATCCGCCCCGCTACCCCGGGCGCCTCGAGCTGGTCGGCGAGCACGGGAGTGACGGTGATCGTGACGTCCTGCGCGACGTCGAGCACGGGAAGGTGCGAGCGGGCGAAGGCGTCGAACAGCCACTCCTCGCCGAACGGGTACGTCCCGAACCCCTCCACATACGGCATGTGGGAATGCAGGACGATCGCCAGATCGCCTACAGAATCATTCCCGTGACGTGCTCCGCTCCCGCTCGCTCGCATCCCGGTGATCACCGCCAGGTTCGCGTGCGAACCTGGCGCTTGGTTCGTTGCTCGCTCGCTCCCGCGTCCGCCGTCGCGGGGCCCCTGCAAATTGCGAGGAAGTCGAGGGCGTGGTCGAGGTTGGCGTCGCGAAGCGCGAAGTCGGAAGCGGAGATCGCGGGCACGAACCGGTCGTAGAACGGGCGCGTGATCCCGAGCGCGGCGTGGACGCGATCCCACCCGAGGCGCAGGGCGAGCTCGTGGACGCGCAGCTTCCGGGCATGGAACACCCCGAGGATCTCGACCCGCTCGAAGCGCGGCTCGAGCGCCGCCCGGTAGTGGTCGAGGGTGTACTCGCGAACGTGCCACGGGTTGTCGGACTTCTCGGCGCCGGGCGGCGCGAGCGTGAGCCGGTTGGGGGTCGAGATGTACGCGAGCGGGGCCGCGCAGGCGATCGCGCGCAGAAGCGCGTCCGGGTCCTCGATGTGCTCGATCGTTTGAAGGAACACGACCGCGTCGCAGCGCTCCGCGAAGCGCTCCACCAGGCCGCGCTCGAAGCGCAGGTTCGGGCGCCGGTAGCGGAGCCGGGCGTGCTCGTGCGCCTCCGGGTTCGCGTCGATCCCGACGACCGCGGCCGCGGTGCGCGCCAGCACATCGGCGCCGTACCCCTCCCCGCATGCGAGGTCGGCGACCCGCAGCCCGCCGCAGCGCTCGGCGATCCACTCGTACACCGCGAGGTGGCGGCGGAACCAGTAGTTCTCCTCGGGGAGGTTGGGGAGCGTCCGCTCCCCGGTGAGCTCGAGCGGGGGGACGCCGGGCGGCTGGTTTTCCTGCACGTGCTTCAACTGTGAGCTGCCAGTTGTACTGGCACTACCCTTCCCGCGTGCCCGGATCGCAGCAGGCAACGGTCGCGAGGATCAAGGACGCGAACGTCCGCTACCACGACGCGGCCGCCGGCTCGTACGACGCCAAGTGGGGGATCGACTTCGGGCCGACCGGCCAATCCCAGGTCCGCGCGAAGATGCACAAGGCGCTCGGCCGGTGGCCCCAGCGACCGTTCTCGGACGCGCTCGAGATCGGCGCCGGGACCGGCTACTTCACGCTCAACCTGCTCCAGGCCGGCGCGATCGAGACCGCGACCGCGACCGACATCTCGCCGGGGATGCTCGAGGAGCTAGCGGGCTCCGCCGAGCGCCTCGGGGTGGAGGTCCGAACGGTGGAATCCGATGCCGAGCAGCTCCCGTTCGAGGACGCGAGCTTCGACCTCGTGTTCGGCCACGCCGTCCTCCACCACATCCCCGCGCTCGAGACGGCGTTCGCCGAGCTTCACCGGGTGCTGCGCCCCGGGGGGGCGCTCGCGTTCTGCGGCGAGCCGTCGCGCTACGGCGACCTCCTCGCTGCGGCGCCGAAGGCGGGTGCCCACGCGGTCGCGCCGCTGTGGCGCGGCCTCGTCGGCGTGCCGCGGCGCACCGACACGGGTCCGGAGTCGCGCCAAACCTGGAAGCTCGAGCAGGAGGTGGACGTGCACGCGTTCTCCCCCACCGAGCTCCGCGACCTCCTCGAGGAGGCCGGCTTCGAGGCGGTGCGCATCCGCGGCGAGGAGCTGCTCTCGAACATGTACGGCTGGGTGCTTCGCGGCTGGGAGTCGACCGTGGACCCGGGACGCGTCCCGTGGGCATGGCAGAGCTTTGCCTTTCGCTCCTACCTCGCACTCCAGCGCCTCGACGCGGCGCTGCTCGAGCCCCGCCTCCCGGCGTCGCTGTTCTACAACCTGGTCCTCTCGGCGCGGCGCTAGACGAGGCGCCCGCCGCCGGCGAGGACCGCGTAGGCTGCGCTCCGTGGCGACCCTCTACGAGGAGATCGTCGAAGCGATGGGCGAGCTGTCCGGGGTCCACTCCGGGCACCGCGCCGCCCACGCGAAGGGGAGCTTCTGCCGCGGGACCTTCACCGCCGCTCCCGAGGCGCGCGAGCTGACCCGCGCCGCCCACATGCAGGGCGAGCCGGTCGACGTCACGGCGCGGTTCTCTAACGGAAGCGGCAACCCCGACGACCGTGACGCGAGCCGCCGCGAGGGGCGGGGAATGGCGACGCAGTTCGGCATCGGCGACGGCGAGTCGACCGACATCGTGGCGATCACGCTTCCGGTCTTCTTCGTCCGCACCGCCGAGGACTTCCTCGAGTTCGTGCGCGCGCGAAAGCCCGACCCGGCGACCGGCGAGATGGACATGGAGAAGATCGGCGCGTTCGTCGGCGCCCACCCCGAGACCCAGGCGGCGCTCGAGCTGATCCTGCCCACCTTCGTGCCGCCCGTCAGCTACGCGACCTGCGAGTACAACAGCCTGCACGCCTTCGGGTTCGAGAACGAGGCGGGGGAGCGGAGGTTCGGGCGCTACCGCTGGGAGCCCGCCGCCGGGCTCCACACGCTGGCCGACGAGGCGGTCGACGGCGCCTCACCCGATTACCTCCAGGACGAGATCGCCGAGAGGCTTGCGGACGGGCCGGTGGTCTTCACGCTCCAGGTCAAGCTCGCCGCCGAGGACGACCCGCTCGACGATTCGACCGTCCCGTGGCCGGACGACCGCGAGGTGATGACGCTCGGGAGGATGGAGCTGACGAAGACGTATCCGGACGCCGAGGACGAGGAGATCGTCGTCTTCGACCCGACCCGGATCACGGACGGGATCGAGACCAGTGACGACGAGATCCTCGCCGCGCGACCGCATGCCTACTCGATCTCGGCGGAGCGGCGCGCCGCGGCTCGCAACCCCTAGTCCGTTTCGCGAACGGCCGCGCGGGTACCGATACCGGAGCGATGGCGAGCCGCGACGCCGACACGGACGTTGGACGCGACGAGAGCGAGAAGGAGCGCCTCGACCGCAACCTCGACGAGATGCTGCAGGGGCTCCGGGTCGCGATCACCGGCGTCCAGGTGCTGTTCGCGTTCCTGCTCGTGCTCCCGTTTCAGAGCGGGTTCCCCGACGTCACCGACTTTCAGGAGAAGGTCTACTTCGCGACCCTGCTCTGCACCGCGATGGCGTCGATCCTCCTGATCGCGCCCTCCGCCCGCCACCGGATCCGGTTTCGGGCGAACGACAAGGCCTACGTCGTGTTCAGCGCCAACCGGCTCGCGATCGGCGGGCTCGCGTTTCTCGGGCTCGGGATGGTCGGCGCCGTGCTGCTCGTCAGCGACTACCTGTTCGGCGCCGCGACGACGATCGTGGCGACGGCGGTCGTGTTCGTGGCGCTCGTGTGGCTGTGGTTCGGCTCGCCGCTGGCGCGGGCGGCCGCGCGAGACGACTAGGGCTCACCCGAACGTGAACGCGTATCCGTCGGTCCCCCGCTCGGGCTCGAGCGTGAGCACGTGGCGCTCCGCACGCGGGAGCTCGGCGAGCCGGTAGAGCCGCTGGCCCGAGACGGTGACGGCGCCGTCGCGAACGTCCTCGCCGGCGAGCCGGTTGGCGATCGGCCGCCCGTCGAGCAGCACCCGAATCCGCCGTGGCTCGCCCGGCGACCCGAGGACCAAGAACACGCGCCGGGCCCCGAAGTTGACGTCGATCGCCGCGCCCTGGAGGGCGGTCGCGAACTCGCGCTCGATCCGCCACCGGCCGCGGTAGGCGAGTGCGTTGGGCGGGAGCCGCTCGACCACGCGCTCGCCGGCTGTCCGGCCGCCGAAGTCGTGGGTCCCGGGCGGGATCGGCCCGTTGACGAACCCCTGCGCCCGCTCGGACCCGAGGTAGGTCTCGGGGGTGGAGACGCGGGGGTCGGCGGTCTCGGCGCGCGCATGCGCTCGCTCCCCGAGCCGGCCCCGGCCGGCCTCGCCGAGCAGGGACCGAATCGCGCGCTCGGTCGTCTCGTACTCCCCCTCGCCAAAGTGCGCGTACCGGATCCTGCCGTTGGCGTCGATCAGGTACTTGGCGGGCCAGTAGCGGTTCGCGAACGCGTCCCAGGTGCCGAACTCGTTGTCCTGGACCACCGGGTAGCGAAGGTCGTAGTCGTCGATCGCGCCCTCGACGTTGGAGGCGTCACGTTCGAACGGGAACTCAGGCGTGTGAACGCCGATCACGGTCAGCCCGTGATCGCGATACTCGGCGTCCCAGGCGCGCAGGTGGGGAAGCGTGCGGATGCAGTTGATGCAGGTGTAGGTCCAGAAGTCGATCAGGACCACTCGGCCCCGTTCGCGAAGCTCGGCCAGCGACAGCCCCCGCCCGCCCGCGGTGTTGAACCACTCCTGCGTGTCTGTGAGCTCGGGGGCTCCGCCGAGCACGGGGAGCGCCTCGCCCCGCTCCGCCTCGCGGCCCCCGCCCTCCGCCGCTCCGTGCGCTCCCGACAGCGCCGCGAGCTCCGTCGTGACCGTGTCGGTCTCCTCGAGCGACGCTGCGGGGCTGCGCAGGAAGGCGGGCAGGTCCTCGGCAACCGCGCGCTGAAAGCGGAGATCGAGATCGGCGACCATCACCGCCGCAACCGCCAGCATCACCGCCCCCATCGCGACCTGGATCCGGCCCCTGTACGCGGCGAGGCGGTCGGAGAGACGCCGCCCGCCCGCCATCAGCGCGTACAGCACGACCGCCGACCCGAGCGCGTAAGCGATCGCCACCGCGAGCCTTCCGACGGTGAAGTCCTGTGCCGCGGAGACCGTGATCACGCCCGCGAGCACTGGGCCGGCACACGGCGCGTAGAGAAGGCCCAGGCTCCCCCCGAGCACGAGACCGGACCTGAACCCTTCCTTGCGCGAGATCCTCGGAGCGGCGCCGAAGCGCGAGGCCCAGGCCTCGATCCGCGCCGAGAGGGGCGGGACCAGGAGCGAGATCCCGAACCCGATCAGGACCACGATCGCGAGCGTGCGGAGGAGGTCGTTGGGGAGCCCGAGCGCGTCGATCACGTACACGAGCGCGACGATCGCGAACGTGAACGTGATCACCAGGCCGGTGATCACGCCCGCGGGACGGCCGCGACCGCCGGTGACCCCCGCGGTGAGGACCGCGGGCAGCACGGGAAGCACGCACGGCGAGAGCGCAGTGCCCGCCCCGGCCACGAACGCGAACCCGATCAGCAGGACCACGACCTCCACCCTGCCAGCGAGCGCTTAACAGGTGATTAAGGGCTGAGGCGACCTCAGCCGCGTCTCGCGCGATACAGGCGGATCGACTCGCGGATCCCCTTGAGGCGCCGCGACCCCGCCGACGACCACCCGTAGCCGTCGCCCGCCGCCTCGCGCACCTCGGACGCGCACAGCACGCTCCCGGGGTAGGCAATCGCGGTGATCCGGCTCGCGACGTTCACCGGGCGCCCGTACCAGTCGCCTCCCCGCGGGAGCGCCCTCCCGTGCGCGACTCCGGCGCGCAGGAGCGGGAACCCCTCTCGCTCGGCCTCGGCCTCCTCGACGAGGGCCAGAGCGGCGTCGAGCAGCGGATCGGTCTCGGGAGAGACGAGCATCGCGGCGTCCCCGATCAGCTTCACGAGCCGCACCGGAGGGCCCGCGACCTCGCCGGCGAGCTCGGAGAGGCGCCCTGTGACGGCGCCGAGCTCCTCGGGCGGGAGGCTCTCTCCGAGTCTCGTGAACCCCACGATGTCCGCGAAGCAGACGCCGACCTCGGCCGATCCGGGAAGGCTGCCCGCCTCCCGCTCGGCCGCGCCCACGACCTCGCTTCGTACCTGTTCGCGCTGGTGGAGGTAGAAGACGTGCTCCAGCAGCGGCCCGATCATCGGCCCAAGGCTCCGCGCCGCCTCCGCGTAGCGCCGCCCCACGTCGCGCTCGGTGTCCCCCGGCCTCAGCAGCGCCTCGGCGATCAGCTCCCTGGTCGCCGCGGCGATCTGCGCCATGCCCATGCCGACTACCCGTGTGACCTCGAACACCCCATCCTCGGGGAGCCCGGCCTCGAGGAACGCCCTCAGACGGCGCGCGGCCTCGACGTCCTGCTCGTTGAACACGCGCTCGTCGCGAGCCGGCACCGAGAGCCCGAGCGCCCGCCGTTGACGCTCGAGCAACCCCACCTCGACACCGGCTCGCTCGGCGACCTCGGCCGCGGTGTACCGGGGGCCACCCCCCTCGAGCACTCGCTCGACGGGCAGCAGCGCGAGGCGATCCTCCGCGACGGCCCGCCTGAGCTCGTCGAGCGGGACTCCCTCCGCCGCCAGCTCCTCGAGCAGCCGCATGCGCGCTTCGCGCTCGCGCCCGTCCAGCCCATCGAGAAGGCCCTCGGCCTCGAAGTCGATCAACTCCCCGCATTCTCCCCGTTGCCGAGGCTCAGCCGGCGGGACAGGGCTCGCGATCATCCACGACGGGCTCGGAGAAGGCCGCGTCGGGGGGCGCGTAGCGCTGCTTGAACGTGAACGCCTCGGGGGCAGGGCCGTTCGCCTGCAGGCGATCGATACGACGCCGCGCCTTGTCGGTCGTCGGAAGCTCGCCGGCGGGAATCCACCACAGGCACTGGTGGGCATCGGCCAGGCGCGTGAACCACTCGCGACGACGGCGCATCACGTCGAGGTGGCGGGAGTCGTACACAAACGCCCACAGCGCCTCGATCGACTCCCACATTGACATGTTGATCAGCAGCCGCTCGTCGTCGAACGCGCGGATCGAGGTCGCGTCTCCGGACTCGTCCTGGAGTCGCCACACAAATCCCGGCGCGTCGTCGGCGAGGGCGTTGATCGGCTCGAGCATCGCCGCGAACCCGGCGAGCGCGGGTGAGTCGATCGGCTCGCGGGGTATCGCGATGTTTACCTGCGCGAGATGCCACCTCCCGGCCACTCCGACGAAGCCTAGAGGACGACGACCGCCCCGCCGCGGCGGGGATCGCCCCCGCCGCGCAGCCCGCCGGACGCCGGGTCCCGCGCGACGGCGTGAACGCCGCCGAAGAACAGGTTGCGCCGTCGCCACCGCACGATGGGACACTCGCGCTCGAGCCGGACGAGCGCATCGGCGTCGACGTCCGGCTCCGCCT